>BNXH01000112.1 GCA_025999435.1 Bacteroidia bacterium | reverse complement strand
GTTTTGCAATAAGACAAAAGATGAGTATAAAAAATAAAATAATAATCCCTCCTATTAAAAGTCAAGGTATTAAAACCAAATTAGTTCCTTGGATTAGAAGTGTGACGCCCAAAGTTACAGGTAGATGGATAGAACCATTTTTAGGAACTGGTGTTGTCGCTTTTAATTCCGGATATAAAAAAGCTATCTTAAACGACACAAATCCTCATATAATTAATTTTTATAAAGGAATTCAAGATGAATCTTTAACAGCATTGCAAATGCAAGAGTATTTGCAACAAGCTAATATTCTTTTGAAAGATGCCGATAATGACGGATATGCTTATTATCTAAAAGTTAGGAATAGATTTAATAGTGGCGAATATTCTCCTTTTGATTTTATTTTTTTATCTCGAGCGGGATTTAATGGTATGATGCGATTTAACAAAAAGGGAGGTTGGAACATTCCTTTTTGCAAAAAGCCGGACAGATTTGCTCAAGCTTATAGGACTAAAATCATAAACCAAATATTGGCTGTCTCAAAAGAGATAAGGCCAGAGCCTGATTGGATGTTTTATAACAAATCATTTTCTGAAATAATCTCTTTGGCTACAGAAGATGATATAATTTATTGTGACCCTCCATATTTTGGAAGATATGTTGATTATTATAATGGATGGACAGAAGATGATGAAAAATTACTATTTAACTTATTAAGTAATACGAAATCTAAATTTATTCTTTCAACATGGCATCATAATAATTGGAGAAAAAATGAAATGATAGATAAATATTGGAATAAATTTAACATTTTAAAAAAAGACCATTTTTATCATAGTGGCGGTAAAATAGAGAATAGACAATCTGTAGTTGAAGCCCTCGTTTGTAATTTTGAAATAGAAAAAAAGCCTGAACCAATCATAAAGAAAGAAAATATAGAACAGTTAACATTATGGGTTTAATTAAAAATGTTTTTTAAAGATATAATAGGGCAAAAAGAAGTAAAAGAGCGGCTGACACGTACAGCCAGAGAAGGGGTAATACCCCATGCACAGCTCTTTTGCGGACCGGAGGGAATCGGTAAGTTTCCTTTGGCGCTGGCTTATGCCCAATATCTTAACTGCGAGAATCCATCGGAAAACGATTCGTGCGGGCAATGTCCATCCTGTATCAAATACAATCATCTGGCACATCCCGACTTGCACTTTGTTTACCCTATCGTAAAAAAAGCAGCGAAGAAAAAAGAAGTTTGTGACGACTATATTACCGATTGGCGCAACTTTATAAAAGAGAAGGATTATTATTTCAGCTATAACCAATGGCTGGAGTATATCGATGCCGAAAACTCGCAGGGGCTGATCTATGCGAAGGAAAGTGAGGAAATTCTCCGCAAACTGAGCCTGCGCATCTATGAGGCAAAGTACAAGACCATGATTATCTGGATGCCTGAAAAGATGCACGAATCGTGCTCCAACAAGTTGCTCAAGATCATAGAGGAGCCTACCGAAAACACAGTTTTCCTGCTCGTTTCCGATACGCCCGACAACATTATTACGACCATACAGTCGCGCTGCCAGCGGATTAATATACACGGTATAGAAAAACAAGATATCGTACAGGCTTTGGAGTCGGCATACAACATCACGCCCGAAGATGCCGGGAATGTTGCGCACTTGTCGAAAGGCAGTTACCTGAAAGCAATAGAAACAATCAGTCTCGACGAAGAACACAAGCTCTTCTTCAACCTGTTTGTACAAATGATGCGTGCTTCGTATGCACGGGATATTAAACAAATAAAAACCATAGGAAACGAACTGGCAGGCGTAGGACGCGAAAACCAGAAAAGTTTTCTGATATATAGCCAGCGGATGATTCGTGAATACTTTATAAGTAATCTCAAGCATCCCGAAATGATATACGTATCGTCCGACGAAGCAAATTTCGGTACCCGTTTCGCTCCGTTCATCAATGAGCGCAATATTACCGGATTTATGGACGAACTGGCTTTGGCCGAAAGACATATAGAACAGAACGTAAATGCCAAAATGGTATTTTTCGATCTGTGCCTTAAAATTACTATGTTGATAAAAAGTTAATTTCAAAAATTTAGTAATTTAGGGGACGCATAACTTACAGTCGACAATCTGCAAACCGCTAACCGTTGACTGTGAACCGTATAAACCCACAAAGCCGGAAAAAGGGGCTTTGTTTTATTAATTAAATATTATATTATAATGAATTCAAACCAAAATACATACCCATTCGATTGTCAAGGTACTTGCAAAACACCTATAGGATGTACGTGTGCCAAATCAAATGGAAAAGTACCGGAAACAGGAGAAGTAGACCTTTCCGCCAAAACCGCGGTTAAAACATGTGGATGCAAATCGGGAGGAAGCTGTGGCTGTAAGTCCGGTGGAGGTGGTTGCTGCGGTTCAAAAAAAGGAGGCTGCTGCAGTGGAACCAATAAACTGGAAGTATACAATTGGCTGCAAGATTTGCCGGAGATAGCAGGCGAATCGCAAATGGTAGAAGTACAATTCAAGAACACTCGCAAAAGCTACTACCTCAACAGTAACAACATAGAAGCATTTAAAGGAGATATGGTAGCCGTAGAAGCCACTCCGGGACACGACATCGGCGAAGTTACGCTCACCGGCAAACTGGTGCAGTTGCAAATGCTGAAAAACAATTACAGAGGCGAAACCAAGCGCATCTACCGCATAGCCAAGCCCAATGATATAGAAAAATGGAACGAGGCCAGGGCTAAAGAACATAAAACAATGTTGCGCGCGCGTGAGATAGCCGAAGAGCTTGCTTTGGCAATGAAAATCAGTGACGTAGAATATCAGGGAGACGGCAACAAGGCCATTTTCTACTATATAGCCGACGAGCGTGTAGACTTTCGCCAACTGATCAAGGTATATGCTTCTGAATTTCGTGTAAAGATAGAAATGAAACAAATCGGGGCCCGTCAGGAAGCAGGGCGTGTAGGCGGTATCGGTCCATGTGGACGCGAACTGTGCTGTTCCAGTTCCATGTCGAACTTTATTTCGGTATCTACATCGGCTGCCCGTTTACAAGACATTCCTTTGAATCCGCAAAAACTCGCCGGACAGTGTGGTAAACTGAAATGTTGCCTCAACTTTGAGGTCGATACATATGTAGAAGCGCAACGAAAGTTGCCTTCCCGCGAAGCTGTATTGGAAACAAAAGACGGTTCATTCTACCATTTCAAAACAGATATCCTGTCCGGGGAAATGACGTATTCGACAGACAAGAATTTTGCCGCAAACCTTGTCACTTTACCTAAGGAACGTGTTTTTGAAGTAATCAAGATTAACAAACAGGGAGGAAGGCCTGCCCATTTGGCGAATGAGGCTCAGGAGCAAGCAGAAAAACCGACATCACACGATATTCTGCAAGAGAATATCAACCGGTTTGACAATAATAATGGCGGCGGCAACCGAAATAAGAAGAAATTCTCGAAAAATAATAATGAGAATAAGGATCTGAACCGTCAGGGCAAGAATCCGGAGAACAGGCAACAACCAAGAAACCAAGGCAACAACAAACAGTTAAATATTAAGCCTGGAAATAACAATCAGAACCAGCCAAGCCAACCGAATAATCAGGTTCAACAAGAAAATAAACAACCAAATAATAATCAGCAGGAGAACCGACAACCTGGCAACCAGCAGGAAAATCGACATAGGAAAAACCGGAATAGAAATAAGCCGTACAGAAATAACAATGGACCGTCTGATCAGAAAAAGCCTGAATAATAAAGCCCTTCGCGCCCTGCTGTGCGTATTCTTGGCCATTGTTTATACCTCTTGTAATCATCGGGAGATATATTATAATTTTCATGAATTAAAGAATACGGAGTGGGCACAAAACGATACGCTGTTTTTCGATATAGACTCTACCCTTTTCGAACTGAACAGGCCTTACCTCATGTCGATAGAAGTTACCAATAACGTAAATTATCCTTATCAGAATATTTGGTTCTTCGTACAAATAAATCTGGAAAACGACAGTACATTCAGTGCTATCTCTAAAGAATACCTGTTGGCTGACAAGTTTGGAAAATGGAAGGGATCGGGCTTCGGCTCATTGTATCAGCTTTCACTGCCGATGGATGATATTGTATTTAAAGAGAAACGTAACTACCGGATAAAGATCGAACACGGAA
>BNXH01000111.1 GCA_025999435.1 Bacteroidia bacterium | reverse complement strand
ATAAATCAGTATCTAAAATAAAACTATTTACATTAAGTATTATTTTGTTCTTCATAACTATTCGACTTTAAATAATTTATACCAATCACTATCAACATTATTTATTTCCTGAATAAATTTAGATTTAGAATTTATTCCATATTTCACAAATACATCTTTTTGTTCTTTTACTAATTCCTCATAAATAGAATAATTATTTTTCTTAAACACTTCTTGGAACTGTTCTCTTACAAATTTACTTGGGTCAGGCACTCCATCTTTTATCAACTTTTGTCCATCAATCACATATTCAAAGTTACCCGATTTAATGTAATTTTTTAGTTGATCTCTGAACTGGTCGCCTTTCATCAGAGTTCCAAAAGTTACTTTCTTCCAGCTTTTATATTCCAAACGTTTTCCTGTTTTAAGTAAAATATCCGCTGCATAATTTGTTCCGTCATCAAAAACAGCTTCAAACTTTTGGATTTGCCTTACAAAATCATCACCTCGATTCTTCATATTGTCAAACATGAACTTCTCCCCATGGAATTTCCTCCACGTTTGTGCCATTTCTTTTAAAACGGCATCAAAATTTTCAATATCAAGATCCATTACTAAATTAACAAATTCCGGATCCATTTCGTCAAAGAAATCTTTCATTGCCTTTTTTCTCGCTGGTAAATCGTTGGATTTATTTATCAAGTTATCAATTTTTGTCTTGATTTTTTTTATTCCTCTGAATTTATCTAAACCTTCAGTTGCAGCATCGATGACCTTGTCTAATTTTGTTAGTTTTGTAACTTGCATTCCAGGCACAAGCATTGTGGCCACTTTGACAGTTGTATTTCCTCCTGCATGTGCCAGCCGTTCATTATCCCCTGCAATGTCTACAACTTCCTGAGCCATGGATTCGGCCATTTGCCTGAGACCATCTTTAGTAAACATTGCGGCCATCGCTTCGCGCTGTTCCTTATCAGTCATGATGCCATAAACACCTTTGATAGCAACCGGTATACCTACCACTTCATCGATAACTCCATCTGTTGCACCTCCAACGAAAGGATTAAACTGAGCAAATCCCGGCCATAGGATATGTTCTTCAGCATGCTCACCAATACTATGCCACGTACTCTTGTTTATATTCCCTTCATCCCATACATTCTTGGCTATCTTCTGCGAAACTTGCACGCCTTCCACAAAACCGGCAATCTTATTGCTAATCAAAGCATTTGCAGATTGTACCAAGTTATCGAGGAATGATTGGGCTACCTCTACATCTTCTAAATCTTGGATAACTTGCAGGCGGAGCTCTTCCATATCAACAGGCTCACCCCAGTCCGCCTCGTATTGCCGGGCTTTTGCCTGCCATTTTCCTACATATTCTTTCAGATAGTTGTCCGAACAGTCGATGCTTACCTTTACTTCGTCTGTTTCAAGATTTACATCTATTTTCAGGAATATTTCAGCATTCTCGCACTTATCTACTCCGGGACTTAACAGGGTTTCTTCATCTCCCTGTACGGTTTTCAGTGTTATGCAAAGCTTGACGCCTTTCTCATTATAAAATTGGTTATCAAGCTTTTCACGGATAGCTTGTCGGATGAGCTTCAGTTTGTTTCCATTTTTCTCAGCGCATTTTGTTATATCTTCTTTCAGATACTCATAGAATTGGTCTGTCACTTTAAATGACGGGTCGCATAATCCGTAATCATGTTTTTCTGAAACCGAACATATTATATAGGAATCTCCTTTCTTTAGCAGGATAAATTGCGTCAGGTCTTTATCAATGGTGAGCTTCGTGGTTTTTTGTATTTCACTTGCAGGAATGGAGGTAATTTCCGACAGTTTCAACTGTCCGGATTCTTCCAATATTCCCGCTATATACTTGTAGCTATTCCCGAAGATGGCAATATGACGTAATGGGCTGTCTGTTGATATTATTTTCGTATCGCATTTCTTCAATAAGGCAAAGCCGTCCTGCCCCAGTTTATCCAATAGTGCTTGTAATTCCAATAATCCACCATCGGCAACACTCATCCCGCTCTTATCCTTCTGGAACAACCCTATCACATGTCCCGGAGCCCTTGTCTGATCCCATTGCAGTTTCACCAGTTCCGTGCCGCTGCCGTACTCCATCAGGTTATAGGCTAAATCACCTTTGCCAAAACTGTTTCGTCCCGGACGGTCGAACGGGTGTTCCAGATTGAAAGCCCCGTGACCGACTTCATGGGCAATAGTGCGTATCGATGCACCCGGGAACAGGTACCCGAACTGGCTTCCCAGCGGCATATCACCTTCTGTTCCGCTTTCACTGGCTTTATCTCCTATTACAAATAGATACAAACCATCTTCCTGATACTCTCCCGACTGCTTAAAGGCTTCATTAATCGCCTTCATGTCATCGGTAAATATCGACAATAAGCCGCTGCCCGTCACATTAAAGGTCGAGCCATTCTTCGGCGTATATTTGAAAGGTTCTTTTGTTCCCTGCAACTGATCCAGAACATTCACCGTCCAGGTAATGCCTATTTTATTGTAGATTTCATTCAACCCGTCTTGTACGGCTTGCTTATCCAGGTTGTTCATCTTTCCGTTCACCGGAACAAGCGTTACACTGCGGTTGAGCGGCGCATAGGTGAAGATATTCAGCTTGCCAAGCGTCTCATACTTATCCTTGCTTACCTCCTGTACGGCATACAGTTCCTGCCCGTCGTTAGCTTGTCCGCCGACGATGGTCAGCGTCCATCCTTTTGTTTGATTATCATATACAGCCGAATACTCCTTGCCTTTACCCGTTACAAAGCGTACTTTCTCAGGAATAAGCTTATTGTCCTTATTTTCTTTAATATATACGGCTATTTCATCGCTCGCACCCGGCAGCATAAACTTAGCCGAAGCTGTTATGGCTGTACCTTCTGCTTTGTATTGATCTTTATATTCGGTTACCTTGTCATATACATCTCTGTATTCGTCCAAAGCATATTTCGTATTTGCCGTAGCTTTAAAGGAAAGGGCGGCGAGTTTGCTCTGTGTATCTTTCGTTGCCGGGTCGAGCTTGATATCTGAGTTTTTGGATACTGGCTTCACCTCTCCCTTTTCGTTTACTTCGTAGGTATTGCCTTCCTTATCCTCTATAGTAGCCGGCATGGTATCCGCTTCTACCTTATGTTCCTTACCTTCGCTGTCGGTCAGAATAAAGGTGTATTTGCCGTTCTCGCCCTTAGATATAGTATAGTTCGTCCCTTCTTTTACTTCATCCTTAGTCCCGTCCGCTTTTACCGGCAGGGCTTTTATATCCGGATTGATTGTATAGTCTACCTTAAAGGCCGCCTGTTCTTCACCGCTGCGTATATCGCCCATTACTAAGCCAATACTATCCTGTCCGTATTGCCCAAGAACAGGCAATACAGAAAAGAATAATAATATGATTAATAGAGACTTTTTCACCTATTTGTTATTGTTGAATGGCATATTTTTCATCCAATACCCTTGTTCTTCTTTATATTTTTGTTTTAATATAAAAGCTTTTTTAACAATTTCTTTTTTATGCTTTTTCAAAAAAGCTGAATCTTTAAACAAATTTGAATAATCTAAATTTTCTTTAGTATTCCTGTTTTCAGAATTCCACATAGTAGCCAATATATACAAAGTATAAGATTCAATCGAAATAGATTCATTATCTGACATTAAAACAATATTGAAACGTTCATTTGTTAGTTTAACTAATTGTTCAATAGCAAAAGGAGATCTCATATTGTTAAGTAAATCTAAAATCCGAGCAGGTATATATTTTTTGCCTTTTGATTTTATAAAGTCATTTATTATTTCACTAAATTTCTCTAATGCTTTCGGATCATTTAAAAATAATAAATGAGTATAAGTATGATTTATAAAACCACCAGTCATTATGTCTATATTGTATTCAATAATCCATTCTTGCATTTTATCATAAAATTCTATGTATGCAATTTGACTATGAAAAAATAGAACTTCGTCTGGAGGCATTGTCTTTGCTATTTTTTTTCTTTTTTCTTGCAACATCCATTCCAAAGTTAAATTTATATAGTTATTATATAAGTCTGATGAAGAAAAAATCGAATCAATTGAAATCGTTTGTTCTGACACTTGTTTTCGCAAATATTGCTCAAGCCAATACCTTCCTTCAGCCTCATCATAAAAAATACCATCTTTGTATAACTTTTTCTTTTGTTCTATTTTGTAT
>BNXH01000110.1 GCA_025999435.1 Bacteroidia bacterium | reverse complement strand
AAAAAACCCCTGCCGGCTAATATGTCGACAGGGGTCATTTTTATTTTGGCACAAGGGGGCAGTCATATTTTGGTCAAAGGGGTCAACTTCGACCGGCGCACGGGGTCAACGCGCGCTGGATTTTCCAACTGACAAAGAAAGCTATTTGCTCATATCCCATTAGTACTTGTACAAACACCCCATTAGACTAAGGGATATTAAAAGTATATTATAGCCATGTGACAATACACATAAAACTGTTCCGAGGATGAATCCTATGCTGAAGAGCAAAAGATGTTTGGTGTATATTATAGGTGAATAATACGTATAAGCGTATTATTTGTAGAGAGAGACTAAAATTTATGGCAATAACTAATTAAGAGATAACCTGGAATTTGATTATAATATCGTTCTATAAAGTATCCATTACGATAAGAAATACTTGCCCATCGTTGTTGATTCATATGTAAAAGATTCCGTCCAATTAAAGATAGTTCATTTTTTTGATTCTTAAATCTGTACCTTAAAAGGCTATTAATGTAACTGTTATGCATCCTAAAATCTTCAATCGAATTATCCTTAAACTGATATTGGATTTCAAAATAAAGGTTTGGAGTAAATGAAAATTTTACTTTGGAGTTAAATTCAAATAAGTTCTGACTTACTTCATTTGACAATGATTGGGTATATGTTGACTTAACAATTTTGATTCCGACTTCACCATTGATTATTTTTTTAAAATTTGATTCAATGCTGAGTCCTGTAGCATATTCTACGAAATCAATTTTATTCAAAATATCAAGTATATAATTAGAGTTTTTGTCGAATCTATATGTTCCCGTGAACTTAGCCTCTATTGGTATCATCCCTATTCCTTTTGTAAAAGATAGATCAACATCTCCTCTTTGATATGATCTAAGCGACTCTATTGGCGTAGCATAGGTGGTGTCACTTTTTTGCAAATAATCATATGTTGCCCCCTTTGCCTTAAATCTATATTGACTGGTAACAATTAATGTTAATCTGTAGAACATATCAGTAAACATGTAATTAAAACCAATACTTGATTCCCTGTCAAATTGTTTTAACAAATTACTTTTTGTGGTGAAATAGTTGTATGAGTAAATAATTGTATCTTGGTAGAATAGTTTTGAGCTACGTGGTATAAAGTCATCATTCCAGTTAAAAGACATTCGATGCGTATTACTAAAATTAAGAGCCAAATCTGCAATTGGTGTGAGAGCTGTTAATGGTTTACTGTTGTTAAAATTATACCTGTGTATTTTCCCGCCAAGTTTAAATCTTATAATTCCTAAATTCTTAACAAAATCAATGCCTCCAAAAATATCAGATGTATACCTGTCAATATTACTTTGATCATAATTAAACTTGTCGGTACTATGGACTACACCCACATTAAACCGCAAATAATATCCCTCTTTATTTAAAATAGGATTCAGCCAAGAGCTACTAAATTCTACATTATGGCTCAATTCAGACATTGGTGTTTTAATAATACCACTTGCCTGATATAGATCGGGTAAAAGACTATATTTATATTTAAGTGCTGTTACCCATAAATTGGCTCCAAAAGATTTAAGAAGGGTTAAGTTATTATCACTTTTAAAGCCAGATCTTTTTCGTAATTCGTTGATAAATTTAGTCTCGCCTCCTATCTCATTTTGAATACTGCTATTAGTAATCAAGTTGAAGTTTGACATTTCGTTTCGGTAACTCAAAACAGTGGTTGAATCGGGTGTATATGATAAACGAACAGATCCCTGTAAAAAACCGCGATTTTCACTTTGATTACGCTTCTCGAATGCCCCAAAGCTATATTGATATTCATCCATAATATGCGCATCTGAGTTGTTATATAGTAGATCTACATTTAACTTATATTTACCAAGTGATTGAGATGTAAAATTAGCAGCATACAGGGTGTTATCGCGACGAAAGACATTGTTTTGCGGTTTAAGTAACTCTGATTCTGTTGAGCTGATTTGAAAACGTCCACCATCAGACAATAATTCACCAATTCCTCCTCGATTACGAAAAAAATCTTCCATGGAAAATAATGCATCTCCTGTATTATTTCCAGTAACAATAAGATTGGCCATCGACTTCGTTCCAATTCTCATCAAGTCTCCTCGCGCACTCCACTTATCTCTCACTCCGCCACCAACATTAAGTTGTCCGCTGAGTTTGTCTAAACGTTTGGAGTCCACTCCAATATTTATTACAGTGCGCTCACGAGTTTGAAAACCTTTAAGAAGAGAATATTCGCTGTAGTTATGTAATACCTCAACACTTTTTGCGACATCTGCTGAAAGGTTTTTGGTTGCCATTTGAGTATTTCCTTCAAAAAAATCCTGTCCGTTGAGCATAATTTTGGAAACTTCCTTGCCTTGAGCCCGAACATTTCCTCCTTGATCTACTTGGATTCCCGGAAGTTTTCGCAAAATATCACCCAAAGTCGATTCTGTACCATCAGAGAATACTTGGGGGTTGTATTTAATAGTATCAGTTTTATAACTGACTCCATGGCGAAACGCTTTAACCACAACTTCATCTAACTCTATAGGCAACCTTTGTAATAACAGAGTTTTAGTTATATCTTTTTTTTCTATAATAATAGTGTCTTCTTGATATTCAAATCCCAATGCACGAACTGTTAGTCGATGTTTGCCGCTGTCTTTACTATTAATAATTACAAGACCTGTATTATCTGTAAATCCATAAAAATGTCTAACTGAGTCACTCCATAACTCAACCATAGCACCCACAACGGCTATATTATTACTTTCTTCCTTAACGATAATGCGTAAGTTTTGGCTGCTAACACTAAGATTAGCAGCAAAAAAACACACACAGAGGATAAACTTCTTATCTAATCTCAACATTTAATCCTCCTTGTTTTACACCATTGGCTTCCATGCGCTTACGTACAATTTCCATAAACTCGGCCTCTGTTACTCGCTTTCCTTCTGCTGGAGGATCCATTTTAGGTGTATTTTTTGACTTTAATATGCTAACGGCAGTAGTTGTTCCCATCCGGCTAACGACCTCTAAAATCAATCCTGGAGCCCCACAAAATACAATTGGCCCATCAGGTACGGGTATCTCATTAGAGAACCATATTACATCACCAATGGAATTTGTAGCTTTTGTACAGGAATAACCAGCTATTGTTTTTTGCTCATTTGTGATGATCCATTCATTATCAATCATATTCTTCGTGATAAGAAATTTTTTATCGAAAAAATCGGTTTGGGTTACCACCGTTTTACTACCAAAATCTTTATATGTGATCTCTTCCGGCATGCCTACATCTACCCTCATTCCACTGACCATCGTTTCCGTTTTTGCCTGTTTATCGCCCGAGTAAAGGCTCTTTCCATCAGAGTACATCAGGGTAAAATCCGCACTCTGTTCAATATTGTCAGATGCGTTTTGGTTGACTGACACCGGAATCTTCATTGAATGTTTGTATTTTACTACCAAACTTTCGGTTGTACCTTGGCCTAATGCGAATGAACAAACACATCCAAATACCAACAGTGAAATAATTTTTTTCATGATTTAATAAATTTAGTTATTTTTTATTGTTTTACAAGAATCTTGGCAAACTGCTTATATAAATTTTCACCTAAAGAATAATTATATATATCACAATATATCAATATATTATTAGGGTCATTAATATATTTTAATATAATAGTACTATCAATATGTATTGTCAATAATTTTGAGACAACGTCAACTTTTGAAACAAATCCTATTTTTGCTCGATCATTGTTTTGTATTATATACAGTTCTCTTCCTGTCATAATTTCATCAACCCCGTCATATTTGATTTGTTGCTCATTCTTTGAATCACCGAATTGAGCAGCATTATAAGTTGCTACCAAACGCTGCTCAGGTAAATGTATAAAAAAGGACAATATAATACATAAACAAGCTATAAATACAACTACAGCAGTCCCATAGCGAGTTACGTAATTTGTTTTCTTTGACAGAATTATTCTAATACTTTTTGGCATCTCATCCATGGCATTTTATACTCTTAGAATCTGTTTGAATTAAATTTTCTTAGTCAATCTACGAATATTAGCAATACAAACAAAGGCATTCGCATTTTCTGTTTTTCTTTCATAATCTTTAGAGCACCTCCTATTGTTAAGCGTCCACGCTATGGTTCTCTCCACAATCCAACGTTTCT
>BNXH01000109.1 GCA_025999435.1 Bacteroidia bacterium | reverse complement strand
AATAATAAGAAATCCTGAAGCGAAACCGGAAGCCCGGATCTTGGTTGATAATCCTAGAAAACACTTATCAGAAGTGAAGGTGAGCGACGATGGTAGTTCTATTTCTATTATTACTGAAAAAATTAAAATTCAGCTGGATAAGAACACTGCATTGTTGAAAGTCATCAATTTGAAAACCAACACTGTCGCTTTAGAAGAAATAGAACCTGTCCTTTTTGAAAAGAATAAGGTTACAGTGACCCTGAAAGAAAACCCACAAGAATATTTTTACGGCGGAGGTGTTCAGAATGGACGTTTTTCTCATAAAGGAAAAATAATCGCCATAGAGAACCAGAATAGTTGGACTGATGGCGGAGTGGCTTCTCCCAATCCATACTATTGGTCTACAAATGGTTATGGAATAATGTGGTACACCTTCAAAAGAGGGAAATATGACTTTGGGGCAAAAGAGAAAGGTGTTGTAAAGTTATATCACGAAACTGATTATCTGGATGTTTTCTATATGATCAATGACGGGGCTGTACCTTTATTAAATAATTTTTATCAACTAACGGGCAATCCTGTATTGCTCCCCAAATTCGGATTCTACCAAGGGCATCTGAATGCCTATAACAGGGACTACTGGAAAGAAGACGAAACCGGAATTCTATTCGAAGATGGAAAACGTTATAAAGAAAGCCAAAAAGATAATGGAGGCGTGAAAGAATCCCTTAATGGTGAAAAGAACAATTATCAATTTTCGGCTCGCGCAGTAATAGACCGTTATAAGAATCACGATATGCCATTGGGCTGGTTATTGCCTAACGATGGTTATGGAGCCGGGTATGGACAAACAGAAACTTTAGACGGAAACATACAAAATCTGAAAAATCTGGCTGATTATGCCCATAAGAATGGCGTTGAAATAGGTTTATGGACACAATCGGATCTTCACCCGAAACCAGAGATCAACGCTCTACTCCAAAGGGATATAGTAAAAGAGGCGAGAGACGCCGGAGTACGCGTATTGAAAACAGATGTGGCATGGGTCGGTGCAGGATATTCTTTCGGATTGAACGGTATTGCCGATGTGTCACAGATTATGACATATTATGGCGACAATAGCAGGCCGTTTATCATTTCTCTCGATGGATGGGCCGGTACACAACGTTATGCAGGAATCTGGTCGGGTGACCAAACCGGGGGTGTATGGGAATATATACGGTTCCATATACCTACTTATATAGGTTCGGGACTTTCCGGTAATCCAAATATTAGTTCTGATATGGATGGAATTTTCGGAGGCAAAAATCCTGTGGTCAATACCAGAGATTTCCAGTGGAAGACATTTACTCCAACACAGTTAAATATGGACGGGTGGGGTGCTAACGAAAAATATCCCCATGCATTAGGAGAGCCTGTTACTTCGATAAATCGCTGGTATCTGAAAATGAAATCAGAACTGATACCGTATGCATATAGTATTGCAAAAGAATCTGTTGACGGATTACCTATGATAAGGGCTATGTTCTTGGAATATGCAAATCCATATACACTGGGGAAAGCTACTCAATACCAATTCTTGTATGGTCCATACTTTTTGATAGCGCCTATTTACCAGGCTACAAAATCAGATGAGAAAGGCAATGATATTCGTAATGGCATATATCTGCCGGAAGGAGAATGGATCGACTATTTCTCCGGAGATAAGTATCAGGGTAACTGTATTATAAACAATTATGCATCACCCCTTTGGAAACTTCCTGTATTTATCAAAAATGGAGCTATAATTCCAATGGCGAATCCGAACAATAATGTTTCCGAAATAAATAAAAATTTGCGGATATACGAGTTATATCCATTTGGGAACAGCTCATTTACAGAATATGATGATGATGGAACGACAGAAGAATACCGTCAGGGAAAAGGTACGACTACACTGATAGAATCTAGTGCAGGAGCAAAAGAGAGATTGGATATAGTGATTCATGCTACGGAAGGAGACTTTACCGGATTTGTTAAAGATAAAGCAACGGAACTAAGGATAAATGTTACTCAAAAACCGAAGAAAGTATCAGCTGAGATTGGAAAAGTTAAAATCAAATTAGTAGAAGTAAAATCATTGGACGAATTTAATAGAAAAGAAAACGTTTATTTCTACGATGCTACACCAAATCTGAACAGATTTGCAACCCAAGGCAGCGAGTTTGAAAAAGAAGTTATTACCAAAAATCCTCAACTTCTGGTTAAGTTGGAATCATCAGACATTACAGCCAATCAAACCATTCTTAATATTGAAGGTTTTGTATTCAATCCGATAGATAAGCACAAGATTACCACGGGAACATTAGTCGCACCGGCAAATGCCCGGATTGCAGATGAAAATACAGAAGCATATAAAGTAAAACCGACATGGGATAAGGTCGATAATGCCGATTTTTACGAAATTGAGTTCAACGGTATGCTTTATACCACAATTAAAGATACAGAATTACTCTTCGAAGGATTGGATGCTGAAACAACATATTCATTTAAGTTGCGGGCTGTAAATAAGGACGGGTATTCCGATTGGACCACATTTAGTATTACAACAAAAGAAAATCCTCTGGAGTTTGCTATACAAGGTATTGTTGGTGAAACAAGTGCCGAAAATCAAGGCCGCTCATTAAATAAATTATTCGATTTTGCAGAAGGAGAGTTATGGCATACAAAATATAATGTAAATGCTTTGCCTTTCGATCTTATCATGGATCTAAAATCTATCAATCAGCTTGATAAATTCCATTATGTACCTCGTGATAATGCAGGAAACGGAACTCTATTAAAAGGTTCGGTTTATTATAGCATGGACAAGGAGAACTGGAATGAATCCGGAACTTTCGAATGGACTCAAAATGCGGAAACAAAGATATTTACATTCCGAAATCACCCTACTGCCCGGTATATCAAGTTAGCCATAACAAATGCCGTAGGTGGATATGGATCGGGTAGGGAGTTATATGTTTTCAAAGTACCGGGTACAGAAAGTTATCTTCCAGGAGATATTAATAACGATAAATTGATAGATGAAAATGATTTGACTTCGTATATCAATTACACAGGTTTAAGGAAAGGTGACGCTGATTTTGAAGGATATATAAGCAATGGAGACCTCAATAAAAATGATCTGATAGATGCATATGATATTTCTGTTGTAGCAACGCAACTCAACGGTGGAATAGATCGTAGGCGAATAGAAAAAGTAGACGGAAAAATTGAAATCAGCACATCAAAACGAGCATACAATAAAGACGAGATTGTTGAGATCAAGGTCAAAGGCGCCAATCTTCGCTCTGTTAATGCATTAAGCTTTGCTCTTCCATATAATCCTCAGGATTATGAATTTGTCGGGATACAACCATTAAACATGAAACAAATGGAAAATCTGACAAATGACAGATTGCATACAAACGGTGTTAAGGCTTTATATCCTACATTTGTGAATACAGGGAATAAAGAAGCTATTGAAGGAGATTCCGATCTATTTATCATTAAGCTGAAGGCTAAACGAAATGTGAAATTTGAGTTGAAGGCTATTGATGGATTTTTAGTTGATAAAAACCTGAATTTCATTGTGTTCTAACATAATACCCTATGATTGAAAAGAGGCTCTGATTTTTCAGAGTCTCTTTCTATTTAGTGAAAAATACATAACTCAGCTGTCGACGCTTTACGTATTAACTAATTTTAACTCTTACCAACCCGCTGAACTTGCGAATATTACCTTATAATAATATCTATATATAAAACTCATAGGGGAAAAAGTTTGTACAGTTAACCTGGATATTTTTCCAGAATCAATCTTATTATACTATGCATAAGCTCAATGCTTTGAGAACCTCAGAAGTAACTGTTTGTCCCTTCTATCTTCATTTTATAGCTTGTGAAAGTAATATAATGAGTTCTCAATGGCATTGAATTTTTAAATTTGGTCAAAGGTACTCGATTATACTAATCGCAGCAAAAAAAATGATTTATCAAATTTAATTCAGTTTTTTTCAAAAAACCTTGTTATTAAGAACAAAATATATATCTTTGCAATGCTTTTAACGCACTCGAATACTTCTTAGTGTAGTATTATAATAATCCGTAATCTTTTCGTTGTTTTAATAATATACTGCCAAAAGGCACAAAATTACGGGTGATATAAATGAGCTTTTAAAAGTGGAAAATAACCAGTAAGAAAAAATTCTAACCAAATGAGAGAAGAGTATACTTAAAACTAAGTGACTCAAATAATAAACAAACTATTAAAT
>BNXH01000108.1 GCA_025999435.1 Bacteroidia bacterium | reverse complement strand
ATTTTATAAGGCTGATACAAAATAAGATAAACAGAAGACCTAGAGAAAAATTATGTTTTCAGACACCTTCTAAAATATTTTATGCATCTTTGAACTAAATTGTCGCATTGGGTATTTGAATCTGCGAAGTATTTATTAATATTCTAAACAGTAATTTTTATTACAAAAATCCTTATCTTTTTATAATGGTTTTATTGTTTCTTAAATGATAAGGAATAAAATCAGAGAGGCAATATCTATTGATCTACTACTATCTAAAAAACATGACCGGTTTTGTTGAAACAACAAAACCGGATTTCTTATAGTTAAGAGGGTATCATCTTTACTAAGAAATTGTAGTTTATTAATACATAAAACTCGCTTTCTCCTAAGAGTACCCAAAATTGAAAATACTGAAATAATAGAAGTTTTATTCAGAAAAACAGAAAAGTATAACAATTATAAATATGAATTTTTAAAATAAGGAAATCAATGATTTATCATTTAAGATTATAATAAAAACAAAGACTGGGAAAAGGAATGATATTATCAGAATTTACATAGGACGCTATGCGAATGGATGATAAGGTTGAACGCCTGCAAATCCTTTGCGAAATAAATAACCCGGTATTTTCAGATACTCTTTTGTTGTAAATTCATTTGTGAGTTTGTTCGTTTAGCTGTTAAGCTCTCCGAATATCCGGCTAATTGTCTTTGCAATCCGGGAAAGAGTATCTGACAGGCAGTGATGGTTGGCGTGCGTTTGCCATGTTTTTGTCATTTAGTATTAATTTAATAAAAATGAATTCATGGAGAATTATATTTCATCTCTGAAGGACAAAGTCTTTCAGAATATTCAGGAAGCAGAGAAGATGGAATGTAGCATGCTACATAAATCAAAGTTGATTGTACCTCAATTGGAAAGCGCTTTTGAGGAGTTAAAATCTTTTGTAAGCAATTATTCTTTTAAGAATGAAGATGAAGAGATACTTTTCTTTAAAGAAATGAAACCTCAACTGTTCAGCCAGTTAATATATTATAACGAGGTTTACAATATTGAATTAAGAATGCCGACCGGTAGCGTCGAAAGTCGCAAAGAGTATCTGGAACTGATCCAAAATCAAATTAAATTCTTTTTCGATATGAATTCGGAATTTTACCAATACTATCGTTCAGGAAGTACACATTTAGACCGGATTTATTTCCTGCGGAGAAAACCCTGCATTCAATTGCACGTTGACAGTTCTTATTTTGAGAGGGACTGTTGTTTCTCTACCTGTTATGGTTTAAAGATGACCCAAATCCTGGCAAATGAAAGGCTTTCATCTTATCTGAATGTAAAACTTGCAAAGCTGCAGCAAGAGGGTATGGAGATTGAGCCCTATCTGGATTTTCATTCCGGCTTAAAATGGACAGAAAAGAAAACAGCCTTGGGGGAAATTATTTATGGGATCGATTCTTTAGGAAGTGTTTGTTTTGGGAATGTAAATATCAACGTTCTGGCTAAAGAGCTGGGAGATTTATTCGATGTGGATATGAGTAACATCTTCCAGATATATGGGGATATACGCAAGAGAAAAATTGACCGTACAGAATATCTGAATCGTATGATTGATGCATTAAGGCGAAGAATGGATGAAGACGATAACAAATAATCCCGTTGAATCTATTATCTTTGCAGATGTAAAATAGAAACCATCTGAAGTGTTTTTTTTAATACTTTATGAGTATATAACATAACGTTCGCTGAACGTCTCGACACAGAAAACTGGTAATTTTCAAGAAAAACGGGATGAAAAGTGTAATGTTCATGCTATGCGCAAGTATAGCGTGGACCTATGACTTTCGTTTTTCTGGTAACCAGTGCCACTGTGTCGGAAGGAGTAAGTTCCACGCTTTTTTATTTTGATTATTCCGGATTTATGGAAATACCTTAGTTATACATGACCTGTTTTTCTTTTTTTTATGAATTGTTGAGTATTTTCTAACCTAATTACAAGGCTTAAACCCAACGTCTTACCCTTACAATTTTTACTTTCAATATATTTTTATGCCCATTTAGCTTGAATATCAAGCATATAATAAATTTCTTCATAAAAATCATACCCAAGTAGGGTACAACTAATGAAACGGGTTTCTTTTTCCTGCCGACCTTTGCATCATAATAATCTTCAGAGGCTATATGGATGATAAGAAAAGTTTCGAGGACTGGATGCGAATCATATTAAGTCGTTTTGACAAAATAGACAAAACACTTGACCAGATGAATAAACTCAAAGATTGTTTCGAGGGAAATACTCTCCTTGACAACCATGATTTATGCAAACTTCTTGGAGTAACCAAAAGAACTATAGCAAGATATCGCCAAAAGAAACTGCTACCTTTTTATACATATGACAATGGAAGGGTATATTATAAAGCCTCTGAGGTGGAGCAATTTATGCAAAAGAAAGGAAAAACACAAACCGGAGGAACTTCCCTATAGCTTTTATTTTAATCCAAAAAGAACAATCAACCCACAATTTACCGCTATGGTTTTTATATGGGAATCCTTTTCCCTACACAAGGTAAAGATTCTCATTCACGGTCAATACAAGTTCAAGCCTGCGGTTCTCTTAAAAAATATTTGCAAATATTTTTTAAGAGAAAACTTGCATGACCTGTTCGAATCTTATTTTTTTGTGCCGGGAAAAGAATCCTCTATTTGTAGATATGTAAAAAGAAAAGATTCAATAGTTTTCTCAAATAAATAATATTCGATTATTTTTGTAGTCTGTAATCGAAAAGCGTTCTTTGTATTTGTGCAAAATGGGGTAAAGTGTAGGGGTTCGCTGGTTTCTAAATCGTTACCTGTCAAAAAAAACATAGTTGTAACTCGCTCGTTTTCAATCGAAAAGAAGAATGGGTATGCCTGGCCTTGTGCGTTGTCAGCTTCTTATGTATATTGCAGATTTTCGCGATTTCCTTCAGGTACATGTTCATACGCTGGTTCGTGTCAAGGGGCAACAGCCTATCCGGATGGAGGCCCCTGTATTTGCTGAGGATGGAAGACGGCACTTCCAATAAAGGAATATTCGCCTGTACCGACGACTTCGTCCGGTTGACCTGTATCCACTTGTTTCCTTCGGCATCCTCGATTATATGGTATTTAGTCAGCTTATAGGCGTCTATATATGCCAGGCCCGTGAACGCGCAGAATATGAACATATCCCGCACCCGTTCCAGATGCTTCGATTCGAAATGCCATTCCAGCAACAGCTTTATCTCAGGCTCAATCAGGTAATCCTTTCCGACCGGATTCTGCTTCAATCCGTAATCAGCGAAGGGATCGGCGTATATCAGCCGGTTCTTATAGGCGTCGGATACCACCTGTTTCAAATAGCGCAGGTGCTTGATAACATAATTATGGCTGTAACGGCAATCGGCGCGGTAATACAAATCGAGGCCGCTGATAAACCCGTAGTCCACAGACGCAACGGGATAGTCGTCCATGCCGTATTCCTTCCGTATAAAAGCAGACAACACCTCTTTCGCGTTCTTATACTTGCCCAGCGTCCTTTCCCCTATCGTATTCCCTACAAGGGCAGCTTTCTGGCTGATCTTCCGGTCATAAAGCTTCAACAGCATATCCCCTTCGTCCGTCTTGCCCAGATACGCGCATTTCAACTGTTCGGCCGTCACCCTGCCGTATTTGCCGAACAGGTCGCGGTAACGCTGCTGGAGCACATACCTTATATCTTCCAGCTGTTTATTCACCTCACGGGCCGCATGGCCGTTACCCTTGGCCCAGTTGTTCTTCGCGTCCCATAACTCCCCGCTTACATCCGCTTTCGAATAGAACTGCTTCATTTCACCGTCGATGCTGATGCGGATCATTATCGCCGACAAGCCCTTCCTGTTCACATGGTTGCTCCGCAAATAAAACGAAATCTTGAATGTACTTTTTTTCATAACCTTTTACTTTTAATTCTTTAAATTTTAACTGCGTAAAGATATCGATTCGTACATTCGAGGATGGAGGCACATTGGAGTTATACAGCTATTTTACAACTACTTACAACGAAAACCGTTACAGGATTTCCTCTTTTCCGGATGGTAACGGAATTGTAACGGATGGGTGGAGTTTTATCTGTGTAAATTGGTATTTAAACACTAATATACAAAACAAAAAAAGCGCGTAAATTATTCATTTACACACTTTTGTCGTATTTTGTCATACTTTGTCGTACTTACTTCGTAGTCCCAGGCATAGTTGAACTGCCGACCTCTACATTATCAGTGTAGCGCTCTAACCAACTGAGCTATAGGACTGGCTTCTTGTTTCTTCCTGAAACTGACTGGCAGCTTCCTGGTTTCTCTTGTGTTTCAGCGGTTAGC
>BNXH01000107.1 GCA_025999435.1 Bacteroidia bacterium | reverse complement strand
GTCCGCGACAAGCAATATGTCGCGGTCGTAATTAATCTGTTTTTCTGCCATAAATCATTGATTTTTAAGTTCCGCATTACTATTAATGCGGAACGAAAGTACGCCTATCTTACTGTGCGGCAAAGGGATTTAAGGAGGCTGGCAGCTTGTGGCGCCGGTTTGGAAGCGTGTGGCGTTAAAGTTAGGCTGGCTCGCTGTAGATTTAGTGTAGCCTCGCCAAGGGATTCGGCGATACTGATAAATATAAATCATAGGAAACCATTGAAGGGTTTGGTTTGGAAAGAACAAGACGTAAGTATTTACATGCCCAATGGGATTTCATCGCAAATTAAATGGTGTTGCCTTTGGTTGAACACTCTCCAAGATTTGGATTTCTACGGTCTTATTCGTATCTTTGCAGATTGAGCATGATAATGTTCAAATCATTGATTTTCATGTTAAATAAGCATAAATGAGCGCAAATTTTTTCTACGAGAAATTAGGTTATGAGCATTTGATAAAATGCTCTGAAATACCTGTTTCTAATCCTGAATATCAGGAATTGGGAGAGATGGGCGCTGACAAAGTTTACTTTTCAGGAGATTTTCCCGCTATTCTTTTTAAAGAAGTTAAGGCATTCGATATTGATTCTTTAAAGCAAATTGCCGAAATTCAACACAAAGCATGGAATTATCGTAAAATAATGTTCCTCTTTGTTGTATCGGATACAGAGATTAGAATTTATAACTGCCATGAAAAACCTAAATACATAAAACCTGATTCGGACTATGATAAAGAATTAAGTCCATATCAAATTTTTAGTAGCACAAAAGACGATGCGGCAAATTTAGAAATCCTAAATGAGATTTTTTCCCGTATCGGTGTTGATAGCGGTTTATTATGGACGAGCGACTATAATATTCGTGAAGGTATCAATGTTCAAAAAAGAATAGACAGATACTTGGTAGAGAGCCTGTTAAAAACAGCCGATGTGTTAAAAAAGGACATTACGGATATTAACATTATTCACGGTTTGCTCATGCGTTCTCTTTTTATCTTGTATCTTGAAGATAAAGGGGCTGCAAAAGAAGCAGGTTTATACAAAGAAATCAAGAAAGACGCGGAAAGTTATTTTGATATTCTAGATGATGTAGATGCTACATATCAGTTATTTGCAAGATTACAAGAACATTTTAACGGTAATGTTTTCCCAATTGTTGAAGGCGAACAATTAAAAGTAAAGAAAAAACACTTAGAAAAAATAAAAAACTGTTTCATTGATGGAGATATTTCGGGACAACCGAAACTATTTGAAAGTTGGAGAATATTCAAATTTGATTTTATTCAAATAGAATTACTAAGTGAAGTATATGAGAATTTTCTTGGCGAACTGGATGTAAAAAAGGAAAAAGGGCAATTCTACACCCCATATACTTTGGTGGAATTAATTCTAAACGATAAGTTGCCAATTAAGAATGAAACAAATCACAATGTCAAGATTTTAGATCCCGCGTGCGGTTCCGGAATTTTCCTGGTTGAAAGTTATAAAAGACTGATTAGAAGATGGAAGAATAAAAACCCTAAAAAAGTTATAACTTTCAAGGAACTTCATGACATACTTGTTGAAAACATCTTCGGGATAGAAATAGATTCGTTGGCTATTAAAGTAACGGCTTTCAGCCTTTATTTGGCATTAGTCGAACATCTTAATCCTAAAAAACTCTGGATAGATAAAACCAATAAATTTCCATACCTTATAGATAATCCCAAAGATGCTTCTATTAAAGGGAGAGAAGGTAAGAATTTGTGGTGTCGCGATACTATTGGGGAAGTGAATCCTGACAATTTTGAAAAAGTAAACTTAGTTGTTGGAAATCCACCTTTTGGGACTAAGAAGTTATCCAAATCAATAATGGATTATTGTGTCAAATATAATTTTGGCAAAGAAATGGTTTTGCCATTTCTACACAAATCCGTTGACTTTTGTCCTGATGGGGATATTGCCTTAATATTCAATGCAAAGGTACTTACCAATACAGAAAAGCCTTTCCAAAATTTTAGAAAGTGGTTATTAAACGAGAACTATGTAGAAAAGGTATATAACCTGTCGATATTCCGGAAGATTCCGAAAAATTTTGGAGGGCAATTATTTACATCTGCGGTAGGGCCAATTTGTATTGCCTATTTTCAAAAAAATATACCCCTGAAAAAATCTGATACAATTGAATACTGGGCTCCTAAGACTTATGTCAAGTCCAATTTAATAGATGGGGTATTAATTGATAGTACAGACATCAAATTTCTTCCACGAACAGAGTGTCAATTGCCTGATACCAAAATATGGAAAATAGCCATGTGGGGAAATATTGCGGATTTTCATTTAATTAGTAAGCTATCTAAAATTCACACTAACGTCAAATCTTTTATAAAAGAAAGAAAAATGTCTTTTGGGGTTGGACTGCAACCATTAAATAAATCAACAATTAAACCCATTGTCGATAATGATATTTCTAACTTAAAGTTTATACGACCTGAAAGAATATCAAAGTATTTTACACCGGACACTTCTTTTTCTGACATAAATTCAGCAATAAAAGATAAAGAAACTATTGCTGAATATTTAAAATATTATAAGGAGAATAATATTTTCGATTTACCTCAAATAAATGTCTTTCGCAGATTGGGTAAAAAAGAGGTATATAAAGGCCCTATGTTGCTTGTTAAAGAAGGATTTAAGGATAATGAATTTTGTGCAAGCCTTGTAAACACAAGTGTTGCATATAATAGTACAGTTTTAGGGATACACTCGGAACAGTTAGAGGACTTGCGGATGTTATCGTCTATGTTAAATTCTAAGTTAGCTGCATATTATTTGCTTATGATTTCCAGTTCATGGGGAATAGAGAGAGAGCGTATTAAGCCAAATGAAGTGTACACCCTGCCGTTGCAATTTAGTGAATCGGATTTTAAAGATTTAGTTTCATTACATGAGCAAATAGAAAATACTATTAATAGCAATCCATTAATTATTAGAGATGCCGATAAGGAAAAAGATATAGAAAAAATCATATTGCGTTCCTTCCATCTTTCTCAAAGAGACATTTGTTTAATTGAAGATTTTCTTTGCCAATCAATTGATATTTTTTACAAAAAAGAAAAATCAAAAGCATTTCGTCGGGTTTCATCTGATGAAAATATGATTTATGCAAAAATGCTTCATCAAGAATTAAATGATTTTTATTCCGAAGCCAATCATAAAGTTAATATAACAGTCTATGATGTACAGCGACATGACCCTTTAAACTTAGTGGTATTACATTTTTGTAATGCAAAAAAATCTATTGATGTAAAGCCAACAAACGAACTATCTTCTTTGCTTAAAGAATTGGATAAGTATTCTATTCAAGAAAAAGGAAAAAATTTGTATGTACAAAAGCAGTTCAGATACTATGATAAGGATAAAATATATTTGATTAAGCCAAATCAAAAACGTTTTTGGACACGTTCACAGGCTATTGATGATGCGCTTTCTCTCATTGTTGAAATTGCAAATATGGAAACAAAATGAGTGGAAGTTTTAACCCAGAGTATATAAGCAGCACATTGCAAATATTGGAAAGACGCTGTTTGACCTTATTGAGCCAGGGATATTGCGTAACTAAATCCAATGGAAATATTTCTATTGATTGGGAAGAAGAAGATATATCGAAAGAATTGCTGTTATCTCTGAATACGAACAGAAAAAGATTGGAATGGCAAATAGATATTGTTCCCGAACATAGATTATATAAAAATGATGGCATTGCTGCTAAAAGTGCATCAAGAATTGACTTCCGTTTCTCTGGTTGGACTGCAAATCAGTGGGAATATTTTGCGGAAGCAAAAAACTTAATCGAAGCTGATTCTTTCAAAGTTGGAAGAAAAACAAAAATTTCGGCAACCAAACTTCATAAACGATATATAAAAACAGGTATTGATAATTATGTTTCAGGCAAATATCCTTCAAATGGTTGCTTAATTGGATATATATTACAGGGGAAAATCGACAATATCATTTCTTGTTTAAATGATTGCTTATGCAATGCAAATAGGGTATCCGAAATATTAAAACAGCAATCTTTAGGATTAAATGAATTTGATTCCTGTTATGTATCGCTCCATGATAATTCCTATTCTATCAAACACTTAATGTTGGATTATACTTCTAATTAAGTCATTACTCGTTTGGAGCAACAAAAAAGCCCCGCCGAATCCTTTCAGCGAGGCCACTACTAAGAATCAGCGTAGTACCTATTCCCCTTTCGGCAACAAATGGCAAAGCTCCGGATCGTCCTTGATTCGCTGCAATTCGTCAACGACAATCTGCTTGGTTTCGGCTTT
>BNXH01000106.1 GCA_025999435.1 Bacteroidia bacterium | reverse complement strand
GATATATTGGTCATTATTAACACGACAGGTAATATTATACAGTTTGCAATATAAAAATGCTGAGATACTTCTATATAGAAAATTCTTCTCTTTAGCCACAGCTTCAACGGTTCATCCGCATTGCAGTTCTTCATTTTTTTATACGACCAGATACTCGATGTCAATGAAAATGCTAATATGACGATTAATATAATATTATTTATTACATACAACGCATCACTCTTATGAGCAATAGACGCAACTACAAGAAAAAAACCGAATATGCCGCAAACCACGGATAAAATTTCTAAAGAATAAAATCCTCGGATATGACTTCTTGCTTTATTGACGAGAATACTTTTTAATTCTTCTTTTGAGTAATCTGAAATATAACTGTCGATATTTCCTTTCCATAGGCTTTGTAATTCATTGGTTTTCATAATTCAAGTTTTTTAGATGTTCTTTTAATACTTTTTTTGCCCGGTTTATACGAGTCCCGACATTTGACTTTGAAATCCCTATAATAGTTGCTATTTCCTCATAATCGTACTCTTCAAGATATAATAAAATGATAGATTTATCTATCTCATTTAACTTTTGTATTGCTTGAATTAATAATTTCAAATCTTCATCCTTCATATTTCTATCATCAATACAGATCAGAGATTCATTAAACTGTGCTTGATAGACAAGGCGGCTGTCCTTCCTTATTTTAGAAATTGATGTATTGATCGCGACGCCATATATCCATGATGCAATTTTATCCCTGTCTTTAAGATTTGGAAATGATTTCCAAAGTTGATAAACTATTTCTTGAAAATTATCTTTTCTATCAACCTCTGTTCTGAAATAGAGCAGACAAACTTTATGTATTATACCTTGATAATTTGCTAATGTTTTTAGAAACTCTTCTTTTATAGATTTCATTACTTTTGTTTTTCGGTTTACTATATAGTCGGGGATTTCAATAAAAAATTACATAATTGGCTGGAATTTGTGGGTAAGGTAGATATAATTTATATGTTTAGCAGTAAGAGACTCTCTCTTGTGAACCTTTTTTGTTGCAAGATGTTAAAATATTAGTGGATATATATTGTACTATAAAAAAGTATGCTAAATTTGCACTTTAGTTGCATAGACAATCAAAATATAAAACTAATGATTTAACAGCAGTATGATAAAAAAAAGCATTGGAGCAATCCTTCTTTTAACCTGCATGTTTGCATCCGGCATAATGGCGCAACAGGTATTGAGCCTCGAGCAATGCCGGAAATTGGCAATAGAAAACAATAAAGCTCTTAAAATAGCCTCGGAACAAGAACGGATTGCATATTACGAGAAGAAAGATGCCTTAACAAAATTTTTTCCTGATATATCCTTTATGGGAGGATATATGCGCAATCAAAAGAATTTGCACCTGATCTCTTCTTCGGCTATACCGCAGGGAATTACCCTGCCTTTCGATATACCGGGCATTGGCAATACTATTCCGATAAGCGATGATGTCCGCGATGCGGTATGGAAGATGGGCGAAGTGGATATTAAAAACATTTGGGCGGGCGGCTTTACACTTACTCAGCCCGTGTTTACGGGTGGTAAGATAATAGCTTACAACGACTTGAGATCATATGCTCAGGATCTGGCTAAGACGATGAAAGAAAGCCGGATGACAGAGGTGCTTGTAGAAGTAGATAATGCTTATTGGCAAGTAGTCTCGGTTGCAAATAAAAAAAGATTGGCCGAATCGTTTGTGAAATTAATGCAGAAAATAGATTCCGATATTTCGGCGATGGAGCAGGAAGGACTTGCTACTAAAGCCGACAGGCTATCGGTAAATGTGAAATTGAACGAAGCAGAGATGACGCTGACCAAAGCAGAAAACGGTTTAAGTCTGTCCAAGATGCTTTTATCTCAAATTTGCGGATTGGAGATAAGCGACCAGATTATACTGAACGATGAAAATATTGAAAATATACAGAGTGAAGATAACACTGCTGATATTCTGAATATAGACGAAGCTTTATCGAACAGGACAGAGATTAAAAGTCTGGAATTGGCAACAAAAATATACGGCAAGCAAGAGAAAATAGCTTTATCCGAGTTTATGCCTAACGTCGCTCTAACAGCTAATTATCTATGGACAAATCCCAATATGTTCGATGGATTTGAAAAAAAGTTTGGAGGGATGTGGAATGTAGGAGTCATTGTTAAAGTGCCGTTGAATTTTGTGTCGAGCTCGTCTAAATTGAATGTAGCCAAAGCGCAAACCCGCATCAAGAAGTTTGAACTGGAAGAAGCAAAGGAGAAAATAAAACTACAGATCAATCAGTCTTCATATAAACTGACCGAAGCTCAGAAAAAATATACCTCTGCGCAAAAGAATGTAGACAAAGCCGATGAAAATCTCAGGTATGCCAATGCCGGTTTCGAAGAAGGAGTAATTGCCGCATCCGATGTGATGGCAGCCCACACCGCATGGCTGTCTGCTCATTCCGAACTGATAGATGCACAGATAGATATAATCCTTTGCCGTATATACCTGAACAAGGCTTTAGGTCGTAAGATATAGGCCACCTATCCCCCAAAGGGGGGATTAAAATAATATTAATGAATAAAATACCCTCATCAAAGCCTCCCCTTGAACTCCCTCCCTTTAGGTGAGGGTTGGGGTGGGGTCGTTGGAGGGGCTAATTATAATACAGATATGGATACAGAAAAAAAATCGGGATCGAAACTAATACCTATTTTAGTTTTTGCCGCAATAATTATTGCCGTTGGGCTTTATGGCTTCTTTTTCCTGAATCAGAAAGACAATATTATACAGGGAGAAGCTGATGTCACCGAAGTGCGTATATCGAGTAAGGTTCCGGGACGTATTTCCCGTTACTTAGTTGACGAGGGCAGTTTTGTGAAAAAAGGTGACACACTTGCTGTCCTTAGCATACCCGACATCGACGCTAAACTGGCTCAAGCCAGTGCTGCCCAACAAGGAGCTGCAGCCCAAAACCAAAAAGCCATAAAAGGTGCTCGTGTAGAACAAATACAGGGTGCTTACGAAATGTGGCAAAAGGCAAAAGTTGGAGTAGACATAGCTCAAAAATCATTTACCCGTGTGAAGAACCTGTTCGACAAGGGAGTAGTTACAGCGCAGAAAAAAGATGAGGTGGAAGCTCAGCTTAACGCGGCCATCGCTACCGAAAAAGCAGCAAAATCGCAATACGATATGGCTGTAAACGGAGCTGAACGTGAAGATAAAGAAGCTGCATTGGCCATGCTGGAACGGGCAAAAGGCGCGGTAGCCGAAGTAGAATCTTATATTTCGGAAAGTTATCTGATATCGCCGGTTGATGGAAAAGTAACAGAGAAATTTCCGAATGAAGGTGAACTTGTAGGCACAGGGGCTCCGATTATGAATGTGGCTAAACTGGACGACAAATGGGGTTCTTTCAATATTCGCGAAGACCGCTTGAAAGATTATAAAGATATAGGTACTACTTTCAAAGCTTACGTTCCTGCTTTAGACAAAGAGGTGGAAATGACTGTGTATTATGTAAAGGATTTAGGCTCTTATGCTGCGTGGAAAGCTACAAAGACTACAGGCCAGTTCGACCGCAAAACGTTTGAAGTGAAAGCGCGATTTAAAGACACATCGGTAGATGTACTTCCGGGTATGTCCCTTATTATAAAAGAATAGATTAATGTGCTAATTAGTAAATTTGAAGATTTGAAAATGGCACAAAGTGATATAACGTCATTCGCTAATTACTCATAACTAAATGACAGGTATACTGGCAATATTCAAAAGAGAGTGGCTACGCATCTCCTCCTCCAAGATATGCATCTGGGGGATATTTGTCGCGCCCCTTTTGTCCATGATCATACTTCTGTGGATGATGGATAGCGGACTTCCCTCCCGTATCCCTATTGCCGTTGTCGATCTGGATAATACGACTACTTCACGCTCATTGGTCCGCCAGTTGGATGCATTCGAAAAGACAGATATTAAATATAAGAGTTTGTCTTTCAGAGAGGCGCGTCAGCAAATGGAGCAAATGGAAGTTTATGCTGTGTTGACTATACCGAAAGATTTTACGAAGGATGCCATTTTGGGAAATCGTCCGAAACTTGTTTATTATACTAACAATGCTTTTCTTATTTCGGGTTCGCTTCTGTTTCAGGATCTGAAAACAATATCGACTTTGGCCTCGGCCTCTGTCGGATTGAAAACGGCTATGGCAAAAGGTTATACCGAAAACCAAATAATGCCGGTTTTACAGCCGATAACAATAGACAGTCACCCTATCGGCAATTCGTGGCTTAATTATTCTGTATACCTGAACAACGTTATACTGCCCGGTATACTGCAACTGATTATCCTGATATTCACTGTATCGGCTCTCGGTTCTGAGATAAAAATGGGAACGGCGCGCAAGCTGATGGATATGGGGAATGGTTCTATTGTTAAAGTTCTGGCAGGCAAGATGATACCTTATACGATGATCTATCTGGGTATA
>BNXH01000105.1 GCA_025999435.1 Bacteroidia bacterium | reverse complement strand
TTCCATATATTTAATCATCTGCATCAAAACAATAAACAACTGATCTTAACTTCAGATAAAGCGCCGTCTGAACTGCAAGGTGTAGAGGAAAGATTGCTTACTCGTTTCAGATGGGGATTGACAACCAAAATAGATAATCCGGACAAAGCCCTAAGGCTAAAGATTCTTCAAAATAAGATTCTTCATGATGGATTGACCATCCCCGAAGATGTAGTAGATTATATTGCAGAAAATGTAACTGACAACGCCCGTGACCTGGAAGGAATAATCGTATCCATAATGGCCCATTCTTTGGTTTATAACAAAGATATAGACCTACCTTTGGCTCGTCGTGTAATAAGCCAGGCCATAAAGAAGATAGAAGCTAAAAAGATCACTGTAAACACAATAGAATCTATTGTTTGTGACTTTTATAATATTAAGAACGAGCTAATACATACAGCCTCCCGTAAACGCCAGATAGTTCAGGCAAGGCAGATTACGATGTATTTATCTAAGACATATACGGAAATGTCTTTGGCTCAAATCGGTTCACTGATAGGCAAGAAGAATCACGCTACAGTATTGCATGCCTGTAAAATAGTAAAAGAGCAAATGGAGGTTGATAAAACGTTCCGGGAAGAAATCGCGGAAATAGAAAGAAAATTAAAAAGCTGAAAATATTGTTTCAGCTTTTTTTCTTTTATATTAAGACTTCTTTACTACAACTTTCCGTTTGATGGCAGTGGCTATTTCTCCAAAAAAATCTTTGATTTCCTTATACCGGTCTTTACTATACCGTCCCGAAATAATCTCTGTTTTCTGAATATAAATAATTTTATTCCCCTCCAATACACTTTGCGATGAGAACGTCCCAAAATCTGTTGTCAAAGAAATATCCTTCGGCAAGGATTCAGGAATATAGGCCTGAGGTATTTGTATAACAATTGTGTCCGACTCGAAGAATCCATCAGGGATCTCTATATCGAAATTGCGCTTAGCTGCAGAAAACACATTGTAATTATTTTTTTTAAGAGGACATACAGGAATAAATAATCTTGTACCTGTTTTACTCGCAAAATCCATTGCTTCATATTTTAATGTCAGAGAACAGAACGGAAGGGCAGACTTATCTTCACTCGTATTTATCTCTCCTATCTGAATCTTCGGCATACTTACATTGGCATTTATATACTCCACCCTCTTTTCCCTGTCATTAGACAAGATTTTGTAGTAGTTCCTGGCATAATCGTATCCTATCAGATGTTCCACAAATGTTATATCGCCTTTAGCTGTACCATCTTCTGAAATATTTATCTGCAATCTCGATTCTTTCTTGTTTTGCTTACTGGTATAAGTTGGTAGTCGACATACCTTACCACCACTATCAGTAATTACGAGTACATCATGTCCGGCGATACCGTCATGTACGTATCCGAATGGAGTTGTAGCACTGGTACATTCTAACCAAACACTATCATTTTGCAAGGGAACCAACAATATCACGTGATTGTTTTGATTGAAACTCGGAAAATCCGGTAGTAGCTCTTTATCGTCTCCCATACTTATAACACAATAGTTTGAAGGAATGTCAATAGCCTTCAACATGGCTTTCATTAAGTTTGTCTGTCCTTTACAATCACCAAATCTCGTTTTTAATACAGAGGCTGCTTCAATCGGTCTATATCCACCTATACCGAGCTGTATACTTACATAGCGAGTATTTTCCTGGAGATATTTATAGACAATAGCAACTTTTTCCCGATCAGTTTTCGCATCTTTTGTCATATCTTGTAATTTTGCAACAAAATCGACAGGCAAAAGATCCCGGTCTTTCAATAGTCCGGATACCCATGAACCCAGATTGTTCCAATTGGATAAATTGCCGCAAAATGAATCGTAACAAAAATCGGAAGGAGCAATAAATACCATAGGGATAATTTCTCTTGACACAGGAGATAGGGGCTCTTTATCTATAGCTTTTAAGTTTTCGGCAGAAAAAGTATATATATGCTTATTATTCCCGGTACGTTCTTTTATATTACAATCAAAATTAGAATGGTACCTCAATTTAATATCAGCAGGCAACTCTATTGTATAATGCACTTTCTCTGCAGATTGTCTATAGTTTTCAATAGGCGTAAATGGAGGGTAAGATAATATACCATTCTTAAATTTAAATTCATAGGTATATTCTACTGTATATGGATAAGCAGGGTGTTTACTTGCATAACTAATACTATAATCATCTGACTTAAACCCTTCCGAAATAGAAGATATACTCAGGTCTTTTTTATTGATTTTTTTCACCTCTGCTCCCGCTGCATTCCTTATAACTCCATAAAAATCCTTGAGTTCTCTAAATTTATCACCATATGCAGTAAAATATCCAAATTCCTCTCCTTGTTTATTTAATATTGTAATAATCTCTGTTACTTTATATGTCGCATTATTAATATCTGTCTGAGTAAATACGGCATTACGCTCCTTTACTATTGCATTGGCATTTTCGTAAAGATTGCCTGTCTGAGCTTGCAAATAGCTGATCAGGAAAATGCATATGCCAAAAATCGATAATCGTTTCATAACTTTATTCTTTTACTGCACTTACTTTTTTCAACACTATTTGTTCTGAGTTTTTAGCTATTAGTTTAGCATAAAAATCTCTGATGGCTTCGTATTCTGTTACAGGAAATTCCAGTTTTTTAAGCTGATATATATAATTTAGCCTGATCAGATTTCCATCCACACCGATTCTATAACTAAGTGCAATATCATTATCATTCATCACCATCCTTGCAGGCTTAGGCATTTCATCTACAACATAACCTTCCGGTATTTTTATTTCCACCATTTGCATATATGTTGTCAAATAGTCGAAATTAATAGGATAAACGCGGGTTTCGGTACGGAATAGATTCTCTGTGTAATGTTTGTCAATTAGAGGACTTATATAAATAAATTCCTCACCCATATCTACATTGGTCTTTTGGATATATTCTATTTTCAGGGCTTCAGCTGTATTGTCCAAATTCTGGATATTGAAACTATCTATTTCACAAGAGGTTCTCTTAGATAAGGTCTCAATAAATGCATCTTTATCCTTGTGCGCATAATAATAACTCTTAAAATCATAAGCCTCATTATCTTTTCTCGAATCAGTTATTCTTCCAATATATTCGTTTCCTGAAAATTCAAACTTTCCGATTTTCATAACTAATCCTTTTGATATGGAAGTAAGATTTACCCAATCACATCCGTTTTCTTTTATAATGTGAGCCTGGGGAACCATACACTTTTCCGGTAATAGATTCCAATCTCCATATTTAGCCGCAGCATCGGTAAAATACATAACGGTATCTATTTTGACACCTGTAATTACATAATTCAGCGCTGCGACACTTGGATGTGTAAACGGCAAGCGTCCATTACTTCTTGTACTTAATGCCACTGGGAATGCGTCAAAACCTCCGGCTTTCAAGGCATTGATAAGCAAAAAGTTCACATCGGCATTGTTCCCTAATCCTGTTTTAAGAGCTTCTTTCAGATTTTGAGGGTAGAGGCTATTCCGCTCGTTCCACTTAACCCTGTATTTTATCATATTCTGTATTTCCCGTGCCCTTTCCAAGTTTATATCACCTTTTTGTATCTCTTCTTTGAACATGTCTGCCTTTTTTGTATTTCCACCAAATACACTGGAAGCTAATAGTTCCTTGTCAATGTTAGTCCAGGAAGAAGAGTAGTTCTGAATTGTACTTCCGGGAAAATAAACGGACTTAAGTTCAAAAGAAACTTTCGAGATGTAATCGTTGATAGTCCATAAGTAGCCTTCTTCTTTCATAGCAGGGAGATCAAACCCTTCGCTTTTGATCTTCTCGGCACTACACGGGATAAGCTGTCCGCTAAGACGAAAACTTTCGTTCTCCGGCTCACGCAAAGTCTTTAAAGAAGCATAACCCTGAAAATTGATATTATATCTAAAGTATTCCGGAATTTTCGCCTCATAATAAGCATAAGCTACAGGAATTGATTCTTGAAACCGAAACTCCCTAAGTTCATAGAAAAAGTCAGAAACAATCGTATACTTATATTCTATTACAGACCCCACTTTTGCCGCAGGCATAGAGAATTTTTTCACTTTATATTTATTATCGATGTCTTCGTCTGTAATGTATTCCTTTGACAGTTTAGTTTTTATTATCTTCCCATTTTCCAGATTATATGTTGTCCCCGACAATCCATTTATCTGTTCTTTTGATGAATTGCTGGCTTCGTAATAATCTATATCTCCATTACACCACTTCAACCCTTCGGTTTTCAATATTTTTATTTTTACCTGTAAGGTATACTCAAACTGGAAACCATAAAGCTCCGAAAATTTAAAACGAGCATCCCCTTTTTTTAACAGAACAACAGCCGCCGCCGTTGTATCTTGTGGATAGACCTGCATAGTAAGTTCATCCATAGTTGCATTTCCATACTTTGATTGGGCATAATTTTGTTGAAAAATGAATAACGAACACAGTACCAGTGCCAGAGAACAAAGTGTCTTCATAGTGATGTTGTTATAAAATATAAT
>BNXH01000104.1 GCA_025999435.1 Bacteroidia bacterium | reverse complement strand
GAATCTGGCTGTTTTCAAAAAATGTCGGGCCTGCTCTTTTCCCGACAGTCCAAAAGTATAAAAGTGATATGAGCCGACTTTAATATTAGACTTCCGGGCCAAATCGTAATTGAACGGATAGTTCCGGTCTTGATGGTCATTACCTTCGGTAGCTTTCATATAGGCAAAAGTTATGCCTTGTTCCATAACATTATCCCAATTCAGAATCGGATTGTGATGAGACACATCTATGCCTTTGACAAAATATTTATTAGAATCGAATGTTTCATCTTCGCCAAAATAATCTTTAATTACGAAGAAAGCTGCAATGCCCAAACATAAGGCCAGAGCAGCAATAAAAATGTATTTTATTTTCTGGTCAGGTTTCTTTTTTCTTCTAACTTTCTTTCTGACCGGCTTTTTTCTTATCGGCTTAGCCATTAGTCGAAAAGGATAGTTTCGGAGAATAGTTTACCCAACTTATCTTTTGCAGACAAGAGAAGTTCTTTTTCGTTTATTTTCCAGTCGATATTAACAGTAGGATCAGACCACAACAAGGAAGCTTCATGCGAAGGGTTATAAATATTATCCACTTTGTAGGAAAAAATAGCTTCCTCACTTAATACCAAAAAGCCATGAGCAAACCCTCTCGGTATAAAAAGCTGCTTTTTGTTTTCGTCAGTCAGTTCTACAGCTAAGTGCTTCCCAAAAGTCGGAGAAGATTTTCGCAAATCGACAATTACATCGAGAACGCGTCCTTGCAGCGCGCGAACTAATTTTGCCTGAGCATAACCTCCTGTTTGATAATGCAAACCTCTCAAGACTCCCCTCGTTGATTTCGATTCATTGTCCTGCACAAAGTTTACAGCTCCTATATATTGTTCGAAAACTTCTTTCTTAAATGATTCCATAAAGTATCCTCTTTCGTCGAGAAACACTTTAGGTTCTATAACCCAAACACCCTTTAACTCTTGCTCTGTAAATTTCATATAATTATCAATATTCTATCAGACTAAGTATATACCGGCCATATGCAGTTTTATCCAACTTCCGGCCTAAAGATTCAAGCTGTTTATTATCAATCCATTTGTTGCGCCACGCAATTTCTTCGATACATGAAATATAAAAACCCTGACGGTTCTGGATTGTTTCTACATAGTTGCCGGCTTCGAGCAAGCTATCGCAATTGCCGGTATCTAACCAGGCAAATCCGCGCCCAAACAATTGAACTTTCAAAGAACCTTCTTCCAAGAAACATTTATTAAGGTCTGTTATCTCGTACTCCCCTCTGGCTGAAGGTTTCAAAGCTTTTGCCTTTTGAGTAACAGTTTTATCATAAAAGTATAATCCGGGAACAGCATAATTTGATTTCGGCTTTTCAGGTTTTTCTTCTAAAGAAATTACTTTACCCCGATCATCGAACTCAACCACACCATATGCACGCGGATCTTTCACATAATAGCCGAAAATACATGCGCCATTTTCGATAGATGCCGCCTCTTTAAGCATTTTAGAAAAGCCCTGACCATGGAACATATTATCTCCGAGAATGAGACAACCCGGTTCCCTGGCCAGAAAATCCGCACCAAGAACAAATGCCTGTGCCAATCCGTTAGGGACTTCCTGTACAATATATTCAAACTTCATACCCAAATCGTCGCCTGTCCCCAGTAACTTCCTGAACATAGGTAAGTCATGAGGGGTAGATATGATCAGCACTTCACGAATCCCGGCCAACATCAATGTGGACAAAGGATAGTATATCATCGGTTTGTCATAAACAGGCATAATCTGTTTCGATATAGCTTTCGACAAGGGAAAAAGCCTTGTAGCGCTGCCTCCGGCAAGAATAATTCCTTTCATTATACTTTCATAATTTTATTATAACTACAAATTTATAATAAAATATCAGGCAACACTAAACTCTCTTGTAAAATATAAACAGACCAGATATAATCAATAAGAATTATCTCTATCATACGATTAAGGTTTATATCCCGTTAAAAATGTATATTTTTGAAAAACAAAAGACCAAAGATGCCGGACAAGACAATAAAATGCCACCTTCTAAAATATATAAGTAACTGTTCATAATTATATCACATATAATAAAACTGTCGTATATTCGCAGTATACAAGATGTAATAGCGAATGAAAATCAAGATATTACCGTTGACCTAATCGGACCGGCAGGAACTCACATTTGGCTTCCGCAACGGGGAGAGCCACTGTTTCCGCATGCGTTGCCGTGCAGTATTGCTCAAGTGGGAAGGTCTGAGTTCCGTCCATGTTGGAGAGCAGAAGGAAATGACAGCCCAAAGTGTCAATGACTGGGTGAAGCGGTTCGAGGCGGAAGGAATCAAAGGCTTAAATACCCGTCCGGGACAGGGGCGCAAGACCATCATGGATTGTTCGGACGAGGATGCGGTTCGCAAAGCCATCGAATCGGATCGGCAAAGTGTCCGTGCTGCCAAGGAAGCCTGGCGGCAATCCTCCGGCAAAGAGGCAAGTGAATTGACATTCAGACGTTTTTTATCCGTCTTGGCGCAAGATATAGACGTATAAGAAAACGTACAAGGGGTGTACCCTCGCCGCAACTCTACCGGTATAAGACCCAGAAGTTGCAAGAACTTGAAACGCTTTATAGCAAAGGAGAAATCAACCTCTTCTATGGCGATGAATCACATGTCTGTACCGAAGGCTACGTCCCCTATGGCTGGCAGTTCCCGGTAGAAAACATCTATATTGCTTCGCAAAGAGCCAAAAGGCTCAACATCTTCGGTATGATTAACCGGGATAACCATTTTGAAGGTTTCTGCACAAGTGAATCCATTGATGCCGAGAAAGTTGTCAGCTTCCTCGAACAGGTCTCCTTTGGAATCGACCAAAAAACATTTATTGTGCTCGACAATGCCAGCGTGCATAGAAATGCTAAAATCCGACAGATGCGCCCTGTCTGGGAAAAACGAGGACTCTTTCTCTTCTACATCTCTCCTTATTCCCCGCATTTGAACATTGTCGAAACCCTTTGGAGAGTAATGAAAGGCAAATGGCTCAGGCCACAGGACTATACCTGCGCTGACTCGCTCTTCTATGCAACGAACAGGGCGTTGGCGGCAATCGGCAAAGATCTGAAAATTAACTATGCGCATAATGCTGATTAATTATGAAAAGTTACTTATCTCATCGACCAGTAGATCCAGATTGCTGCCTTTGACCAGGTTTTTATCGGCAGGGAAGATGGTGAAGAGAAAGACCGCATCGCTGCCCTCCAAGGATTGCTCCTTATCATAACGGACAGATTGGGGAATGGCTGTCTGCATCAGGGATAAGCCGAACTCCAGGATAACGCCTTCGTAATGGGTGAGCCACTCTTTTTTGATGCGCCCGTCGATACGGTTCCAGAATAAGTGGATGGATTTGAGGTTTATATCCGTGTGTTCCCGGATCAACTCACTGGCCGGAATAATAAATGAAAGGGTGCTTTCCATCGAGAGCCGCGAAGGGGACATCGGCACAAAGACATAATCTATGCCCATAAAAGTAGAAATCACACCCTCGTTGTAGATGGTGCCGGGCAGGTCGAAAAAGACCACATCATAAGCGGCAGCTTCTTCTGATAAAAACGCTTGTGCTCTGGCTATAGCCTCTTCAGGCTTGGCACAGACAACCGGATAGGTTTGTTTACCCAGTGATTCGAATAGTTCAATAGCTTTAGATTGGTAATGCAGGTTGGTCTCCAATTGACAGATCTCCCGTTTTCGCATCTCATAAACACTGCACTGTGGATAGTCTCAGTCCATCACGGTGACATTCAGCCCCTTTTGGTAATGCAGGTAGCTTGCAACCAGGACAGTGAAAGTACTTTTACCTACTCCGCCCTTCTGGGTGCAGAAAGCGATAAATAAAGGTTTCTGTTTCATGCGAATTGATAGTTTTAAAATTAGACATATTATAAACTGATGTTACGCAAAAGACTAACTATGTAGGGCTAAAAAGGCTATCTTTGGAGGATGGAAAATTTATTAGATTTATACAGTGACTATCTGTTATGCAGTACCCGTCAGACGACCGCAACCGGATTGTCGGCCCTGTCTAATGGGAGCCTCAGCCACGACCGTATAACCCGGTTCATATCAGGAGAAGAACTAAACTCGAAAGACTTATGGTTAGAGGTTAAACCCATAGTACGGGAATATGAAAACACCGGCGGCTGTTTGATATTTGATGATACGATAATAGAGAAGCCGTACATGGATGAAAATGTTTTGATTTGCCGGCATTGGGATCACAGTAAAGGCCGGAATGTAAAAGGGATTAATATCCTGTCGGCGTTTTATGTTTGCGATTCGGATGACGGGACTTCCGCCCTTGATATTCCGCTGTCTTATAATACAGTAAAAAAGACAGTTCGATTCTGTGAGGTGCAAACACGTAAAGAAAAGCGTCAAAGCCCCGTAACCAAAAATGAAATGATGCAGGAAATGATAGCCATACAACTAAAGAATCAAGTCCTGTTCAAATACATTCCGGCAGATTCGTGGTTTGCTTCAAACGATAATATGCGTTTTATATCAAGGAACAGGAAATTTTTCATTTTCGATCTGAAAGACAATCGATTAGCTGTTACCGGTGAAGTTTCCCGAAACAAGGGTCTGTGGCAAAACATTAACAACATGGACATTGCTGAAAACACTCCGGTAAAAGCCTGGCTCAAAGATTTGGAATTTCCACTGCTATTAGTCA
>BNXH01000103.1 GCA_025999435.1 Bacteroidia bacterium | reverse complement strand
CCGTGTTCTTCACGCCGCCGCAAGGTCGAGCCTGCGGGTTTGTCGAAAAATCTTCCTCTTTCCCTTCTTTTATCTATCCGGGCGAGCGTATTTATTCGCCAAAACCTTGCGTCGGCTGAACACTACCCTTTTTAAGCCCCTGAAACTCGAATACTCCTCACCGGCTCCGATACGGCATAGCGTTAAAAAAAAGGTCAGAAATTATGATACGGGCAGAAAAAAATATGAAACATCGAACCTCCTACCTTCCAATTAGCATAGGTTGGGTTTTGAAAATAGCCTTTGCAGCAGCGGGTTTTGCTCTGTGGGGCTGGGCTTTCGTAGCGGTGATAGCAGGGCTTTACATTGGGTTCAAGTTCCTTAAAGGGCTGCTTTCCTGCTTTCTATCGCTTCTTATTATTGCGGTGGTAATCACGCTTTCAGTAGTAATAATCATTCTTTTAATCATTTAAAAACATACAGAAATATGAAAACGAAAATCATTCAGATTTTTACGGCTTTGGCGGAATTGGAAGCCAAAGGATGCCACGCTGTCTTTTTTGAGTACGGTAACGGCTTGTTCCGGGTACGGATTTTTAAGGGCGAAGCAATCAATGAAAAGATTGTGTGCCAAAGGGTAATCAACTCAACCCGTGAACCTGCCGGATTGGACGAATTGCTCAACTTCATTGAAAACCTGAAAAACCACATTACGGCAACCGTTTTCCAATGCTACAAAAGGGATTTTGTAAAAGGCGAAAAGGCAGGCAAATGGGAAAAGACAAAATCCGCCTTTGAGTTTGGCGACAACGTCACTTCTGAAATGCTCATAGACGGTTCGGGATATTATATCACCGACCCCGACAGCAACTTGCAGTATTTTGTCGATATGAAACAGGCAGGCGAAACGGAAAAATAGTATGAATCGGGGGTGGGAACATCCTGCCCCCACAATACCCAAAAAAATGGAAATTATACAAATAGCAACGGTAAACAAATGGTGGAACACATTGGCAATGGACGTTAAATCGCTTATAACGGGCATTTACGATGAAGACGAAGCGGATGTATTTTGGAAATACTTGTTTGTGAGCGACAAGCAAAACATTTACCAATGGCAACAAGCCGAAGCAGGAAACATTGGCCTGTCCGAAGGCGATAAGCACAGCCTTTTCATGGAAATCGTGTGCGAATTGGCAGACATCGCCCTTGAAAGCGAATACGGCATATCCCGTGAGGAAATGATTGACGAAAACGGCTCGTTTTACGAAAAATATCAGGACAGGTTTAACGACCTGTACGATGAGATAGAAGAACGGTTATCAAACATTAATTTTTAGTTGTCATGGAATACAATCAATTATCCAATACGGAAAAGATAGCCTGTGTACGGGAAATGAATTTTTTTCGTACCGAACGCCACGATGCAGCCGTGTACCTGAATGCACTGCGCACGGATAACCGCGCCATTATTGAGGAATACGAAAGTTTCGGCGACCGTCCGTACCAGTTCTTTTTGAACAAACGCACATACGATGCGGGGTTGCAGTTCGGCTTTACCGGCAAGCGTTTTAATAAATACGGATGGCTGGAAAACGCCGATTTTACAGCGAAGGAACATATAGAGTTCACCCCCCAAGACCGCCCCGTAGCCTCCAACCACCTGACCATCGGGCAGGGAGCGAACGGCAAATGGAGCTATGGCGCAAGCTACTCCACAGGCGCAGCAGGTTGCGGATACGGTCTGGGCGTTTGGGGCAAAGTATTCGACACCCGTAAAGAGTGCCTGAAAGCGGCTTTGCAGGAAATCATGGACGGACACCGCAGGTATGAAAAAGACCTGAAAGGCGATACCTGCGGTAACTTCAACGCCAGATTATCCCGTGAAATTGTCCGTCAGGTGAAAGACATGTTCGATGAACTCACGGGCAGGAAGGCAGTACAGTTATCATTTTTCTAAACATTAACATTAATACAATAAGCATTATGAAAACAGCAGAAGTAAACGACAGTATTATAGGTAAGCGTTGCAAGAGCATTTTTACAGGCTTGATGGTAACGGGCGTTATCGAAGAAATAAGGTTGGATGAACATACAGCCAACGTAAAAGTCCGTTTTGATGAACCGCACAATTGGGGCGGAGAATGGTATAAATGCGACTGGTCGTTCGCCCGGTTGCATGATGAGTTCGGCTCGTTACACCACCTCGAAATCATCGACAACGGGTATAGAACCGTCAAAGTCAGTTTTTCACAGGGTATCAAGGAAATAAACCGCATGTTTACGGACAGTTACAAGCACTGGGAATGTGTCAATCTGAAAGAGCGGATAGATAATTACGAATCGTCCCGTTTTACTCAAACCGGCGAACGGTGCGCCATTATTACCTCCGAATACAATATGGAGCATATACGGGAGTGGCTCATGAAGAATACACCCGTAGCAAGTATTGAAACAATCATCTAAAACATCAAATATCATGCAATCAAACAATTCAATCAATGCAAACGGCTGTTCCGTTTGCGAAGCAGGCAAGGAGAAGTAACCAAATGCGTTCTGGGGGCGTTTCGTGGAACGATTTATTACCAGTACGATTATCGCTCAAAAGATGGCGAGTTATTTACCACCTTGCAGGAAACACTGGAACTATGCAGGGCAAAACGGGATAAATGGATGCAGGAAAAGAACCGCAAGCGGCTTTTTCCCAGCACCCTGCAAAAAATGCAGGACGGCAAACGGCTGACCAAAAGTGAAATGGCGTACCAAATCGGCCATGTGGAATCCTGCCACACCGTAGCGGTCAGTTGGGACTTTTTCAGGAGGGAAGAAATCGTAACGACATTCAACCGGATTTTCGGAACGGAAATAAAATAGTATGTAATAGTATGAACAGGGGGACGGAAAGTTACCGCCCCCCGTAATAAAAAAATAAAATGAAGAAATTAGTAAGGGAAATCACAGCGTACAGGTATGGCGAACTGGAAGAATACGCACGGGAAAAGGCACGGGAAAATTACCTTGCCGAAGAACATCTGCCCGAATTTTTCTCGGACGACCTGACCGCCGAATTACAGGAACAGTACGGATTAAACCACCTGAAAACTTACTATTCGCTTTCGTACTGTCAGGGCGACGGCCTGTGCCTGTACGGACGGATAAACCATTCCGAACTTTTCGGCAACGGCAAGTTTAAAAAGGTAGCCTTCGAGGGTATCCATTACAGGCAAATACAATCCGTATATGACGTGTTGCAGGGCATTGACTTTGAACACTGCAACCGTTATTTCAACGCTAAAACCGTCTGCATTGACAGCCATTTTTACGATGATGCAACCGACAGGCAGGTGGAAATAATCGAGCGGATTGCCGCTAACGTTCAATCGTGGTACTTTTCATTTTGCAGGGAATGGGAAAAACGGGGATATGACTATTTCTATAAAATATCCGATGAGGAAATGAGAGAAATATGCGAAATAAACGATTATTTCTTTGCAAAGGGAGGGCAATCCATTAACATGGACGAATACAGTGAGTCAGCAGTATAATTTTCACTGGGCGGGGAAATCCCGCCCGTTCCTTTTTCCATGAGCCACAGGACGATGCGGGAGAAAAAGGAACAAAAAGCCAACATGACAGCGGATTTTCCTTCGAGTTTTAAGCCTGATCCGCTGGCATTTCCTATCTTTACAGCCTGAAAATATCAAATATATGGCCGTAAAAATAGAGAAATGGGCTGCCGCCCAAAAGAAGCATAAACTGTCCGACAAACACGTCCAAATGGCGCGGGAATTGGGCTTAAACCCCGACAAGCTGGGTAAGATAGATAACCACAAGCAGGAAACATGGAAAACGCCCCTGCCGCAGTTCATTGAAGATATTTACTACAAACGCTTCAAGCGGGAAGAACCCCTTGCCGTTCGGTCGCTGAAAGACATCGCAGCGGACGACAAAGCCCGCAAGGAGAAAAAGAAAAAGGAGAAAGCAAAGAAACGGGCAGCCGGAGCGCAAGAGGGCAATACCCCTGAATAAAACAGAAAAATCCGATGAGATAACCATCGAATTTTTCCATGATGCAAACAATGTATCCGGCCTTCAACATTTTCAGCAAACAGCAACACCATTCTACCGGATTCAGGAAGCGGTTGCCTTTCCTGATTTCATAGTGCAGGTGGTAGCCCGTCGTTAGCCCGCTGTTTCCCACACAGGCAATGTGTTTACCTATCCTTACCGAATCGCCCGTATTGACCAACGTTTTGCTTAGGTGTGCATAAAACGAGCGGAAACCGCCTGCATGTTGAATCTCTATAAAAAATCCATACCCCGAATCGTAGCCTTTGCGGACGACGACCCCGCTGCCTGTGGCATACACGGGAGCGCCCCTTACTTCGGCAAAATCAATTCCCGTATGGAATTTTTGCGTTTTATAAATGGGATGTTTACGTTTTCCAAACCCCGATGAAATATGCGGTTCTTTAACCGGAAAAATGACGGGATAGCGGGATAATTCGTAAACCGACATTTGCAATGAGCCTGCAATCCGCTGAAACTCTTTTACGGAATAAATCTTTCCCATACATTTTTCTATTTCTGATTTTCGGTTTGGCTGCCCATATACGGACAAGTGCAGCAAAGCGGCGAAGAACAATATGATGTATTTCATAACTGTATCTTATCGGTTATTAAAAGCGCCCGAATTGCTCCGGGCGCTTGCTTACCTGATTTTTACATCTATTCTTCCTCCACCCTTTCAT
>BNXH01000102.1 GCA_025999435.1 Bacteroidia bacterium | reverse complement strand
AAAAGCTTGTTTTGAATTTACATTTTATTATAAAATAAGTCATTAATTCATTTAATTGTATAGGTAAGTTTCCGTAAATTTGATGCTGCTAAATTCTCTGTATTATAAAGAGAAAGGATTTGCAATCTCCTGAATAGATTGTTGATAATTCAGGGGGTTGTAAGCGGTATCGTATAATTAGGATTTGAAGAGAAAAAATAATAATATATAACAAATTAAATTAAATATGTTACAAGAATTTACTCTAAGTGAAGGTAAAGCGATATTAAACTTCACTCTGAAGTTTTGCGACACTCGTCAGAAAATACTAAATAGTTTTGGCTTTCATCGGGTTATCGAGGTTTTTATTCAAAAGCTGAAAAAAGATGAAGTAATCATTTACAACTACTATATAAAAGAATTTAAAACAGACGAAGAACTTCAAAAAACATTGATAGAAGCTTTCAAATTGCTTACTGTTTGCAATCCTGATGAAGTTCAGACTGTACATAACAAGTATGCTGTATTTTTTAACGACAAAGATTTATTCATCGAATTGATCGAATTATTATATACCTTCTGGCGCAAATTGGAACGTTATACTATTGTACACAATAGCAATATCGGAAGCGGGTTGCAAAGTGTGCGTTTTATGCAGGCGAACGAACTTTTCAATGAACTGGTTCTTTCTATATACCGCCGTGTAGAAGAAACGGTGATGGGTTATCAGCACAGGGTTTATCGTCAACTCACTGCCGGAGCCAATGCCGGACTTACCCTGAGCGATATAACATGGAACTGCCCGGTTGAATATAACGGATTGACTTCTATTCCATTTATAACATCCGTAACCTTCAGGCCTCCGTTTATATCTTATACAAAGAGAAATACACGTGATGGCATCTTTCAGGAACACAATACAAATCCGGTGGAAAATATCGTACTTAATGAAGATGACTGGTTCTTGTACCCGGCTAAGGTGGGAAATATGTTGACTTTCGTCTATTTCCATAAAGACTTTATGGTGCATGGACTCGCTTTGTCTAACTTGTTTGAGTTGGCAAAAGAAAGCGAATATATCGGTAAAAAGCCGGATATCATCTATGTATTTGGATATCCTGACGGACACGAAGAGAAACGCACATTCTATCACAAAGATAAAAAGAACAATATACTTATAGGATATGCTAACCATTGCGATGATATAGACTATTTCGGTTATATGAAAAAAATGCTGCTTACACTTCACAATGTGAAGCAGATGGAATATAATCGTCTTCCGATACACGGAGCTATGGTAAACATATTGCTGAAGAATGGAAAAGAAGCGAATATTGTTATTATGGGAGACAGCGGCGCCGGTAAGTCTGAGAGCTTGGAAGCCTTCCGTACCTTGAACGAGAAATATATCAGGCATATGAGAATCATATTCGATGATATGGGATATCTGAAAAAAGAGGAAGATGGAACTATCAAAGGATATGGTACTGAGATTGGAGCGTTTGTACGCATTGATGATCTTGATCCTATGTATGCTTTTCAACAATTGGAAAGAGGGATATACACTAACCCCGATAAGATCAATGCCCGTATCACTATACCTGTAGCTACTTACGATATTATATCTAAAGGGTATAAGGTCGATTACTTCCTCTATGCTAATAATTACGACGAGGTAGATCAAAAATTGAAATTTATGGATGATCTCGACGAAGCTATCAAGGTGTTTGAGGCAGGAACTCGCAGGGCTAAAGGAACAACAACAGAGAAGGGGCTTGTGACATCTTATTTTGCTAACCCTTTCGGGCCTGTACAAGAAAAAGAGCTCGCAGGAAAACTTATTCGGGAATTTTTTACCGATATGAGTAAGAATGGTGTTAAAATAGGAGAGATGTATACATCATTGGCTGTGGAAGGGCATACTAAAGAAGGGCCTCGCATGGCGGCAGAAGAATTATTTACGTTGATAAATGATTAATGTATTAATATTTCTTATAGAAACAACTTTTAAATTAAGCCGGACGTTTATTTGTAATGAATAAACACGAATAAAAATAAAATAATGAATAAAATGCAACAATCATTGATGCATGCCAATATCAAGTTACTTGGCGATATGCTTGGGCAAACTATTAGCGACGCTAAGGGACAAGATATAGTAGACCTCGTTGAAACTATCCGTAGACTTTCAAAAGCTTCGCATTCAGGGGATATCGAAGCTCATAAGTTATTGGTGGAGGCATTGCAAAATCTTAAGGACGAAGAATTTTTGCCAGTAGCCCGTTCTTTCAATCAGTTTTTGAATTTGACAAATACGGCTGAGCAATATAATAGTGTTTCACCTCATGCGCGAGGATCTGAAAATCCTGTAAATTTCTCTGAAATATATCAGAAATTAAAAGCGGCTGGTCTGAGAGACGATCAAATAATAAATGAAATTGAGAATATTTCGATGGACTTAGTATTGACAGCCCATCCTACCGAAATAAACCGCCGCTCCTTAATCAATAATCTCAATCAGGTTGACCATTGTTTAGCTTTACTCGATCATGACGATTTGGCTGAATATAAGAAAGTGCAAATACTGCAAAGGTTGAGGCAACTGATTGCTCAATATTGGTATACAGACGAAATCAGGCAGAATCGTCCTACACCCAATGAAGAAGCAAAATGGGGATATGAAGTAGTCGAAAATAGTCTTTGGGTAGCTGTTCCTGCCTACTTGCGCGAACTTGATGAGCAAATAAACACTGTGTTGCCATACAAATTTCCTATAGATGCGCGCCCTATTCATTTTTCTTCATGGATGGGAGGCGACCGCGACGGTAATCCGAATGTAACAGCTAAAGTGACACATGATGTCCTTTTGGACAGTCGTAGAAGAGCTGCGAAAATGTTTTTGTCCGATATAGAAGTTTTGGTAAAAGAACTTTCTATGGCTACATGTACCTCCGAATTTAGAGACTATATTAAGAATTATGAAGTGCAGGAACCTTATCGCGAATTGATGAAGAAACTGCGGGCGCAACTCCGTAAAACAATAACGTATCTGGATGAAAAAATAGAGGGCAAAAATTGTGAATTAGATGAAGATATACTGATTCACAACGATCAGTTGTGGAAACCTTTGCATGAATGCTATAAATCATTGGTTGCTTGCAAAATGGAGATTATAGCTAATGATAAGTTATTGGACACATTGCGCAGGGTTCGTTGTTTTGGCCTGACTTTGACCAAGTTGGATATCCGTCAGGAAAGTACAATACATACGGAAACATTATCCGAGATCACCAAATATTTAGGCTTGGGGGATTATGAAACATGGTCGGAGGAAGATAAACAGGCGTTTCTTATCAAGGAGCTTAACTCCAAACGGCCACTTGTTCCTAATAATTGGAATCCAAGTCCACAGACAAAAGAAGTGTTGGAAATATGCAGGGTAATCGCTGAAACTCCGGTAGGAGTGATACCTACCTATGTCATATCTATGACACGCACCCCTTCTGATATTCTTGCGGTATATTTGTTACTGAAAGAGGCCGAATGTCCATATACATTGCCTGTGACTCCTTTGTTTGAAACGCTCAATGACTTGAATAATGCGAATAGTATTATGCGACAGTTGTTTAGTATAAGCTGGTACAGAGGCGTAATAGAGAATAAGCAAATGATAATGATCGGATATTCCGATTCGGCAAAAGACGCAGGTTCTTTGGCTGCCGGATGGGCTCAATACCGGGCACAGGAAGCCTTGATCAAAACATGTCAGGATGCTGGAATTGCACTCACATTATTCCATGGGCGCGGGGGTACTGTCGGACGTGGCGGAGGTCCGGCTAAAGTCGCTTTATTTTCTCAACCTCCGGGTTCATTGAAAGATGGTTTGCGTGTAACAGAGCAAGGCGAAATGATACGATTCAAACTTGGATTACCGGATCTGGCTATCAGGACATTGTCGTTGTATGCCGATGCTATACTGGAAGCAAACCTGCTTCCACCTCCTGCCCCTAAACAAGAATGGCGCGATTTGATGGATGATCTTTCGGATATATCCTGCAATATATATCAGGGCTTGGTACATCGTGACCCTGATTTTATCCCGTATTTTTATCAGGCAACACCTGAAGCCGAATTGGCCCGGTTACCTCTTGGCTCACGTCCCGCAAAACGGCGTCCCACCGGTGGAATTGAAACTTTGCGCGCTATTCCCTGGATATTTGGCTGGACTCAAAACCGGATCATGTTACCGGCATGGCTTGGCGCAGGAGAGGCTTTGCAACAGGCTATTGATAACGGTAAGATGGATGTGCTGAAATCTATGTATAAAGATTGGCCGTTTTTCGGTACCCGCATTAGTATGCTCGAGATGGTGTATGCAAAAGCAGACCTTCGTATGTCGCAATATTATGATGAAAGGCTTGTACAGAAAGATCTGCTAGGGCTAGGGCAGAAGATAAGGGAACAGCTTGAAAAGGATATTAATACCGTTCTTCAGATATCTCAAGATAAATATTTAATGGAAGGGCTACCAGAAATAGCTGAAAATATCGCAATGCGTAGTATTTATACGAATCCTTTAAACCTCTTGCAGGTAGAGTTACTTCACCGTACCAGAGCGGAAGGGGAACACTCGCAAGAGCTGGAACTGGCTTTGATGATAACTATTTCCGGTATTGCTGCCGGAATGCGTAATACCGGATGATGCCAGGTCTAGCCAAAAACTAAACATTGCCCGGCGTTAGTTTTATCTATAATAGACAATTTGAAAATGAGAAAATGAGCGAATTTGAAAATGAGAAAATGTGTGTGGAGTTTGTTACATTTTAGTTAAAAAGTTACGAGTAGACGAGATACGAGATACGAGTTGTTGGCTGTTGAATGATAAC
>BNXH01000101.1 GCA_025999435.1 Bacteroidia bacterium | reverse complement strand
GACCGACAAACGGAAAATTATCACGAATACTACGCTAAAAGCTATTCAGGAACAACTTCCGCAGGAAATTTTCCTGCGTACCAACAAATCCTATATCGTCAATCTGGAAAAGATTGATTCCTTTGATATAAATGACATTTATATCGGCACACACGAACTGGCTATCGGCAGCCGTTACAGGGACAGTTTTATGGAGAAATTTGTGAAAGGGCAGATTTAGTCATTACCGCGTTTACCTGAATATCAGAAGCCGTAAGGATAGCAGGACTTTGTTCCTTGATTCGATAACAGACACTTTGAATCATAAAATGGATGAAGACGATAAAAAATAAAATTAATGTATTTTTACAGTAAGAAACCAATAAATCAGAATAGTATGAATAGAATCAATGTAATTTGCCTTGGCGTAAGGAACATGGAAAAGTCCATCCAGTTTTACAGAGATGGACTTGGTTTTCAAACAGATGAAAAAGAAGACAATCCGAAAGTAATCTTTTTCAATACTGCCGGAACAAAATTTGAGTTGTATCCGCTGGAATTATTGGCACAGGATATTAGCGAAACCAATCCGCCGGAAATTGGAAACGGATTTGGAGGTGTTACTTTGGCGTACAACGTCAAAACGGAACAGGAAGTACATGAAATCATCGAATTGGCGAGAAAGTCAGGTGCAACTATTGTCAAAGAATCACAAAAGGTATTCTGGGGCGGCTATCATGCCTATTTTGCCGACCCCGACGGCTATTATTGGGAAGTTGCATACAATCCTTATTGGTCGTTTGATGAGAAAGATATGGTGGTTTTACAAAGTGAGGAGGATTGAAAATATGAGCAAATACGAACCATTATGGAAACACCTGCAAGCAAATGGGAGTGAAACGCTGAAACTCACTTATGACGACATCAAAGCTGTTCTCGGCTTTGATATCGACCATTCCTTTCTAACCTACAAGAAGGAAGCGGCGCAATTTGGCTATCGTGTGGGGAAAATCTCCATGAAGGAGAAGCACGTTACATTTCATAAGGAGGAACAATTATGAAAAAATGGTATAACGAAGAATACGAATTTACTGTTGAGGTATCCGGCTTTCTCCGTGGCGACTCTACCCTCGGATATTGCCGGAACGGTGAGGAAATCGGCGACAAATACACCTGTACATACGGCTACCCTGTAAATTCAGATGGACAGGGGATTTGCTCCAAAGTGATGATGATTATGTTCCCGATTATGGAAGCCGTTAGGAGCGGTGGCGATTTAGAAAACATCGGTGGCGACGGTAAATACAGCAAGGACGTTGTATGTCCGGACGGTTGCGTTATATTTCGACTGACAGCAAAGAAACTTGATAACGAGAATTTTTTTAAGGGGAAGTTTTTTAATCAGGGGGCGCTGTGATGAATGCTTCATTATTATGAAAGTAAAGGCAGTAAAATAATTAGTTTGAATGACTTGTTATGACAACAGAAAATAAAATATGAAGTACAGAACAGTTAATTTAGACGCATTCAGTGTCATTGGAGTAAAGAATTTTACATCCATCGAAAACGGCGAGAATTTCATCAAAATTCCGCGAATGTGGGCAAGTTTGCCCGGAGAAACAATGAACAGGCTGGGCGAACTTTCCAACCTGAAGCCGTCGGGCGTACTGGGCGTATGCGCAGAAATGCACGATAACGGTTTTGATTACTGGATTGCCGCAGCGACAACAAAAGAATGTCCCGCCGGATTTGAGAAGTTGGATATTCCCGCCGCACAGTGGATTGTCTTCGAGATAACCGGCGCGATGCCCAAAGCCGTACAGGACGGATGCCGGTACATATTCAATGAATGGTTTCCATCGTCGGGTTATCAACATGCCGATGCACCGGAAATTGAGTGGTATTCCGATGGAGATATGAGTTCGCCCGATTATAAAAGTGAAATATGGATTCCGGTTATTAAACAGGATTAGAATAAAATGAAGACACATCTGTTTTTTCTTTTTATATTGTTCATTCAGATACCTTTACGGGCGCAATCCGATTACCCGGAGATACGGATTTCCGAAGACGTCGAATTGATAAAACTTTCGGAAAAGGCATACGTTCATGTGTCTGTTTCTGAAATAGACGGATTCGGCAAAGTATCGTCCAACGGCTTGATTTTGGTATGCAAGGACGAAGCGTTTCTTTTTGACACTCCGGCAACCGACAGTCAAACGGAAACTTTGGTGAAATGGATTGCCGATTCGTTAAAAGCCGCTGTTTCTACTTTCGTTCCCAACCATTGGCACGAAGATTGTCTCGGCGGCTTGGATTATCTTCATTCAAAGGGCGTAAAATCATACGCCAATCAGATGACGATTGACATTACTAAAGGAAAGAGTTTGCCTATACCCCAACAAGGTTTTAGTGATTCACTTTCGTTAAAATTGCACGATATAGATGTTTCTTGCTACTATTTAGGCGGTGGTCATTCATCAGATAACATTGTTGTGTGGATTCCTTCAGAGAAAATTTTATTTGCAGGATGTATGGCAAAAGATATTCATTCCAAAGGACTTGGTAATTTATCAGATGCTGTTATAGACGAATGGAGTCCGACCATCAAAAAGGTTATAGCTAAATTTTCAGATGCCAAAATTGTAATGCCTGGTCATGGGCAAATCGGTGGCATAGAAATATTGCAGCATACAAAAGGATTATTACAGCAACATTTAAAAATAAAATAATATGGAAACAAAGAAACAGAAAAATTTAATGGAAGTCTTTCAGGAAGAATCTCCTGAAGTGGCACAAGCCTTCGGCGGATTAATCCAATCCGTCAGCAGCATGAAATCCTTGGAACCCAAGGTGAAGTAACTGATTTACATTGCTATTCGCGCCTCACAGGGCGAAACGACAGCAGTAACCGCCCATGTGCCGATGGCAAAACGGGCAGGCGCCACCCGCGATGAGTTGAAAGAAGCAATCATCATGACGACTACCGTTTGCGGTATCAAGGGAATTGCAAGTTGTTTGATTCCGGCTTTGGAAGCCTATGATAATGCAAAATAAAAAACTAATGAGAGCTGCTATTATTTATACATCCAAGCATGGAACGACCGCCAAGGTTGCGCAAATGATTGCCGGACGATTAACCGGCAGTCAGGTATCAATCATTGACCTGAAAAAAGTGAAATGTCCCGACCTCAATTCCTTTGATGGAATAGTTTTAGGCACATCCATTTATGCCGGAACATCATCAAAAACGATGCAACGTTTCTGCAAGGACAACATTGCAGTATTGACGCAAAAGCGATTGGCGTTGTTCATTTGCGGAATGGAACCGGACACGTCCAAGCGACAACAGGAATTGACAAATGCCTATCCCCAGGCATTACATCAACATGCCGTTTCAACATGCTTTGCCGGAGGTGAATTTCAGTTCGAGAAAATGAATTTCTTTGAACGCGCAATTATCAAGCGTATTGCTAAAACGGATAAAAGCGTTTCGGACATAAACAGCGATAATATAGATAGATTTGTACAGGAAATCAACAAGTAAGGAATCATGAGTCAATTATTAAAGGAACAAAATATCTTTCCGTCAAAAGAAGTTTTAAAAGATGTACTCGGCAATGTTTACAATGTCTTTGAAGAAATGATAACAAGGCTAACTCAAGACGAATTTTCATTAACGGTCACTTGGAACTACTATAAAGACGGCAAATCATGGTTGTGCAAAGTTTGCGACAAGAAAAAGACAATCTTATGGCTTTCAGTTTGGGAAGGTTTTTTCAAAATCTCGTTTTACTTCACGGAAAAACACCTCGAAAGCATTGCGTCTTTGGATATTTCAGAGCAAATTAAAGAAGTATTTTTTCACACCAAACCGGCGGGGAAATTAATTCCATTAATAATCAATATCAATACGAGAGAACAATTAACCGATTTACTGAAAATAGCAAAGTATAAAAAGGATTTGACAAAATAATAAAATTAAAATAAAGTAAAAAACAATGAAAAATGAACAAATATCAATTATTGATTTAATCATTGAAACTCATGTAGGATTGGAGCGGCAGGGGCCTGGTAGTTCTGAAATGACTATTAAGGCATTAAGCTTCCTGGATAATCATAATCTTTCACGGGTAGCCGATTTAGGTTGCGGAACCGGCGGGCAAACAATGGTTCTCGCGCAAAATATTACCGGAATAATTACGGGTTTAGACCTATTCCCTGATTTTATTACTGTTTTTAACGATAATGCCAAAAAATTAAATTTCCAAGAAAGAGTAAATGGCATTGTTGGCTCAATGGAAAACCTTCCTTTTCAAAAAGAAGAACTTGACCTTATTTGGTCAGAAGGGGCTATTGATAATATAGGTTTTGAAAAGGGTTTAACCCATTGGAAAGACTTTCTAAAAAAGAGTGGCTATGTTGTAGTAACATGTCCTTCATGGTTTACTGATAAACGCCCTGCTGAAATTGAAAAATTTTGGTCTGATGCAGGTTGCAAATTAGATACAATAGGACATAATATTTCAATAATGCAAAAGGTTGGTTATATTCCTGTTGCATCATTTATAATACCTGAAAAATGTTGGACAGATAATTATTTTGCCCCACGAGAAGTAGCAGAAAAAGCACTTTTGGAAAAATATACCGGAAATCCTGCCGTAGAGGAGTTTATCGCCAATCAACGCCGCGAAGTTCAATTATACAACCGGCATAAAGCGTATTATGGCTATGTGTTTTATATTGGGAAGAAGAATGGTTACCCAATCGACTAATTTGAGTGTAGATAAAATTGCTACGGAAATATTCATAGTAAAACCTGTCCATAAAATGTTGGTTAAATCGCAATTCAAAAAGAAAAAAGCATAGATTGAATGAATAAAAAAATCCGGATAAAAACGATTATACTCGACTTTGACGGCACGATTGCCGACACAAAAGACAGTATCATACAAACTATCCAGGCAACATTGGATGAGTTAGGTATTCAAAGAGCAAATGAATCCGGTATAAAGAACCTGATAGGACTTCCGCTCAGGGAAACATTTGTCAGGGTTGCGC
>BNXH01000100.1 GCA_025999435.1 Bacteroidia bacterium | reverse complement strand
CTGAAAATAAGTAGTTTGAAATTTTTTAATTATAACTAATTGATAATCATTAGTCTCAAAGTTTATTCTATATAATGTCTAATATAATGATGAACGAGCAACTAAAAAAGCTGCAAGAAAGAATACTAAAATATATTAAGTTATATAAATAATGATTGTCTTTCGCTTTTGGCTCGCAATGGTGAAAAGAGAAAATCAATCAGGATATGGAAATTCTTTCCCATTACCATACAGATTTTCAACATTTTCATTGCCGGTTTAAAAATTTACAATAACTTTACAAGCAAAGTTTCAAACATTACGCAATGAGCATGTTCCCGTTCATATCGCCCCTTGTTGCTGCCGTCCCCGTGGAAGCCGCTAACGGTTTGGTTCGCTTGTATTTACAAATGCTAAACTGCTGGGGGGGGGATAAACCATTAGTATTCAATCTATTACAAAATAAAATCATATCACAACAAGTTTATGTCTTGTCGCGATTTTTTGTTGCGCCTATACTTTTCAGTATAAAGACGCTCTGAAAAAACTTTTGAATTTGGAAAAGGAATAATTAACCGCTCCGCAAGGGGCAATAAAACGAAAAAAATGAACAGGAAAAAGACAATTCTGATTGCCATTGTAGCAACAGTATCAATGAGTATTGCAGCACAGGTAAAACAAATTACGGTAGAAAAAGGATTACCGGTGACGTTCACTGCTCAAAAAAAATCTTATACCATAGAAAAGTGCGAAATAACCTATGATGTTGATCGCTTTATTTCTATTCAGGTATCTGGAGAAGGATTTGGAATGAGTTCTCTTGACAAGAAAGGACAATTCCCTATTACGTGTTCTTATGCTTCAAAAGGTAAGGAGTACTATTTCAATTTTACTAGAGTAGAAAAGACATCCGTTGTTTTTCTTCTTACTCAAAACGTTTTACCTTATCCTGAAAGTATTACATTTTACCCAAAACGAGGGAAAAAAGTAAAAGTAAAGATAGAGTAAAGATAAAAATGCCAGCGTGCAATGTTCAACATTGATGATAATCTTTTTGAAGCAAGTAAAATTAAATTCGTGATAGATGGCAAAGAAATGTATTACAACATTGTCGGCGGCGAATGGGAGTAATATTAACCGCCCGCAAGGGACACAAAAAATAAGGAAATGAAAAGAATAGTTTTAAAGAAAGTTTTAAGCGAAAAACAGGTTGTTGCACGCAAGCGAGGTAGACAAAAGAAAAATTTTGAACCAAATAATTTATATTATGTAAGACCCCCCAAACGAGATATATAAAAAGCAACGAACAATAAAGCAAGCGTGAAACCCTTTATACACAAGGGAATGAGAGCGGAAAACACCCGGACGCGCCGCAAAACGAAATTTATTTTGAGTGAATAACCGGTGCATTGACGGTGAATTATTTTGAGGCCTATTTCGGCCTCTTTTTTTTGCTCCTTGGCAATTCCTTAAATCGCGTTTAAATACTGTTTAAATAAGGGAAAGGCGGGCTTTTTGAGCCATGAGAACGGGAGCGGAATATAGCGATATTGTGTGCGGGCCTTTTGGTGCCAATATGGAGGCAAAAAACGATAAAAAAGCATAACAGGACAAACAACAGGACAACAACAGGACAAAAAAACCGAGCTAAAAAGATACAACAAAATATACCTTTAGTTACAAGATTACACCATAAAATGCCTATAAATGTGGTTGAACTATACCCTTTATTACATTGGCTTTATTTAGCAGTTTGATAGATATGTATTTGTATATCAATAACATATATTGTTTTCGGTCTGATTCTTATTTGTCAAACCGTGCGCGCAATGCTCTTACCCGCTTATTTGGGGGTAATGTTTGTGTTTATTAAGTTTTAAAGCATTACTTTTTTTAGGTGTATTTCCGATATAATGTGTATGAGTTCAGAAATCTGGCGATCCTTTTCTATAATCATGGCGATTTTAAGCTCGTAGCGACGATCCGCGCGAGCTACTAAACGAGTTATTTGGCGATCTTTTTCACTGATATGAAGCCGATATGTCTGTAGCAGGTCGTATATTTTGCGCTCTTTGTCGGCAATAACGGCATCCTTGTATATAAGGAGGCGTTCGAGATGCGCAATGTACTCCTCGCATGTGCTATTCATAATCGTGATGTTGCTGTTTTTGCTGTGGTTAATCGTATTGTCGGCCATTCCTGCTATATTAAAGTGGTGAAATAACTATAATAACAGGCGGCAATGCCGATATGTTTACTTGGCTGACAATTGCGACATCAACAGCTGTATAATATCATCCTTTGCTTTGATAATATCATCCTTTGCTTTGATTATAATATCTTTCTGGGCCAACAGGGCGTCTTTCTCGGCCAGTAAGGCCCGGAGTTTCTCTATTTCTACATCGCCGGAAACATCGGGTGTAACCGGCGCGGCAGGCCGATTGTCGTAACCTGTGGCAGGCTCGGATACCTGCTGTCGTGAAACGCCACGTATATTACTCCTACCTACCGATATACCGCCCCCTCCCGTAACGATCGCACTGCCGGTAGAGTTATTAATATGGTTATTGTCCCCACCGGAGTGAGTTTTTAACATGGAACCGGAGCCAGTGAGTAGCCATTCGGCATTCAAATCTAAACTATTGTCTATAATCTTATTTATTATAGATTCTCCCAAATCTGCTCCTCTTTTTAATTGAGTTCCTAAATATCCATTAGACAGATTAATATCCTTCTCAAATCTAGTAGGTTTTATCCCCTTGTATTCTAAGTATTTATACAATCTATTTATAGCTTTCATTATTTTTGTAGGAAATAGTTGATAAAATATTTTGATATATAAACTATTGTTTATAATATTGCATCGTGTTAGATATGCACAACGGTATAAAAGTAGTAAAAAATTATGGAAAGAAAAATAATAAAAGTAACCGGAGATATAGAGGTGACTGTATTGCCGGACAGCAGGCATGAATATCTGATGACTACCAAAGAGGTAGCTAATGGATATGGAGTTAGTCCAGAAACTATAAGATCTCACAGAATGTTGCATAGTGAAGAATTGATAGAGGGGAAACACTTTGTACGCGCCGTTGAATTTTTCAACTCTGGGTGTAAATCAGGGAGTTACAATACACCTCCGGATAACCGGATATTCTGGACGAAGCGAGGTATTGTTCGCCTGGGATTCTTTATCAAAAGTGAGCGGGCAAAACTATTCAGGGACTGGGCTGAGGACTTGATTATAACAATAGACGAGCATCGAGACCTTTTCGGCGAGGTATTTCCCGGTAAAGTATTGGGCAGGCGCAACCATAACCGGTTGACGCAGGATAGGTTGATAGACATACTGAAGGATGTGGCCATGATAGAGGACAAGGGATTGAGAATAAGTATTATACGGAAGTTAACCGGTGAATAAGAAGTATATAGTTATAGACAGGGCGTTTTACGATGAATTTTAACTTTTTGAAATAATAAAAAATATGGAAAAGGAATACATCACTCCTACAAAAAACAACCCGGTGTTTATAGTGATAAATACATACGAAGGGTATATAGTGAATGATTACTGTATGTATAAGGACTGGCAGATAAAAACAGATAATTGTCATACAGTTGGTGAAACGACGGAAATAACCCTACATGGAGCCATGGGAAAACTATTTGAACATATACAGGATAATACTGATAAGGAATCCGCGAAATATGCTATTGAAATGATAGATGGTACAGTGGATAGGTTCGGCGATGTTGTGCATAAGACTGTGTATAAAATAACAATGAAAGAAGCGAAAAAATTCAAAATCATATAGTTATGAATAAGGCTAGAAGAAAAGAATTGAATGAAATAAGGGCTGAATTGCAGGGCCTAATGGAACGATTAGAGATTATAAAAGATGAGGAGCAAGAGAGCTTTGATAATATGCCTGAGGGCTTGCAATACTCGGAACGTGGCGAAAAGGCGGAAAACGCAATCAGTAACCTTGAATACGCATACGACAATATCAGCGACGCCATAGACAGGATAGACGAAGCAATCGAATAAATTAAGTGATTATGGAAATTGTATATATCATTCTCGGATTTATGGCCTATACGGCCTTTGTAGCACTGGCGATATATATAGCGTGCAAGTGTGCTAATGAGATAGATGCTAATGATTAAAATTTTTAACAATATGACAAAAACAGTAATTGTAAAGAAAACAGGTTTGCCTGATTTCCTTCCTCATGGATGGAAGACGGCGGTAGCGAAGGTTTTAGGCATTCACCCTAACACAGTGAATCACGCCTTGAAGCTAGGCAAAGGTCGGACATACGACAGAGTAAAGAAGGTAGCTATTGATAAATACGGGAAAGAATGAAAACAAACTGGATAAAATTTATAGAAAAAACACCCCAAAAAGGGAGGCTTTTTATTGTTCGGATGAAAGGGACAGAAATGAATACAGACTGGAAGTTGAGAGTGTGGAATTTAGATGTCCTTGAAAGATATTGTAGAAACTATGACAAAGCTACTGCTAAGGCTGAATACTTATATATAGATTGATTATGAAAACAAAAGATTTAAAAGCTAGACATGTATATTACTACACAGCCGGGGCAGAGTGGGTAAAAGTGAAGTATTTGCGAAAAACCAATGAAGGATATGTGTTTACAGCCGATGGCGTAGAAAATACATTAACCAAGCAGAGTGTGGAACAATATATACAAGAACCATGAAAGCAAAACTCATAATAATTAATTGGCTGTTTTCTTGGGTTCCCTTGTGTTACGCCGGGGATGATCCCATAATAGCAATGTGTGTGGTTGGATGGTTTGGGTTCTCCTCTTGGCTACTGAATAAACATAATAAAATAACCATGCGTGAGGTCATTAAGTTCGAGAATTGGATAGATAAACAAATTAACAATTAAACAATGAGTAAAGCAAGACAGCAAAGTTTAGCGAGGGCTATAAAAAGAGACAATGCGGTTGTGTCGCAAGACACAGTAACAGGCAATTTATATCATACTTGGAGAAAAGGGAGTACCCGCCAACAATGGAATAATGCCATTAGAAACAAAGT
>BNXH01000099.1 GCA_025999435.1 Bacteroidia bacterium | reverse complement strand
CGGGGATATATCAGATCAGGGCGAGCCCTTGCTTCCCCTGGTGGAACTGACGGACCTGTCCGCCGGTTATGATTTTGACATGCAGGCTTCCGCGCCTGTCATTTCTTATCGGGATGTGACCGCAACCCGGACTGTCCAAGGACAGCAAATGGCGGTTATCGAATTTTACACGCCTCTTTTCAAGGAGGATACACCTACACTCTTACATATAAGGAAACAGTCCGACGGCAGTATTTTAACAACGATAAGCCTGGAGGACTTTATCAGGGACAACCATATAACGCTGTCCGTAGCCACCGAAGTGGTTATTCCCAAACTGGTAGAATACAAAGGCGTCGCCGTATCGGTCAGCCTCCCGCAATGGGAACAAAAACCCGTAGGGCCGAGACTGTAAGGTGACCGGGCCTGCCGGAAGCATTGCAGGCGGGGGCTTTGGAATACGGCCTGAACAGGGAACTATAAATAAGAAAACAATCATGCCGCGGGTTTACCACCCTGCGCTAACGACTATAAGAAAGCAATTTGAAAATTTGAGTGGATTGATAATTTGAAGATCATGAAGATATGAAGCGGTTGAGTAAATACAAGTTATTGACAGTGATAGCAGCTATGCTGTTACTGACATTACCGGCGCTATACAGATGCGCCGATGAGCGCGGTGAAGATAATACCGGTAATGCCGCCGCACAGGGCGAGGAGCAGCTGGTCAGCTTTTCCATCCGGGTGCCGGACGTGGGAATACCCAATACAAAAACAAAGGCGTTGACCGCCGACGACGAGAACTCGGTGGATCATATCGTCCTGCTGCTGTTCAATACGGCAGGCTATACCTACCACCCCATCAATATCACCGCTGTAACGACCAACACCAGCAACAGCGCGATAAAAACCTTTACGGCCAGAGTCCCGCAGGGAACCTACGACATAGTGATCCTGGCCAACAGCAGCCTGATTGTCAGCGCCGTGCCGGGAGGCATCAACGCAGGGGATAGCAAGGCATCCGTTATGCAGCGGTTATTGCTGTCCAATGCCGGCAAATGGAACAGCGACCCCGCAGCCCCGGGCTATGTAAAGATCCCGATGTGGGGCGAGATCACCGGCCTGACAGTCGGTTATTCCACAGTCGCCCAATCGGCGATCCTGGTACGCATGGTCTCCAGGATCGATGTGGATCTCAGTTCAACCGCACAGGCCAAATTCAAGCTGACAAGCGTACGGCTCTATAATTATAACGACCAGGGCCAGGTCGCGCCCGATGACGCGAACTGGAACAGCGGAACCTCCATCGCGACGGCCCCTACCGTTCCCGCAACGGCCAGCAAACCGGCGAACCCCGGACTAAACCCGCTGCGTTATGACGGGACATCCATAACGACAACGGATATAGCCTGCGAAAACGAGATCTATACATTCGAGGCTGAAGCCGGTACCTCCGCCAACCCGCAGGACAATACCTGCCTGGTCATAGGCGGCATTTACGATACGGATGGCGTGCAGACCTTCTACCGCGTCGACTTCGCCAATACCGTGTCATCGGTAACCACTTACCTGCCCCTGAAGCGCAACCACCTGTACGCGGTAACCATCGCGGATGTCGGCGGCTCCGGATTTCCCACTCCTGAAATAGCTTTTAACACCCCGACGGTGAATATAACCGCCACTATCGCCGAATGGAACCTTATCGGTCTCGGTCCCGACCTGGCCGGAGGCAATTATATACTGACGGCTACCCCGGACGCGTTAAGCTTTACTGCATCCGCCGGCAACCGGGACGTTGACGTTTACACCGATAACGCCGGGGGAATCTGGAGGGTGGACAAGATCGCGGACGCATCCGACGCCCTCATCTCCTGGCTGAGCGCCGGTACAACCTCGGGTCCCGCCAATACAACCACAACCGTATCGGTTTCGGTTACGGCAAATACCGGCGGTACCGCCCGTACCGGTTATATCCACTTAAAGGCAGGGAAGCTGACCAAAATCATTACTGTCGATCAGAACGGATAGAAAATTCAAAAAAACAAAATATATGAAAAAACAGGGTTTATATCTATTGATGCTCGTCTACCTGCTGTCCGCGCTATGCGGGTGCACGGATGAGCGCGAAGCCACTGTCGCCGGAAATAGCGGCGGGCAGCAGGTTCATTTTTCAGTCCGGGTGCCGGGAGCTACCGCACCCAAAACCAAGGCGCTGACCGCCGATGACGAAAACGAGGTGGATCATATCGTCCTGCTACTGTTCACTACCGCAGGAGGCTATACCCACTACCCGATCAATATCACATCTGTAACGACCAACTCCAGCAACAGCGCGATAAAAACATTTACGGCCAGCATTCCGCAGGGAACCTACGACCTGGTGATCCTGGCCAACAGCAGCCAGATTGTCAACGCCGCGTTGGGGAGTATCAACGCAGGGGATAGCAAGGCATCCGTTATGCAGCGGTTATTGCTGTCCAATGCCGGCCAATGGAACACCGACCCCGCAGCCCCGGGCTATAAAAAGATCCCGATGTGGGGCGAGATCTCCGGCCTGACAGTCAGTACGGCTACCGGCAGCCAGTCGGTATCCCTGACGCGCATGCTCGCCAGGATCGATGTGCTCATAAGCCCGTCAACCCAGTCTGATTTCAAGCTGACAAGCGTACGGCTCTATAATTATAACGACCAGGGCCAGGTCGCGCCCGATGACGCGAACTGGAACAGAGGAACCACCATCGCTACGGCCCCTACCGTTCCCGCAACGGCTAACAAACCGGCGAACCCCGGACTAAACCCGCTGGTTTACGACGGGACATCCATAACGACAACGGATATAGCCTGCGAAAACGAGATCTATACATTCGAGGCTGAAGCCGGCGCGGCAGCCACCCCGGAGGATAATACCTGCCTGGTCATAGGCGGCATATACGGGTCGGATACACAGGTGACCTATTACAAGGTCGAGTTCGCCAATACCGTGTCCTCGGTAACCACTTACCTGCCCCTGTTGCGCAACCACAGGTACCTGGTGAAAGTCAATGATGTCGACGGTTCCGGACAATCCGACCCGGAAGCAGCCTTTAACGGGCCTGCGGTCAATATTACCGCCACGATACTCGACTGGAACGAATCACAGATTACCGACATCGTTTTCGACGGCCAGAATTACCTGGGGGTATCGCAGGGCGAGTTTACCTTCTCCAGCGACGCCCGTACGGCATCTCGCGAAGACAATATCCTTTCCATTATTACCGATTGCCCGGGAGGATGGACAATAGATAAGATAGCCGATGCCGCCGGTAACACTTCCGACTGGCTGGACGCCACAGTCAAGGCAGGCGCCGCCGGCCCGGCTGTCGATACTAAGCTTACTATGAGCCAGAACAGTGGTACCAGCGAACGTATCGCCTTTGTCCACCTGTCCGCCGGCCGGCTGAAGTATGTCGTCAAGGTGACACAGGAAATCTCCGCGGCCCTTTCCCTGAACATCACGGATAGCAGCGGGAACCCGGTCAGCCAGCTCGAGTTTTTCGCCGCGAAAGATACCCAGCCTGCCGCCCAGGAGTTCCACCTGGCATGGACCCCGATTGCTTCCCCCCTGACCTTTGTCAGTACAGCCATCGGTACAGCCTTTACCTTTGCTACCGGCGCGGGCCTGGACAATCTTCCGGCCAGCGGCAGCCTGACAGACGCTTCGGCTACCCATGACTATAACATACAGCCTCCGGCCATCACCACCGCCCAGCTGAACGCCGATCCGTTCCTGGTGCGCTCGTCGATCTGGTTTTACAGTGTTTCCAACGGGATCTCCTCCATCAACAAATCCATTACCCTTCGCCAGACTGTCTATAACGTGATTCCCATGGTAGCTTCCATGTACCTGATGGATGGCAACACCAAATCGTTCGCCGTACGATCCAACTCGCCTTTTACGGTGACCGTCAAAGAAGATCCGGATAACGTGCTTACGCTGCCGACTGCCACCTACCCGGCGAACATAAGCGCCGCCGGACAAACGGTGTACTTCGGTGTGATCGATGACATGACTACATTAAGCGTCCTGTCCAGCAGCCCGGTGGTGACCATCAGCAGCCCGACAGGCCTGTTCGCAGATGTCGACCTTCCGCTGAGCTGCCAGACCACTCCAACCGCCAACTCGTTTATTGTCGCTCCAAACACCACAAACTTCGAGATCAATGTCCGAAATTGTAACATGTCCGACCTGGGTAGGCAGCTCGGAGACTCGGAAGCTTTCACAGCCGAACTGGTGTGGACGGATAACGCGAATGGAGTAGCCGCTAACTCGAACATTGCGTCTGTCTCTGCGACAGGCTCGGGACCTAGCGGGAAAGTCGTAGTAAGCACAGGCTCTGCCGAAGGCAACGCTGTGGTATGCATTAAAAATGGCGGTGGTGACATTCTATGGTCTTGGCATATGTGGGTGACAACATACTCTCCATCCGGCTCAAGCGGTGTTTTGATGGATCGGAACCTGGGAGCGATCGGCGCAACCCCCGGACAACCCTTAACCATCGGCTTATTCTATCAGTGGGGCCGTAAGGACCCTTTCGTGTCCACGACGACGATCAATGGAAATACTTTGCGAAACAAGTACGCGGCCAACGGCACAGTGGTGCCCCATACTATCCAGAATATTCCCGCCGCTACTACGCCCCCCTACAACCTCCCGGTGGCGACCCAAAACCCCGCAACTTTCTATTATGGAAACGCCGCACCATTTAACTGGTATACAACTAACTCCACCGTCTATAACGATTTGTGGATGATTGACAAAACCGTATACGACCCTTGCCCCGACGGGTACCAGGTTCCTAGAGGCGACTCCGCCCGTCCCGCGCCGTGGAACGCAGCCACAGCGGCTAACATGCCGTTTGCTAGCTACGGCCGAACCTACTCTCTCGACAACAATTACTTCCCGGCGGGCGGCTATATATACAATTCAACTGGCTTGCCAACTGGCGCCGGTACAAACGGGTTCTACTGGCAAACGCCGGGTAGCGGAACAACAACCGGATCGACACCTGCTTTTAATTTCTCTAACGCCTCCCTTA
>BNXH01000098.1 GCA_025999435.1 Bacteroidia bacterium | reverse complement strand
AGAGTAGATACAACGTTAAGATAATACTTTTTAACGAAATATCCTATAATAAAAGAGACTATCCATACTGGACAGCCTCTTTTAATATTGATGCATATATGCATTAAAAGCATTAAATTCAGCCTCTTATCTTCTTAGATATTCTTACCTTTTAGTAAAAGTGACCGTTAAAGTCGCATAATTTGCAGCAACTTTATTATTGCTAGATGATAGATCTAGTATCAATTTATTAGCGTTTCCTGCAGCAAGGTTATCGTATGAAACTGTAACTGGTATTTCTCCAACAAAACGTCCTGCCGGTATAGTAACTGTAGTTGGAACTGTTACAGCAGCAGCCGAAGTTGTAGAAGTACTGTTAACAGAAACGTTTACTGTAATATCTCCTTGCGGTCCATCTGCAATTAATTGAACAGGTATGGCAATAGTTGTATTTGCAGTTACATTATAAGCAGCTGTTTTGCTTGCAAAAGCTACCTGAGCTGGACCATCATACGTTTTGTCTGACTCACAAGACGTTAATAGAAATATGCTCAGTGAAATAGCTGATAGTATATAAATCAAATTTTTCATGTTTACTTTCATGTTTATTATACAATAAAATTTTTAATATCCAGGATTTGGTTCCATATTAGAGTTTGCATCCAATTCTCCCTGCGGAATCGGATATGCAAGTAGATCACTTGGGTAAGTTATAGTCTTGTATACTTTTCCGGTAGCGTCATACGCACTGTTTATTGTTTTGTGGTAACGTTTTAAGTCGAAAAGATATTCGCCTTCGTATGCCAACTCTTTGCGTCTCTCCAAGAATATCTTATCTTTCAATGCATCACCTGTTTCTGTGGATGCTGTAGCTGAAGCATCTCCACGTTGGCGTATTAAATCTAGATATTTAATTGCATTAACTTCATCATTGGTATAAGCACAAGCTTCAGCATAATACAAATAAATATCAGATAAGCGTACCATCGGAACATCGCTCAAACCGGAAGAACCATCACGTGAAGGATATTTGTTGACCATTGTCCATCCTGCAGATGTTCCTGTTCCTGCTGTAAAAAAGGCGGTTTTTCTTACATCTGTGTCCGTATATAGTGCAAAGATATTGTCAGAGGCACGTAGGTCACCATAACCAGACTGTAGATAAATGTATCCCAACGAAGTGGTAGCACCATAATCAGACGATAAGTTGGCTATAGCAAACAAAAATTCTGTTTTTGAAACTGCATTATACCGTTTTGACCAAGCTGACGTATAATTTGTGTTGCTGAGGATCGAATAACCGCTGTTTTTGACGATATCTTCCAATACTGGTTTAGCCTTTACATAGTCTAATTGCATCATATAAGCTTTTGCTAATAGAGCTTTTGCTGTCCAGCTATTAATACGGTATGGTCCATTGTCTATCTCGCTGCTTTGGAGTAAGCCGGCAGCTTCACTTAAGTCCCTGATTATTTTTGTATAAACTGTAGAGATGTCATCTCTAGATGGTTTATCATAAATAATACTTTCTTCCATATAAGGAATACCCAAACTTCTCTCATTGCCAGGATAAGCTTGAGCAAATATTCGTACTAAATCAAGGTGAACCATTCCCTTTATCGCCAGAGCTTCTCCTTTTATTTGTTGCTTTTGTTTTTCAGTAGCATCAATAGCATCTACTTTTGCCAATATTTTATTAGCAGCATTGATTGCAGAATATCCATAAAGCCACATATCCGCAGCATCACCATTACCTGCAGTTAATGACCATTGAGCTTGCGCTATATAGCGATTACTGTTAGAGGGTGACAGAATGATGTTTTCTGTGCTGGCGTCAGGTGCTACCAAATATTTCCGTCCATATAGTAGTTCACTTTGAAATTGATCATAGATACCAACCAAAGCGTAATTAGCCGTAATATTGTCAGATATGGCTGCGCCTTCTGGCATAGTTGTATAAGGGTCTTGTGTCAGAAAATCATCACATGAAGTTAAACTGATACATGCCGTTAATATAATTAATAATATTTTTTTCATTACTCTAATAGTTTAAAATTTAACATCGATGCCAAATGTGACTGTGCGTGTATTTGGATATCCTAAATAATAATATCCAGCCAAGCGACCGCCTCCTACTTCAGGGTCATAATCAGGGAATTTGGTGAAAGTCAATAGGTTTGTACCTTGCATATAAATGCGAAGCCCTTCCAAACCAGCAGGTTTTAACCATTTTGCAGGGAGAGTGTACCCAAAGGTAATGTCGCGTAGGCGGATATATGAACCGTCGAAGATACTTTTGTCTGTTGTTGTTCCGTATACAGCTGAAGTATAACCATAGACTGCTTTTGGAAATGCAGAAATGTCACCTTCTGCTTTCCAACGGTCAGTAGCTATAACATCATATTGGTTCCACAGAGCTCTTTGTCCTGCACTGGTGAACATCATCCATGATGAATCATATATTTTATTACCATAGTTAAAGTAGAAACCAAGCGACAAATCGAATCCATAAGCACGCAAAGATGTATTTAATCCTCCATAGAATTTTGGAGATGCAGAGCCTACAATTTGGCGGGTATCACCTTTTTCATTGTATGTATACATGATTTCCCCTTTTTCGTCATAGACATAGGACGTCCGTCAGCAGGGTTTACTCCAGCCCAGCGGTAGGCGTATAAGCTATGTACATCTTCTCCTTCTCTATATATAAACTGTCCATTAATAATGTCATTTCCGTCATACAATTTAGTAATTCGGTTTTTATTCGTGGAGATATTAAATCCAAGTTTCCATAGAATGTCTTTTGTCCGAACGATTGTGCCATTCAGGCTAACTTCAACACCTGTGTTGTAAAGTTCGCCAACATTCGACATAAGGCTTTCAAAGCCTGTTGTGCGTGAAAGTTGGGTGCTCAATAATGCATCTGTGGTATTTCTGCGATACCAATCAATTGTTCCATCTAATCGATTGTCAAAAAGAGAGAGTTCAAGACCAAGGTCTATTGATGCCGTTTTTTCCCATTTAAGATTTGGATTTCCTATTTGGGTAGGGTATAAACCAGAGCCCCCATTATAACCCACTCCTTTATAAAGAGCTAAAGCCTGATAGCGACTGATACCTGATTGATTACCAGAAGTTCCATAACTTGCACGCAAAGATAAATTGTTTACAAGCTCAACATCTTTTAGAAAATTTTCATTCTTCATCTTCCACGATCCACCAACAGACCAAAAAGTTTGCCAGCGATTATCCTTAGATAAGCGGGAAGAACCATCGCTACGAAGACTGGCTGACAAATAGTATTTTTGGTCGAAATCATAGTTAGCTGTTCCGAAAAAAGAAGCCAAAGTCGATTCAAAACGAGATCCATATACATTGTATGGTGTTGCACCTTGACTCATATAATGGAAATAGCTACCGGGAAAATCTTGAGCAATACCTCCTGAATAACGATATCCCTCTCCTTGTACTTCCTGACCTACTAAGAAGTTCAGATTATGCGTATCTGCTATTGTTTTTATATAGTTCAAAGTTGTATTTTCCGTCCACATAATAGATTCTGTTACAGAAGTTTCCGCCAAGCCTCTATTATTCGATGCTGAATTTCCTTTTGGACGGGCATCTCTCCACTCCTCTTCTGTCAGGTAATAATAGTCATAGCCTGCTGTACCTTTGAAAATAAATCCATTGAGAAACGACCATTGTAGATAGGCATTTGTAATGCTGCGTGCTGTACGAGATGAAAAATCATCATATGCACTGTTGGCTAGGAAGTTAGCATTTGCATATGTTGTTATATAGTCAATATTCGGACCTGGATCTAATGGAGTGAATGTACCACCAGTCGAATTATATAAGGTCGATCCCGAACTGATGATCCCTGCATCTAACGGAGAATACATCGCTGCTCCAAATACCGGACTTACATAGTATCCACTAGTTGTCATTGGTGAACGTTGCACATTATATGATCCTACCGTATTCATTCCTAACTTAACTTTGTCGTTTACTGTATGGTCTATGTTTATTCGACCTGTATAACGTTTTAAATAAGTATCTATTACAACACCTTCTTGGTCTAACATAGATAATGAAAGAAAGAACTTAGTTTTGTCATTACCTCCTCTGGCTGAAAAGTCAACTGTTGAAACCGGGGCATTATCTTTGAACGTTGCGCCTTGCCAGTCAAAATCATAAAAATCTTGATCTGCATTCCTTACCCTAAAATTATTGACTATAAATGAATTAACATCCTTTCCTCCCACTTTGGTAGTCCCATCTGAATAACCAGCATTAAGACGAGCTTCAGTAATGAAATCGATATACTGATCTTTGTTCATCATTTTCGGAGTCTTACTTGTCCGTGACGAAAAACCTGTGCTCACTTTTAGGTTAAATTGTGTTTTTCCGGCTTTTCCTTTCTTCGTTGTAATAATAACGACCCCGTTAGTTGCTCTTGAACCGTAAATAGCAGTAGATGCAGCATCTTTCAGGATGGTAACATTCTCAATATCATTTGGGTTCAAATTTGATAGTGGATTTAAATTGTCGGCAGAAGAAGTACTAGCAGTTTGCGTCATGTTTCCATGATTTTCAGTAGAAACAGCAATACCATCAAGTATATACAGAGGAGAAGTTCCTCCATTGATGGTTCCTACACCGCGAATAACAACTTGTTGTCCGGCTCCTGGTTGTCCTGAGTTAGAAATAGATTGTACTCCGGCAGCATTTCCTTGAAGAGCTTTATCGAAAGAAGTTAGCGGTACATCAATTTTTTCAGCACCGACAACCGCTTTTGAACCGAACTGGCTTCCGCTCTTAGCAAACCCATAAGTTGCACTGACAATTACCTCATCCAACACATTCTCATCCGTTTCCATTACAACCTTCATCCCCTGAGACGCCCTTGCCTCTACAGTCTTCATCCCCACCAATGTAAACACCAGCGTATTTCTCCCATCAGGAACATTAATGGAAAACTTACCTTCAAGATCGGTAGCGGTTCCAACTGTAGTTCCTTTAACCGCGACTGAAGCGCTAATAACCGGCTCACCAGCATTGTCTACTACAATACCAGAAATCCGAGTTGTTTGCGCAGTAATAAAT
>BNXH01000097.1 GCA_025999435.1 Bacteroidia bacterium | reverse complement strand
GTATTAATATATTTTTCATTGTCTCCTGAATTAAATTCGTGGCATTCTTTTGAATATCTTGTTCTTGCTGTTTTTTACTACAAAAAAACAGAAGAATTGGATATAATAAATTATTACATATACAATCTTGGTCTGACAATTTTTTATTTGTCCTTTTTATCTTATGTAGAATTTGATTGACAACATCATCAGGAATATTTACAGAACAACACAGGTTTAAAAGTTTAGATGTATAATTATAGAAAGTAATTGCTGTCTCCAAACTTGCTTTTTCATGTAAGTCATCTAATTCTTTAAATATGTTAGTTGATAGAATATTTAAACATTCAATATAGTTTTTTCGAGGAATAAAAACCGAAAGAGATAATATAAAGAATAAATCGCCGATCCATTTATACGGATTTTGTCCTTTATGTTGGGAGACTATACTTTCAATGATTCCCTCTTGTTGTTTTCCATACAGTTCCAAATAATCTGCGTCTAGAAAGCGATTTTTTATAAGATAGTGGACTACATAGGCTATTCCCGCTTTTCCGTTTGAAAATTCATTGTCCGTTATATCATATGCCAAAGTTTCCTGTAATAGATCGAATGCATGATTTTCTATGGAATCATCATTAAGATACCGTGCTAATTCAAAAAGGGTGAGCGCAGTCCCTGCTTTCCCATTCAAATACCCTAAGGATTCTACAGTGTACGCATTTAATAATAATATTTCCTTTAATTTATCTAATTGTAGCATCATTCTATAAATCCTTCTTCAACAGACTACTTCCCACCTGTCAATTATTCACTTCTTTTCCTCGTTTTGTTTGTTATACTCCTTCATCAATCTTCCTCTTTCCATACCTCTTTCGAACATAAAACCGGATGTTTCACTTTTCTTTAATTTATCCATATCCCTGAATGCTTTACTTTCACGGATAAAAACAAATGCATCCATTTTAGCGTTGATGTCTCCAAAATCATAAATTTCTTTCGGAGAGTATGGATTCCCGATACGTCTATATGAAATATGGATAGGTTTGTACATGGGATCTTGATAATAAAAATAGGAGTATTGTTTTTCCATACACAATTTCTCCAGGCTGTTATCAGCCGGATACTTAATATTTGCACCGGAAATGTCTTTCAGGCTTGTTATACTTCCGGTTCCGACTGTGAATCCTATATTATAATACGAGTCACCGTAGAATTCGTGAAAATAATATCCCATTGGATATACATATGGAAAGGTATTATTCGAATTTTTCTTATCAGTGTGTCCCCAATGAGCAATAACCGCGGCAGTTTCACCCTCGGCAAGCAATAAGCGGATAAATTCCTGCGAATTTTGATACATCGAATAATCACGGGATAGAAAAAGGCGCATACTCTGTTCCAGGTTTCTTATATCATTGTTTGCCGCTTTGCGGGACAGGATATAGTTGAAAATATCATAGCCTGTTTCCCCTAAAATGCCTTTTATTTGCGATATATTTTCTGAAATATATGCCTGTGCTTCTTTTAGTTTCCCTTCGTTCAAAAACTTTAATAAAGGATATAAGTATTTCTTTGTATTCTCGTTATAATAGATGTTGATATAATCGAACAACAGATCCCTGAAATCCCCCACATCTACAATATCAACATTCCCGGCAACAGACACCTTGTTCCCTATGGCATTCGAGTTATACTCTCTGAGCCACAAGAGGAAGTCACAAAAAATATCCGGATCGGATATATTGTCAAATTGCGCATTGAGCCGGATATATTCTATTTTATTTTCCGGCAGTTTCCCCTGTATAAATAAATTCCAATACGGTGTGCTATAGATATGCCCCTCAAATACAACCAGCCTGCAATTGTTTTCTGTTATTAATTTTCTCAGCATTTCGATCTGAAAATGGCTAATAGAACCACTTCCATGTACACTCTCTCCTAGTGCTATTATTTTCTTATTTTTCGGAATTTGAATATTCTTATACAAAATATTTGTATCCAGAGGTATTATATAGTTATCTTCCGGATAAGAGGAAAATTCTGGAATATCATAACTGTAATAGTTGCGATTGCCAATCAGTATTTCCATTCTGTCCAGCCATAATTTTTGGCCTGTATTTCGTTGCGTTTCATGACCTAAAGCAAATATTCCTAATATCAGATAACGGGTGTTTTTTAGAGAAATAGTTAAAGTATCGGTAGACCACGCTTCTTGTTTTATCTCGATAGAGTCTTGATAAATAGCATTCTCCCGGTCGTCGATACCAATAGCTTTGAGTATGCATGTTCCCAGATTAGCCGTTTTATAATTCAGTATTATTTTAGCTGAATCCGTTATGTTTTCCGGAATAGATAATTTCTGCCACATGGAAATAATCAAAGGTTTTTTAACCGGAAAAAGATTATTTTTCAGTGGGTATTGCTTTATACATAACGGATACTTCCCGTTTACCAGCTCCGAACTGTCAATCTGCATCGAAGAAGTAGATAGTAAACGCCATATAAAATCTATAGAATCTCCTTCATAGGAAAAACACAGATTGTATTTATCAGCAATATTTTGGGTGCATCCTCCTCCACTTATCCATATACAAATAAATAGTATATAGAAAAATGAAGCGGTCTTTTTTTTATTGCACATAATCACCAGTTTCCATTAGAACGATATACAAGCTGCCCGGTGGTCGCATTATATACTTCGATCACAGTGCTCAAATCCGTATAACTTCCCGAAGGGGAAGATATTACATTTATATATACAGCTCCGTTATAATTGGCGGTGAAGAGGCCGGAAACACATTGCATCTGCTGGTTATTAAAGTAATCTCGATACATACCGCTTCCTGGTACAAATTTGTCAATTAAGCCCGCTGCTCCACTGTCCCAAAAATCCGTACTCAATGAATTTACATATTCTGCCGCAGAATTGAAGTACTGGAATGGCATAACAACGACCTGTCCGCCAACGTAACCCATTCCTTCAACAAATCCGCCTGTCCAACTGCCACTTCCCAACATATACCCATATTCTTCTATAGAATATATATATGCATCGATAGGAGGACTTCCATAATTTCCACACCCACCATAAATACTTTTTTGCATTGCTTCATCCAATACAGGTAGTTCCTTTCTCAATGTATCTACATCCGATCTTGTTAGTTTTCTCATAGTTTGATTTTTTAAAATTAACACTCATACCTATTTTAGTAATGATTCTATTTTACGCCTTTTTTGTCCAATATATGTGCCAATATTATATGACGGATATTTTGTAATTGTATTTAATGGATAGCTATCTTTTATAAAAACAAATGCATCGAAGCGTTTAGGCAATGAACAAAAGACAAAATGATTTTTATTCTTACTTGCACGAGGCACGATTCTCAATAAATAGGGAGGCTCGACCAATTTACTTGTCAAGCAATAAAAGTAGGGTGTCCCGATAGCCAAACACGTATACTCCAGACTATGATATAGTGGATTCTTCAAACTGTCTACAATTGTCTGGCTATGTATATGGCTTTCATCTTGGGTATAAGTTCCCTTACCTACCTGAAATGTTACTACAAAATACTGGTCTTTAATATCTTTATTCATGTAACTTCCAAATGAAGGTTGTGAACCCCTAGAATAACTTACTTTGTCTATATGATTTGTATGAGCATATACAGCCATTTTATCCGAATCACTCGAATATATTCGCATAATTGTTTTTGCTCTTTTCCACATGTTGTAATCTCTTTGAATATAATATTCACCAAGAGATTGTGAATATGCGTCCGCGTACTGTTCTAATACGAACAAAAGATAATCTATTGCTTTATCATCTAATACAGTTAAAACAGGATCTTTTTTTATAAGCATCGCAATACCTGAATATTCTTTATTTTTTACTTTTTGTAGATACTCCTTAATATCCTTTTCCTGCAACAAGGCGATAAAATAGCTTGCGATAAATGCTCCAGATTCATAATGGAAGACATTATCAATGCCAAATATATGCACTTTATTCTCCGCTTTTTCGTTATAAATTCTTATCCATTTTATAAACTCGAATAAAGATTGGGAATCGTCAAAAGCACATTGAAGTTGCTGTTTTAAATCTTCTTCATAATTCTCGGAAATGATTCCTTGTGTGTACAAATCCCAAGTCATACACATATCAATAGGCCTTTCCAATAAAATAGCCTTACAATTCTCGTTCAATACAAGATGCTTTAAAAATTGATAACAAGCCTCTTTGATTTTCTGACTCCCATGTGTAGATTCGCCTAAAGCGATAATTTTTTTATTTTTCCAATCTTTTATATTTAGCAGTGTAGAAGAATCGCTAAAAGATAATGGTATGACAGACTCCTTCTTTATCGTTTTACATTCTATCTCATTCTCTTTTACTATCGGCATAACAAGCCGCTGCCCTATATTTATATTATCTATATCGATTGAAATATCACTCAACCACCATGCCTGATCCCACTTTTTCTCTCCACAATACTCGATTGTAATTTCAAGAGCTTCTATTTCAGACATTAGAAATGATATTGTACTACTTGCCCAACTGTCATTTTGTATGGTTACAGAATCGATGTGTGCTGGCCTTTCATCTACATCTAATCCCTTTATCCGCAATTTCAATGGAGTTGCAGGGTTCATACAATTTAAGGATATATTGCAGATACTTCCATCATTATACGGTGGCAATAAAATGGTTTGGGTTAATGTATAATGCATCTTTTTTCCTAATTCTTCAGAAGGCATTCCTTCATAAAAAGCGTACTGGGTGGTCGGAGATGGGAATATCTTTAACGGATATTTCCCTTCAATTAATTGTGTACTATCAAGGGCAAACGAAGTATTATGAGATTCGGAAACCCACAACCCTCCTCCATAACCTTGTGTAACAGTTTTGAAGTGCAGGTCATAAAACTGCTCTATAGTCTGAGAATACACTGCCCCTGTACTAAGGATATATATAACCAATATATGTATATGAAAGCCTAGCCGCATGGAAATTAGTTTCCTTAATAAAAACGTTATTTCTTAATTACTTATTAATGCCTGTCGGTTCGTTGCCCGAAAAAACCATGAGATATAGAGCCCTCCCATCCGTAGGAATTTATTCGTTTCCATATGGATATATGCCTAAAAGAACTGATTATATCTTATTTATTCCAGAAAA
>BNXH01000096.1 GCA_025999435.1 Bacteroidia bacterium | reverse complement strand
GTATATATTCTGCCGGTCGGGATTATTGCCGACTACAAGGATTTTTGGGTCTTCGGGGTTATTGATGTCAAGGGTAAATTCATCGCCCGACATGACCCAATACAATTGCGGGCTTATCATTCGGGAAAGCGGAATTTTTGCACTCGCTATCTGTCCCATCAACTGATCAGCCGCACCTCCTAACCACGCATCCATAAAGGGGCTAAGGTAGTTTTCGAGGTCAGGATACGAAGTGAGTATCGGAAAAATATCTTCGTATCGTTTGTTCAGGAACTCAATGGCATGGGGAAAGGTACAATACTTCCCATCCTGATAGATGCGAAGATACCAAATAATTGCTGCAAAGAGGATTATCGGAGATTCCACGAAAAAATCGCCCTGCTTTTGCACCCACGTTTTGTTCAAATTTAACATTATGGTATAGGCAGATTCGTATGCGTCCGATATATCGTCCATGAAAGAGGGGTTAATCGGATTGCAGCGGTGAGAGCGCGAAGGGTCGTCGAAGTTTATCACATAAAAGGTCGGGACTTTGACGTAGCCCTCACGGTTGTTCAGCAGGTGATTATACGCAATCGTCGATAGGTCGGGAAACTTGAAATCGTAAATGTAACCGGTAAATCCCTTTTCGATTTGCTGTTTGATGAACTGGTTTACCACGGCGTAACTCTTTCCCGAACCCGGAGTACCCAGCACAATCGCCGCCCGAAAGGGATTTACAATGTTTATCCAGCCTTTCCACGTCTTCTTTTTGTACCAAAAGCGGGTAGGCAGGTTTACCGAATATTCGTTTACCATTAACCTGGTTTCCTGCATGAAACTTTCGTTCTCGTTGTTAAAGACATCATCCATCAGGTTGTTTTTCAACAAGCGCGACATCCATATCCCCGCCATGAGTAGAAGAATATAACCAACGGTCATGGTAAAAATGTAGAACCCGGCATTGGCTATGAGCGGGAACGGCAAAATCAAAAGCCACCAGTTCAGGAAGAAGAAAACGAACCCTACGCCCAAGCAGACGTAGATTTTATTCCAGGTTATTTTCTCGTCCTTTACGCCTTTAGTCCCCAGACAGGACAAGGCGAGGAATACCACCGCAAAGATTTTCGTCCACAGGATGGAAGTGAACAATCCGGCGGTGCGGTTGAAATTGAGCAGGATTTTATCGACTACCCCGATGTCGATTCCCCATTCCTTAATTGCTCCGTAGCAAAACCAGTATATGTTTATCACTACGAATAAAATACTTAGCGCCCGCATAAAGTCCATGACTTTTGCCAGCCCTCTCAAATCATCTTCTTGTTGCATAATCAATTTGTTTTTAATTGTTTGACAATGGATTGAAAATGCGAAAGTAGGAAGACAAAAACGCCCCGAAGCTATGTTTTCGGGGCGTGGCAGCTTGTGGCGTCGGAATGGTTGCTTGTGGCGTTATAATGACAATAGTGGTGCGACACAGGAAATTGGCGAGAATGGACAATATCCAGTCCAAGCGGAATCCGTATCTTTGTCGTCAAGAAATTGAATATATGCGAAGTAGTACGGAAAATATATATCAGCAAAAAGTGAATCAGGTCATTGATTATATCAGTGCGAATTTGTACAAACCTTTGCAACTGGATGTATTGGCCTGCCAAATCAATGTTTCCCAACGGCAATTGCTTCGCATCATGCCGTTCATCCCTGAATGAATCTTTGTACGCTTATGTGGCAAGGCAACGTGTGGAACGCGCCGTCATGTACATGCAAACAGAAGAGATGAGTTTGACAAAACTTGCAGAAATGGTAGGTTATGACAATCCGCAATCTTTTTCAAAAGCCTTCAAAAAACAATTCGGTATATCTCCAAAATTATATATGAACGAGTTACGAATGAAGCTGGAAGGTTATGTAAAAAGCAGCGGCAACAGGCAAAGCCAACTTTATTCCGAAATCTGCGAAGAAAGAGATTTGGAATTGGTTTATATACGGATTATCGGTAAATATGGCGAAGACGAGCCTTACGAAACGGCATGGAACACACTTATTCGTTTTTTGGAGAGTAAACAGGCTTTATCGAATCAAACCCGCTTTATCGGGATAAGTTTCGATGACCCAAATGTGACGAAGCATGAGCAATGCCGTTTTTATGCCTGTGCTACCGTAGAAAAGAAAATCGCTCCGACGGGAGAGTTCGGAACAATTCAATTGCGACACGGAAAGTACGCCGTCTATACTTTGAAAGGCAGTTATTCGGGGCTTCAGGAATTGTACAATAATATCAGCATAAACTTCGATTATGCGTTACGTCATGGCGTAGCGTTCGAAGAATACCTGAACAGTCCGCATGACACAAAAGAGGAAGACCTGCTTACTAAAATCTTTATTCCAATCAAATAAAATCAATAATTAATTCATAAGTATCATGAGCAAAGAGAATAAATTTTGTCAGAGTTGCGGAATGCCGATGAGCAAAGACCCGCAAGGAGGAGGTACAAATGCCGACGATAGCAAAAATCTGAAATATTGCAGTTATTGTTATCAGAATGGTGCATTTACGTTTGATGGAACGGTAAAAGAATTTCAAGAGTTCTGCCGTCAAGAAATGATTGAAGGAGGTCATAACAGATTTATGGCATGGCTCTTTACACGAGGGATGAACCGTTTGGAACGATGGAAAAACAAGTAAATACAAATAATTATGGCAAGACCGACAACAAAAGAACAACTGAAACAGAGCGGTGAAGAAGGCTTCAAGAAACTGTTCGCCCTTATTCATTCAATGACCGCAGAGGAGCAAGAGAAATCATTTTCCTTTGATGACAGGGATAAGAATATCCGGGATGTTTTGGTGCATCTATACGAATGGCATCAGTTGCTTTTAAATTGGATACATTCCAACCAATCAGGAAGTAAAACCAACTTTTTACCCGAACCCTACAATTGGAAAACCTATCCTCAAATGAATGTTGAGTTTTGGAAAAAGCACCAACAAACACCCTTGAAAGAAGCAGTAACTCTTTTGGGAAAAAGCCATTCGGACACGATGAAATTAATTGATTCATTTTCAAATGAACAATTATTTACCAACAAATATTTTACTTGGACGGGAACTACCAGTTTGGGCGCTTACTGCGTTTCTGCTACTTCCAGCCATTACGATTGGGCAATGAAGAAAATCAAGAAACATAAGAAAGATTTAATGGGAAAGTAAGTTCCTACACCTGCCTCCCGTACCTCCGTTTTTTCTTTTTCTTTTTTGCTGGCACAGGTTGGTTGTCATCGTGCATATCCGGCTCCGGCGTCAGCACCGAAAGCAAACTGCCGACAAGCGAATCGTCCCCCGAATATCCTTTGCTCGACTGTGGTTGTTTCTCATCAACGGGCTGCAAAACCGAATGTTGTTTTTCGTGAACGGGTGCAGATAGAATAGGTTGTGGTTGCGCAAAATCTGCGAACCGTGCACTGAGTGCATTGGCCGAAAACTCCTTGCCCAGCGCGGAACCGTTCAACACGGTACGGCTGTTGTGGTCGATGAACGTTACCCCGAACAAACGTCCTCCGTTGCCATAACGTAGTATCAGGTCAATGCCTTTTTTCTGCAAGTCCGCCCGGAACTCGCCACCGTTGCGGGAACCTGCCAGGGATGCCGAAACGAGCGCCTTTGTTTTTGCCGCCCACCCTCCGGCTTTTATTTCCTCGCCGGATTTCTTCATCATCTGCTCCAACGCCCCGATACCGTAATCCTTCCCGAACAGGGAAGATTTGAGCGGCTTGCCGACACGGTTGCCATCGGTGTCCAGCGCGGAATACACCAGCCCCGTATATTGATGTCCATGATTATTCCCCTCGACTTTCTCCACACCGATATTATAGAGCGACAATAACGCCCGATACTCGCCGAGCGATTGGAACCGGTATATTGCCGCCAGCGGTTTTATAGCATTGGCGACTTGCTTTTTCAGGTCGCCGCGCAAAGCGTCCATCGGAGAAAGTTGCCATGCCTCGCCTTGCTTCCTGTCTTTCGGATGCAAGCTGTATTTCTTTTCAAGGTCATCGGTAATCTGCCTGCTTTTCTCATAATTATTCCTGTCGCTAATTAGCGAACCGTCGTTGCGGACACGGGTAGAAACAATGTGCAAATGCTGGCGGTCTATATCTTCATGTTTGAATATCATGTAGGGCTGGCCACCGAAACCCAGCTTCTCCATATACTCCCGTCCAATGTCGGCTAATTGGTCGTCGTTTATCTTATCCTCCGGGTGCGGATTGAGGGAAATATGGATAATTCCGCGTGTGGTAGTAACCTGTCCAGGCATCGCGCGTTCAAAATCCCGCATACAATTCCCTACGGAAAACTGCCCGTCGGCAGGAACAAAGACACGGTTCGTTTCCAGAATCTTACCCAATCCGGCATCAATTTTCTCCTGATTATACGCCAACGCGCCGTACAAATTATTCCCTATGTGTATATCCGCAACCATTTTTTAGGACTATTCAGGCAAATATTCTTTCTTGAACTGCTCGCACAACTGCAAAACTTCCTTACCGATTTTCGACAATACTATCGTTTCCTGCTCCAGTTTATAGAGCATGGAAAGGGCTTTTTTCTCTCCGAAAGTGGTGTGAAGTTGCTTTACCACCTGGTTGTAATTCACGCCGACGGAACGTATTTGCCCGTATAAAGCGGAGAGTTTCATCACAAAATCGAGAGCCGAACTGTCGGTTTTTATCACACGCAACGCCTCGCCGAAAACACGGGCAAGGATAAAACGGGCTTTCGAGCGGATGCCCGACTGTTCGTACATGGAGAGGAACTCTGCGTATTGTTCGTTGGAAAAACGCACCATTACGCAGTTTCCCGCCGGGTCGTTCTTGGGCGGCCTGCCGCCTTTTCCCCGTTTACGGGGTTCTTTACTTTCATTCATAACACGGATTTTTTTAATGGTTCATAAATCCGTCACGGCGGGTGCAGTATCGCCCAAAACTACCGACTTCGGAGGTAGTTTCCCCTCTGGAAGAGCAAGGGATTTCCGGTAACGGAAATCGTTTCGAGTTACTCGAAACATACCTTGCTATTTGCCCGGACGCAAATGAAAATCTGCCCACAGGGGCAGCTTTTGTTCCGGCTTCGCCGAAGAAAAGTCGGCACGTCAAAGGGCAGTTTGGGAAGGGGTAACTAAACCTTAAAAGCGACCCCG
>BNXH01000095.1 GCA_025999435.1 Bacteroidia bacterium | reverse complement strand
CGGTCAGTCAGGTAAGTTTCGATTTCGAGGGTAATCGCCCCGCCATAGATAAAAGCGTCCTTATCCCTGAGCGTGGAGCCGTCAAACAGCAGCTTTTCGCCCCAGTTCGATGTTTCATACCCCGCCAGAGCCGAACCGCCCAGCGACAGGAAAAACGTTTTGGAGCCGTCAGCGAGGATATTGAGGAAATACCCACCTTCTCCCGTGAATTGCGCCACAGGGATGCGGCTGTCCTTATAGGGATAGTACCTCCCAAGATACTCCGCACCGAACACCCATTTGTTGCCATGTCCGGCGTAGGTCGCTATCGAAGCTCCGAAGTAATAGCCCGTTTCATTTTGATTTGCAGACGAATAAATACCGTCCACCATGCCGCCCGTTACCTGTATGCCCCGCATACCCGGTAAACAACGCTGCGCGTATGCCCCGCCCGGAAGGGCGAAGCATAACACCAACGTGAGAATAATTGTTATCCGCTTCATGGTTATTTCACTTTGAGTTCGTTAATAACTTTTGCGCGTACCAGATCGGCGTTATCAACCGTAAACCGCTGATGCCGCCCACCGTTCTGTTCGTTCAGTTCCACGACCAGCATCTTATCATCGGGAATCGTGAATTTCGGCATCGCGAACACCATGCGTTCGGTACGTTGCCCTCCAATCAACATGAGATTGTTATAGGTGCGGAGCGGCCACATCACCTGTTCCTGAATGGCGGTACGCTTCGCCACCTGCTTATCCACGATTTTGAAGGTGATAAAATCGACGTTGAACGGTACGTTGGACGAGTTTTTCAACTGTAAATGGAAATACAATAATCCGTTATGGGTATAAATTCCCTTTAGCGTGTGCTGGATTCCGAAGCGTTTGCAGCCGATATGCTTTATTTCGCGGTCATTGTTTTTGTAGATGGACTGCATAATCAGGCGCACCAGCAGCGGCGATTCCTGCCCCAATTCCTGCATATAGACTTGCAGGGCATTGTTCGGGCGGTTTACCGCCTCGCCGTCGTGCAAAAAATCGCTCATCTCGACGGATAGCTTTACAGGTTCGTCCGCATACTTCACATTGAAGGCATAATACGCTCCGTCTTCGGTTATCACCGCCAGATTGCTTTCCCGTGAGAAGTCGCGCAGGGCGGCTTTTACCCGCAAGACGTTTTCCGTACCGTCCGCTTTGGCTGCCATGAGGTCAGCGCTCCCCAAGTCCACATACCGGATGGCAGACGGGAAAATGACATGCACCGTCTTGTTAAACGTTACCTCCAAAGCATACGGCGGAATCATCCGGTTGAAGGTCAGCGGGCGCGTATAGCCCTGATAATAATCCCCTGTGGAGGGCGATGTTACTGCGGCGAGTGTATCGGTAGCCGCCTGTTGCCTGTTTTCCTGCGCATTGGCAGTCATTGCGCTTACCGCGAAGGCAAGCAGAATCAAAAGATGTTTCATTGCTTTTTAATTTTAATTGTTTGACAAAAAGATTTTTTTAGTGGTGTTTGCGATTATTTATTGTGTTTTCGGAAGCAGGAGCAGGCGGTAATTCGCTTTCAGCGTTACTTTTACCACGCTCATTTTCTTGCTCACATACTGCGATGCTCCCTGAATAAGTCCCTTTCCCATATCGGCGGCGAGTTGCGACCCCGCGTTGTCGGAAATCATAATGCTGGTTCCGGCAGAGTTCGCCAGCGTCGCGGCTACCTCTTTGGCGGCATTGATTTCGTCCGAGCCGGGTACGGATATTCCCCGCTGCCCGTCCGTGTCGTACACCAGCAGTTCCACCGGAATAATATTGTCCGCGTACTGGATGGAATTAATTATTACGTCCAGCCGTTCGCCCGTAATCCGGCAGCTTCCTGTTATCACGGTATTGACAGGAATCAGCATATCCCCAACACGCATCGGTTCCAGCAGGCGTATTTGCACTTCTTTCCCGTTGGTAAGCGTTACGGTTTGATAGACACAGGCGCGGATACTGTTTTTATCCTGTACGCCTTCGTTCCCGGCAGCAGTCAGAAATCCGGTATTACGCGGCTGACTGTATGCCGAAATAAATTCCCCGTTACTCATGGGAGCCGCCAGTAGCGACACGACGCTTTGCCGCACCTGCTTCACGGGCTGTGCTGCCGTTTTGCCGGATTGTCCCGCCGTAGCGGATGTTTCGCCCGTTGCCGCTCCGCTTGCTTCCTGTGCGGTTTGCGGCATATATCTCGCCGCCATTTGGTAGGATTTTTCCAGCATTGCCGCTTGTTCATTTTCGGCAGCCTTACGTTGTTCGGCTTCCGCCAGTTTGCACTCCAGTTCCTGCATGCGGGATTCCAACGCCGGTTGCGGTTGTTCATCCGCTTGCGGCTGCTCATACCACGCGCCCAACTGTTTGTTGATGTCCTGGTAGGCAGCCGTTGAGGACTGGATGGCGGAATTACGGGACGGGGCTTCGTAATAGTCCTCGGACTGGGGAACCTCCGCTTTGGCTTTTTCCTCCGCCTGGGAAAGCTGGTAGGAAAAATCCTGCAATGAGCGCATCCGATCCTGCTGCTTCTGCTGCATGGCTTCCCGCTCGTAAGCGTCGCGCTTGTCGGATACCAGCCCGCCGTCGGTCGGCATCGGCAGTTCGACGTTTAGCCCGGCTTGCTGCGCTTCTTTCTCCTTGTCCTTGCCGGACGGGGCGAAAATGAGCCATAAGGCTGCGCCGAAAATCAGGAAGAACAGTGGCATGACGAGCATTTTCCTGCGCTTTTGCATTTCAGCCGGAGTAAGTTCCTTTTTCGGCTTTACCGGTTTTTGAGCCAGCTTCCCGGATTCTTGCTTACCTTCATGTTTAATTTCGGGCGCTGCCGCCGTTTCCGGCGGTGGCGTCCCCTTATTCAAATTTTCCTGTTCCATTGTAATTATTGTTTAATCGGTTAATACTGTCCCTTTGCTGCTCCATCCGGAGTTTAAGGGTTTCTATCTGCTCTATCCGCATCTTTTCGCCCCTGTCCCTGCCGAAATTGTAGATACTGCTTACGGTCATATAGACGGACAGGCCGCTGAATACGATAAGCATGGTAACGATAAGGATTACCCGGCGGTCTGGGGTCATTCTGCCGAGCAAGCCCCGCAGAATGTCTTCCAGCCATTCGTTCACATGTTGAATTATTTTCCGTACCATAGCCTGCCTACCTTTCCATTACCCGCACATCGCGGTTTTCAATGATTTCAAACTTCTCCATCGTGAAACCCTGCGGGTTATTGTCCGAGCGCACCGAATTAATCAGGTTGCAGCGTGTTACCAAACTCCGCTGGGTGATATTCGACGCCCGGATAATCATTTGCCGGGCATAGGTTACAGCCATGTACGGATAAACATCAAGGTCAAGCGCCACGCTATCGACCGCAACAGTCTGGTTGATATTGCCCGAAATAATCCGGTTATAGTACCCCTTTTCCGCCATATCCTGATAATACTTGAAAGCGCTCTTATCCACCAGGAACAAAGCCCTTGTGATGTTGCTTTCGATGGCTGACTTATCCGGGGAAAGGGTAAAGAACAGTTCGTGAAACCGCCTGATGTGTTCCCGCGCTTCGACGGGGCGGTTCTGCGAAAGGTCTTGCGAGAGGGCAAGCATTAAGGACTTGCCCCCGTCGAGGACATATATCTTTTGCCGCTGCGCTTCGGCGAAACTGTACTACGACCATACGGAATAGCCCGTAACCGCCGTACACGCCACAAGGAACACGATACCAAAGAGGCGTATCTGCCTGAAACTTGTTTCGATGTTTTTTAATGATTTAAATTCCATTGTTTTAATTATTAATTGCTTATTCACTTTTCGACCTGTTCAGCAGGCGTCCTGCGATATTTTTAACAGCGCCCCTGGCGCGTCCGGCCATATTCCCGGCAGCGGCTCCGGCTGCGCCTCCAACCATTGCAGCCCCTTTGTTTCCCATCGAATTGACCCCCTTCATCGAGCTTCCCATGCCGCCCGACTGGATGATCCAGTTAGCCACCGTCGGGACGCTGAAATACCCGATAATCCCTATAATGAGGAAAATGATGTGTACCCCGTCCGAGCCGTCCGGCACATAAGACGGGTCTTGCAGCAGGGCGATGTCCGTTTTTAGCATGAGCGCCTGTATCTTGGACAGCACCGCCGAAAACAGGTCGGCTACGGGCAGCCACAGGTACACCGAGATATAGCGGGAGAGCCACCCGGTCAGCGTGGACTGGAAACCGTCATAGACGGAGAAGGCAAAGGCCACCGGCCCCAATACGGACAGCACGACCAGGAAGAAGGTACGCAGGGTATCGACCGTCAGGGAAGCGGCATTGAACAGCAGTTCAAAGAAATCCCGGATCAACTGCCTGAACCACATCTTCATGTCGTAAAAGCCGCGTTCCACCCACATGCCGAGTTTCTCCGTCGCATCCAGTATTCCCAAATCCTTCATCTTCTGGTCGTACACTTCGTCATTGACCAGCCACGCCTTGCCCTCTCGCACCCGCGCATCGTATTCCAACTGTTCTTTTTGCTTCTGCAAGTCGTGTACGTCCGTTATCTGCGATTCCAGTATGGTATGCGTCCCTTTGACAACGGGCGACATAACGGCGTTGATAGTTCCCAATACCACCGTCGGAAAAAACATAATGCATAAGCCAATCGCAAACGGCCTTAACAGCGGATATACGTCTATCGGCTCCGCCCTGGCTAAAGCCTGCCATACGCGGCAGGCCACGTAGAACAGTGCGCCGAAGCCTGCCAAGCCCTTGGCCACACCCACCATGCCGCCGCACAGGGGCATCATTTCCTGGTACAGGTTCCGAAGAAGCTGGTGCAGGTTCTCAAAATCTATTGCAAGCAGTACCATAATTACCAGTATCTTTCGGATGGATTACCATACAGGGCGCGTACCCGCTCCATGTCGCCCGATTCCCGGCTGCGGATAAAGGAAACGGAGATACTCTTTTGGGAATAGTACCGGACAAGGTTGCGGTACTCTACCATTTTGGCATGTATCCCGCCTATCACGTTCATACGCTCGGCGTCGGTCATGGAAAGCCCGTTGGAGGCCGAAACGATATCCTTTATATCCGAAAGCAGGTTGCCGCTCTCTTTCAGCAGTTTGGCGTACCCTTCCCCGATGGCTTCCAGTTCCGCCGGCGTGAAGTTCTTATCCGTCAGCATCCTGTTGAAACTGGTGGAATATATCTGCGATATTTCGCTGACCAGTTCCACCGTTTCCCTGACCTTGCGGGCGT
>BNXH01000094.1 GCA_025999435.1 Bacteroidia bacterium | reverse complement strand
AAAGATTTATGGATTTCATAAACAAACAATTAACCACAGAGTTTACGGAGTTATGGTTCACGGTGTATCACGGTGTAACTCCGTGATATTTAACTCGGTGCAACTCTGTGGTTAAAAAATCAACTATATATAAATAGAATAATCTTTTATTAAATATAAACTCTATTATGAAAAAAACAATTCTACTTTCAGTCTTATTTATAATCGCATCATCAGGTTTTGCCCAAGTAGTTATAACGGGTACAGGCACAACCAATGGAGGCCAAACCACGGCATCGAACATAACTGTGACGAAAAAAAGTAAAAAAGACATCAAAATCAACACGTTGGATGCAGCTACGATCAGATGTTATTACAAATTCACACAACCACTTATAATAGATAAAGAAGAGTTGCAGGCGACAGATACCATGACTTTGGATATAGGATCTAAGGTGTCTTTGTATTATGATGGCACACGCATAAAAAGAGACTCTATCTTTGGAAAAATGATGACCAATAGTATGAATCCGAGTAATATAAAAAGTCTATCCGTACTAAAAGATCAAGATGCTTCGATATTAGATGGAAAAGGCGGAACAACTTTTGAATCCACATCGCGGGGAGAAACGGCCAAATTATACAAAAACAGACAAGATAAGGAAGTTATTATAACCGATAGGGGTGATGGCACGCAAAGATATAAATGCACGGAAAAAAACACCTCGCAACAATGGAATATCACCTCTGATACACTAACTGTGCTGGGTTATCTATGCCAAAAATCCACCGGTTCTTTCAGAGGGCGCAACTATGAAGCATGGTTTACTCCCGAAATACCTGTCAATGACGGCCCTTGGAAACTATACGGCTTACCCGGCTTAATACTCAAAGCATCAGACACAGATAATATTTTTTCTTTCGAGATTATAGGTTTGGAGCAACTTCAAACACCTGTGAATATCGACATGGCCGAAGAGGAATACATCAATTGTAGCCGGAAAGACCTGGCTAAAGTTAAGGCTAAACAGAGCGAAGGTATGGCCATCAACATTAACGGGGGAAATGTAACTCTGGTAAGCAAAAGAAACCTGAACGAATATCTCCAATTAGAAACGGAATAACCCTATGGGAAAATACATATTGATAATATGTATCATGGTTTGCACTTTTGCTCATTCGCAAACCGTGATAAGAGGAACCATATACAATGCCGATACAAAAGAACCGGTCGACATTGCTAACATATCCGTTTCGGAACCCGGTAAAGCAATTATGCTGAATTATGCGATGACTGACGGCAAAGGCAGATATGAAATAAAATATACAGGAAACAAAGACAGCATTGTAGTAACAGTATCAGGACTTAATTTGAAGAAACAATTTTGCACAGTAAGTAATCGTAGTCAAACGATTGACTTTTATATAGAAAGTGAGGCGATAACATTGAACGAGGTAAGAATAAAACCACCCAAGATAAGGCAAACAGGAGACACATTGAATTACCTCGTCGAAAGTTTTACCGACAGGAATGACAGAACCATTGGCGACGTTTTAAAAAAGATGCCGGGCATACAAGTACAGGAAAACGGCGCTATATTATATCAGGACAAGCCTATAAACAAATTCTACATAGAAGATATGGATTTGTTGCAAGGAAAGTATGGTATAGCCACGAACAACATAGATGCCGGCAAAGTGGCAACAGTACAGGTTCTCGAAAACCACCAGCCTATAAAAGCGCTGAACGGCAAAGAAGTATCGGAGCATGCAGCTCTAAACCTGAAACTAAAAGATTCGGCGAAAGGTATTTTCACGGCTAACGCACAAGCCGGAACAGGAGCCTCCCCCCTCTTGCTAAGTAACGAAGTCGTAGGCATGTTATTTGCAAAGAACAGGCAGGATATAATCATGTACAAAGGAGACAATACAGGGAGGGATGTATCGAGGGAAATAAATTCTTTTTATTCCAATGATATGAATGATATGGGCAGCAATAAGATGTTGAGTATCCCCGGCCCTACCCCTCCGGCAATCAGTCAACAGCGTCATTTGTTCAATAATGCACACTTGGGTTCGATAAATGATCTGCGAAAATTAAACAAAGACTATACCCTTACTACAAATATTAATTATTTGTATGACAGACCGGAAAAAAACAGTTATTCGTATTCGGAATATTACCTGCCGGGCGATAGTATATTGGCCGTAAGCGAAACGATGCAATCCGGACTGTATAAGAACAGATTAGGAACAGATATTCAATTGAATGCCAATACCGAAAAATTCTATTTCAACAATCTGCTAAAACTGGAAGGAGAATGGGACAGGGAACGTGGAGACGCATTCACTGACGATAGCATAAGACAGCATTTACATAATCCGGTATTTGGCATAAGCAATACTATGGATTGGACAAAAGTGAAGGAGAATGGCACAGTGAAAGTTAATTCGTTTTTCGGATATAGGGATATATCTCAAACTCTCAGTGTTTATCCCTTATTATACGGCGATCTGTTTAATCTCAGTTCACCCGATGGAAACATGAAACAACGAATGGATCTAAGCAATTTTTCCACGCGCAATGCTGTTTCGTGGGGTAAAAGCGGAGATATAAGCCAAGATTATAGAGTAGAAATCAGAAGTGACATGCAGCATTTAAAGACCGGACTACAAGCTGAAACAAATAATCAGGTTATAGCACCCGATTCGTTACAAAACAACTTGAATTGGAATAAATATGAATGGGTATTTTCACCTACATACAGGTATAGCCCGACATCCAAGATAAATATAAGCCTGACTGTTCCGGCAAGATATATTTTACTGCATCGGAATGATCAAATATCCGGCAATACTAAAAATTCCAATTATTTATACGTAACTCCATCTGTATTCATCAATTATAAAATTTCACCGTTCTGGTCTACTTACGCAAACTATAACTACAACAATAGTATCGGAGGGATTCGCGAAGCATATACCGGATATATTATGACCTCGTATCGTAATCTCCTGAGAAATGACGACATTTTAAGTAAGGGGCGCAGCCATTCCGCAATGGGGCACCTGATGTATAAGAATCCGCTGACTACCCTTTTCGGAAATATATTTGCTTCATACCGGAATACGCGGTCTAATCTACTCAACGACTATATGTATCAGGGAATACTCAGAGTAAAATCGTCAATTGAACATCCGAATACAAGTGAAAATTTTGATCTCAGCATGAGAATAGGGAAAGATATAGATGCACTAGCGTCTTCTGTCTCTATCGGGAGCAGATACGCCTATTCAAGTTCATCGCAACTTAGCCAGGGTACCATTTCCGATTATCAATATCAATACATCTCAGTATCCCCCAATTTCACAACCCGGTTTAAAGGCTTTGCGAACATCAATTACACCCTCAATATAGCATGGAGCAAAAGTAAAATAGAATCGAACAAAGAAGATTTGCCCAATATACGCACTCTATCGCAAAAAATAAATGTGAACCTATTTCCAATAAAAAAACTTACAGCGACTGTTTCTTGTGAAAATTTTTACAACAATGCCATACAATCAGGAAGCCGTTCCATGTGGTTTGGTGACATTTCTGTCAAATATAAACTAAAAGAGATAGAGCTTTCCCTCGACTATACCAACATATTCAACACAAAAAAATACATATCTACCTCCTATAGCGATATAGGAAGATACTACTATTCATACAACCTACGACCAGCCGAAATACTCTTCAAAATTCGGTTTAAACTAAAATGAGGATGTGTCAAAAGGCCTTCTGACACACCCTCATTCTTTTATCATAATGGTTTATCTTACCTGAACAGCAATGGCAAGAACTGAGACAGGTAAACCCGCCAATTGCTCCATGTATGGCCACCTTCGGTTTCTACATACGTATACTTCGCTCCAAGCTTATCCAACTTTGCCCTGTATTCTTCTACTGCTTTATACAAGAAGTCTGTTTTACCGATACCTATCCAGTACAACCGGTATCCATTTCTTATTTGTCCGGCCAATGTTCCGTCAATATCTTCATATACTTTAGAGTTCACTCCTTGCGAAGGCAGAATTGCCGGAGAAAACAAACCTATATAATCGAACATATTCGGATAATAACGCGATATGTGCAAAGAATGGTATCCACCCATCGACAATCCTGCAATAGCCCTGCCCGACCTGTCGGTAATTACCCGGTAGTTACTTTCCACAAAACTTATTACCTCCGGAAATGTCTCTTCCATTTTCCCATCCATCGTATGAGGAAGTTGGAACGCAGGCTTATACAACCCTAAGGAAGATTCGCCCGGAGCTGCTTCCTGTACGACATTACCGTTCGTCATCACCACTATCATAGGCTTAGCTTTACCTTGTGCAATAAGATTATCCAAAATTTGGGACGTACGCCCTAAAGCCATCCAAGCTTCTTCATCGCCACCCATACCATGCAATAGATATAGCACAGGATAGCTTTCCTTACTTGTTTCATAACCCGGAGGAGTATATATAGTAATACGCCGCGACATATTATTCCCGGAAGAGTCGTACCAACGGCGTGTAACAGACCCATGAGGTACTTTTTGCACTTTATACAAATCTCCGTTTCCATTACCGGTAATAAATATATTCGATACAGTTGCCACATCCCTGTTCAGGTATACATTGTTCGGGTCTCTTACTTCAACACCATCTACAAAAAACATGTAGCTATACAAGTCTGAAGGGAGAGTTTCAGTAGTATATACCCATAAACCGTTACCATCGCTCACCATATCCACAGTAGGGGTAGTCCAGTCTTTACGGGGAATCCAATCGCCGGTCAATTTCACTTCTTTAGCATTTGTGGCTTGCAAGCGAAAGGTTACTGTATTGTCTGCATGTACTTCGGGAGAAACAATCTCCGAACCTTTTCCCAGTGCTTGCTGGCTATACGCTTGTGCTACCAATAGCAAACAAGCTACAAAAAGTATTAGTTTTTTCATTATTTTCAATTTAATTTATTATTTGCAGTAATATCGGTTATAACTTGTTTATCATCCAGAATCGACACACAGTATATATTACAAAGCTAAAAAAATTATTGATTACTTAGAGCCTGTTTTAGAATCTGTTTGAATTAAATTATCCTTGTCAATCTACGAATATCAGCAATACAAACAAAGGCATTCGCATTTTCGGTTTTTCTTTCATAATCTTTAGAGCACCTCCTATTGTTAAGCGTCCAAGCTATGGTTCTCTCCACAATCCAACGTTTCTCATGGATTTCGACATTT
>BNXH01000093.1 GCA_025999435.1 Bacteroidia bacterium | reverse complement strand
ATGCATCAGGCCGGGATAGAAAATGTTGTGGCCTCGTCGGGAACGGCTCTTACGAATGGACAAATCAGACTGATACACCGCTTTACTAACAATGTGACGGTTATCTACGACGGCGATGCCGCAGGTATAAAAGCCGCACTGAGAGGGATAGACTTGTTGCTGGAAGAGGGTATAAACATCAAAGTCATCCTGTTACCCGATGGTGAAGACCCCGATTCGTTCGCCCGTAAACAGAATGCCGAATCGCTGTCGAAATACATCAAAAACAATGAAGTCGATTTTATCCGCTTCAAGACAAAACTATTGCTCGACGAAGCCGGAAATGATCCTATAAAAAGGGCGTCGCTGATATCAGACATCGTAAACAGTATATCTGTTATACCCGACAATATTATACGTGCGGTATACATCAAAGATTGCAGTATCCTGCTCGATGTAGATGAACGCATATTGGTGCAGGAGGTGAACAAAAAACGTCTTGCCTATCTGGAAAAACAGCCCGTTCCGAAAATAGAACCGGAATTGTCGGCAGTAAATAACGATCTGTCGCAACCCACTGTAAGCAATACCAAAGCCGTTGTAAAAAAGACAGCGATCGATAAATTCGAACTTGCGATCCTGTACTACATAGTCCGCTTTGGAAAAGAGCCGCTGCTGGAAGAAGGACAGGAGGTAAGCAGTGATTCGATGACGGTTATAGACTATGTGAAGTTCGATCTGGAACGGGATGGCATGTGGTTCTCACACCCGCTTTATACTCAAATGCTAGAAGATGCAATAGCGCATGCCCATGAAGAAACCTTTATTCCGAGCCGTTTCTTTTTGGCACATCCCGATCAGCAAATAAGTAAAATAGCAGCGGAACTGCTCGGAGACAGGTATCAATTGAGTAAGGTTCACACGAAACAATTTGGTGAAAACGCCAAACAGGACGATACTCCTATGGCAGAAGGAAAACATCTGTTAAAGAATGTTCCCCGTGTACTGACAGAACTGAAAGATGCCCATATAACTAAACGCATAAAAGATATAAAAGAAGAGATGGAGCAAAAGCAAAAGGCCGGCGATTGGGACGCTGCCATCGACCTGATGCGCCGGATAAAAGATTTCGAAGACATAAAAAAGGCGTTGGCAAAAGCACTCGGAGAGCGCATTATCCTGAGATGGTAGATCGGATACTATTTACGTTATAACCCGGTATTTGGTATCGCAATATTTTTATTTTTATATTCCGGATACTTTGACAATTTAAATGATCTATCTACATTTGATGTGAATAAAATTATAAAGCCTATGAAAAAGTCGATAATTTACATTTTAAGTCTATTTTTATTTATGGCGTGTACAACAAATAATAAGAGTGTGTTTCAAAAAGCGACCGCTCCCGTAGCTGAGAAAAAAGAGCATCTACGCATTATCCACGGAGATACTGTTGTCGATAACTACTACTGGATGTATGACTATTTTGGTAAAGGTCCCGATAGTACGCAAGTAGTGAACTACCTGAAAGCCGAAAATGCCTATCTTGATACAGTCATGGGTAACACTGTCGAATTCCAGAACAACCTGTTTTCAGAAATGAAAAACAGGATAAAAGAAAAAGATGAAAGCGTGCCTGTGTTCCGGAATGGGTATTTCTATTACTCACGTACCGATGAAGGTAAGGAATATTACAAATATTGCAGGAAAAAGGGTAGCCTCGAAGCTGCCGAAGAAATACTCCTCGATGTAGACAAAATGGCTGAAGGACATTCTTACTATAATATTGGGGGGGTGTCGTTCAGCGACGACAATAAACTGATGGCATATGGTGTAGATGAAGTGAGCCGCAGGCAATATACGATTTATTTTAAAAATCTGGAAACAGGTGAGATTTATAAAGAAACCATTCCAAATACAAGCGGAGGTTCGGTATGGGCTGGCGATAATAAAACTATATTTTATACTTCTAAAAATCCGGTTACACTACTTGGCGAAAAGATCAAACGTCATGTGTTAGGTACAGATCCTGCATCGGATGTTACGGTGTATGAAGAAAAAGACAAAAGCAACTATATTGGCGTTGGCAAAACAAAGAATAAGAAATATATCTTCGTTCAGTCGCGAGCGACAATGTCTTCCGAAACCTTCTTTATCGAAGCCGATAAACCGGCATCTGCATTTAAGTCTTTCCAACCCCGTATGAAAGATGTATTGTATGATATAACTCCATTGGAAGATAAGTTCCTGATCCTTACAAATAAGGATGCTCAGAATTTCCGGATCATGGAATGTCCGTTGGATAAGACCGGAGTCGAAAACTGGAAAGAATACATTCCGCATCGAGCCGATGTTTTGATAGAAAGCATCGACGAGTTTAAAGACTTCATCGTTATCGAAGAGCGTAAGGAAGGATTGGTGCAATTGCGCATTCGTCAGCTGAAAGACGGAAGCGAACATTATATCGATTTCGGTGAACCTACCTATATGGCATATACATCTTCCAATCCGGAGTACGACACCAATATCGTGCGTTATGGCTATACCTCGATGACTACTCCGTCTTCGACATTCGATTACAACATGGTATCGCATGAAAAGACGTTGAAGAAGGAACAGGAAGTAGTCGGCGGCTACAATAAAGAGGATTATCAGACCGAAAGGCTTTACGCTACGGCAAAAGATGGTACACGGGTACCGATCTCGCTGGTGTATAAAAAAGGAATGAAAAAAGATGACGGCTCGTCTCCATTGCTTCTGTACGGTTATGGAAGTTATGGCGCCAGTATGGATGCAGGTTTCAGCAGCAATCGCCTTAGCATGTTGAACAGAGGCTTTATTTTTGCGATTGCCCATATACGGGGCGGTCAGGAAATGGGACGTCAGTGGTATGAAGATGGAAAGCTGCAAAAGAAGATCAATACATTCACCGACTTTATCGATTGCGGCGAGTTCCTTGTCAAAGAAAAATATACCGGCAAAGAACACTTGTATGCTCAGGGCGGCAGTGCCGGAGGCTTGCTCGTAGGTGCAATAGTCAATATGCGACCTGATCTGTGGCATGGGGTTATAGCCGGTGTTCCGTTTGTGGATGTGGTAAATACCATGTTGGACGAAAGCATTCCGTTGACAACAAACGAGTTTGACGAATGGGGTAATCCGAAAGACAAGGACGCTTATTTCTATATGAAGAGCTATAGCCCTTACGAAAATGTAGAAAAGAAAGCCTACCCGAATATGTTGGTTTCGACAGGGCTTCACGATAGTCAGGTGCAGTATTTCGAACCTGCCAAATGGGTGGCTAAACTAAGGGATATGAAAACCGATGATAATATCCTTTTATTGAAAACCAATATGGAATTTGGTCACGGAGGAGCCAGCGGACGGTTCGACTATTTGAAGGACATTGCTCTCAACTATGTTTTCCTGCTTGAACTGGAAGGAATAGATAAATGATATAAAGACAAAAAGGGGCTTATCCGACATTTGGGATAGCCCCTTTTGTTATTTCAATGACCTTCTCAGCTCCTCCACACCTTCCGATGCACCTTTTTGTATAAAGTGAATACCTTGCCTGTGAGCATTGACCTCTTTCGGATCGATGAGATAGACAGGGGTGTCCGGGTTGGCATAATTCAGGAGTCCTGCTGCCGGATATACATTTAGCGATGTGCCTATAATAACCAGTATATCGGCAGTATTTACTGTCTCTATTGCTTTCTCTATCATAGGTACCGCCTCGCCAAACCAGACTATATGCGGTCTGAGCTGTGAACCCTTTTCGCATTTGTCTCCTATATGAATCTCAGGCTTGTCGGGTGTAAGCGTATAGATCGACGACGGATCGGCAGTGGAGCGTACCTTGCTCAATTCACCGTGCAGATGCAATACATTGCTGCTGCCGGCCCTTTCGTGAAGATCATCCACATTCTGTGTTATAATAGAAACTTTAAAATCTTTTTCCATTTCAGCCAATCCGATATGTCCCCCGTTGGGCTTTGCCTCGAATGCCGCTTTGCGTCTTGCATTATAAAAATCGAGAACCAACTGAGGGTTACGTCTGAAACCTTCGGGAGTCGCCACATCCTCTATCGGGTATTGCTCCCACATTCCGCCCGAGTCTCTGAAAGTAGCTATGCCGCTTTCTGCGCTCATTCCTGCTCCGCTTAATACAACGAGATGTTTCATAAACTATTAAAAAATGTAAGTATCTTGTACAAATATAGTTTTTTAGACACTAAAACTTGTTGTTGTATCGTGAAAAGAGTTACTTTTGTTGGCAAATTAAATAAACGAGTAGTTTTTGTCTATCGATCTGATTCACAAGACTAATAAAAAAACAGAATTGAATATGGATAAAGTAAGTTATGCTCTGGGATTAAGTATTGGTAATAATTTTATGAACTCAGGCATAAAAAACGTGAATTTCGAGTCTTTCCTGAAAGGAATGCAGGACGCAATAAACGGTGCGCCGGCAGAACTGTCTTACGAAGAAGCACAACAATTATTGAATGACTACTTTGGTAAATTACAAGACGAAAAGCTTGACTTGAACCTGAAAGCAGGAGAAGAATTTTTGGCGATCAATAAAAGCAAACCCGGAGTAGTGACTCTGCCTAGCGGTTTGCAATACGAAATATTGAAAAAAGGCGAAGGAGCTATTCCTACTGCTAGCGACCAGGTGAAATGCCACTATCATGGTACACTTATCGACGGAACAGTATTCGATAGCTCGGTAGAGCGCGGACAACCCGCGACATTTGGTGTAAATCAGGTGATTCCGGGATGGGTAGAAGCTTTACAGCTTATGCCTGTAGGGTCGAAATGGAAATTGTTTATCCCTTCAAACCTTGCTTATGGCAAGTCGGGAGCAGGACAGACTATCGAGCCAAATTCGACTTTAGTATTCGAAGTAGAAGTTTTAGATATTGTTTAATATAATTTTTTAGTCAAAACATGAAAAAAATTCAAGTTGTTGCCCTTGGAGCCTTTGTTGCTCTTGGCGCTTTATTTACATCTTGTGGCGGAAATGTTTCTACAAACGTTTCTTTGAAAACAGATATAGATACTATTTCTTATGCTTTTGGAGCCAGCATTTACGAACAAGGTTTGTCTATGCACCTTCAACAAATGGGTTTGGTAAGCGATACTTCAGCCATCAGAGGTTCTTATTTGAGACAAATAGAAGCTGAAAGCGATGCTGCTAAAAAGACATCTTTGGAAAAAGAAATGAAACATAAATTAGATTCTGTTTCTAAAGCAAATGAAAGAAATACAAACGAATTCCTTAAAGGTCTTCAAGAAGCCGTTAACGCTCCTGAATCGAAGAAAGCTTATATGGTAGGTCTTTCTGTAGGAGGCTCTATCTCTAGCCAAATGTTCCCGGGTATTGTACAACAAGTATATGGTCCGGATTCGAAAGAAAAAATAAATTCTTCTGCATTTATGGCTGCTATTGCTGCTGCTTTCAAAAAAGATAAATTTGTAATTGAAAACCCGGCCGCTAAATTCCAGGTGAAAATGCAGGAGGCTCAGGTGAAAGCTCAGGCAAGACAAGAGGAAGAATTAAAAAAACAATA
>BNXH01000092.1 GCA_025999435.1 Bacteroidia bacterium | reverse complement strand
ATAATATATCTTCAAGATCATGCTCGCGAGTTCTTTCTACACGAGGGTCCGTAAGGGTTGAAAAATAGCGAAGGGGACTTTCCATAAAGCGTTTTCTTCGGAAAAATAGTACTTATTCCCGAATTAACAACAAAAATTTGATGCGTTTGCCCTGAGAAATATTGTTTATTTTTTTTTTGTGAAAAATATAAATCCTATCTTCGGAAAATCAGTTAGACCTAAAATCAAAGAGCGTGGAACTCAGACTCGACAATGCAATACCAGACTATCCATCTTTTATAGAAGGTATACGCCGTGCGCCTGACCGGATGTTTAACCTCAGTTTGTCTCAGACGGAAATAGCCCTTAAGAATGCCTTACGTTATATTCCGAAAGAGTTACACGGAGTATTAGCTCCGGAATTTCTTGGAGAGTTGAAAACCCATGGGCGCATTTATGGTTATCGTTATCGTCCGCAAGGGGATATTTATCCGAAGCCAATCGATCAATATAAAGGAAATTGTATTGAAGGAAAAGCTTTTCAGGTGATGATAGATAATAATTTATGCTTCGATATAGCTCTCTATCCATATGAATTGGTTACATATGGGGAAACCGGGCAGGTTTGTCAAAACTGGATGCAGTACCGCTTGATAAAAAAATATCTGGAAATACTCACCCAGGAGCAAACTTTAGTCATAGAATCCGGTCATCCATTGGGATTATTCAGATCAAAGCCCGATGCTCCCCGTGTGATAATAACCAATTCGATGATGGTCGGGATGTTCGATAATCAGGCCGATTGGGAAGTCGCTGCACAAATGGGTGTTGCCAATTATGGGCAGATGACAGCCGGAGGCTGGATGTATATCGGACCACAAGGGATTGTGCACGGTACATTCAACACCCTGTTGAACGCAGGACGCATTAAATTAGGCATTCCTCTGGATGAAGACCTTAAAGGATATTTATTTGTCTCTTCCGGGTTGGGAGGAATGAGCGGAGCCCAACCCAAAGCTGCTGATATAGCAGGAGCGGTATCTATTACGGCAGAGGTAGACTATTCGCGTATAGAAACCCGCGAAAAGCAAGGCTGGGTACATCATGTTGTAAATGATGCCGGAGATGCTTTTAAATTGGCATTGGAAGAGAGAAGGAAGAAAAAATCTTGTTCGATAGCTTATCACGGCAATGTTATCGACCTGTTGGAATACGCGGAAACAAACAGGATACATATCGACTTGTTGTCCGATCAGACTTCGTGCCACGCAGCATATGAAGGCGGATATTGTCCGGCAGGTATTTCTTTCGGAGAACGTACCCGTCTGTTGAAAGAAGACAGGGATACATTCCGAAAGCTGGTAGATAAATCGTTGAGACGCCACTTCGAGGTTATTCGTAAATTGGTAGATAAAGGGACTTATTTTTTCGACTATGGAAATTCTTTTATGAAAGCTATTTACGATGCCGGAGTGAAAGAAATATCCAAAAACGGAGTAGATGAAAAAGATGGATTCATCTGGCCATCTTATGTAGAAGATATTATGGGGCCTGAATTGTTTGATTATGGTTACGGGCCGTTCCGTTGGGTATGCCTGAGCGGTAAACACGAAGATCTGGTAAAGACAGACCGGGCAGTGATGGAATGTATCGATCCTGATCGCAGAGGACAAGATCAAGATAATTATAATTGGATTCGTGATGCCGAAAAGAATCAATTGGTTGTGGGCACTCAGGCGCGTATTCTTTATCAGGACGCCTTAGGACGCATGAACATAGCTTTGCGTTTCAATAAGCTCGTTCGGGATGGGGAAGTGGGGCCTATTATGTTGGGGCGTGACCATCATGATGTTAGCGGTACGGATTCTCCTTTTCGCGAAACGGCAAATATAAAAGACGGCAGCAATGTGATGGCTGATATGGCTGTACAGTGCTTCGCCGGAAATGCTGCCCGGGGTATGAGCCTGATAGCTCTGCATAATGGAGGGGGAGTAGGTATCGGGAAGTCTATAAACGGAGGCTTCGGCATGGTTTGCGATGGCAGTGAGCGTGTCGATGAAATTATCCGTTCATCTATGTTGTGGGATGTGATGGGAGGTGTGGCGCGCCGTTCATGGGCACGGAACGAACATGCCATAGAGACCTGTGAATCTTTCAACCAATCACACGCTGGCGGATACCACATCACAATGCCATATATCGCCGACGATGATTTTATAACAAAACTTTGTAAGGAATAGAGATTAAAAATAATGAAAGGGTTAATCATAATTATATTATCATTTTTCGCTATCAATGCTTTTTCTCAGCAGATTGATCTGGAGAAAAAAGCACAAGAAATAACAGAAGAAGGCAAGTATTTATACAGGCTGGAGATGGCTGCATGGCATGGTACGGATATTTTTCTTGAAAGTTTTAAAGAAAAAGCTCGCATAGGAGGCTACTTCACTTATATAGAAAAAGATACCCCAAAGTGCCTGTTTTTCTCGAAAGGAGAAAACCCTAAAGTAATCGGAGTAGTGTCGTTCGGTGATATAAAAGTGGTTGAGACCGCAACGATAGATTTTAAGGAAAGGGATTTCAAGCAAGATGAAAAAGAGCTTTATACGATGCGTACGACAGCTCTGCAAGAGATTCAGCAAGACACCTTATTCAAAAAATATACGAATGCTAGTTTCAATCTTATTCCTGTAATTTATAAGGATGAAAGAAAGGTGTATGTACTTACCGGCCCAAAGAAAGAAGGAGTAGTCTTGTTTGGAAACGATTACTTGATGACTTTCGATAAGCAGGATAATTTAATAGAGAAGAAGGAGATACACAGAAACCTGATTCCCATTAAGTTTGAACTGGAAGATCAGGACGAGAGTAAAAAAATTGTAGCAAGTGTTCATTCACATGCTGCCGGGACAGGCGAGTTTATTACTCCTACAGATATTTGTACACTGATGCTATACGGCAAATTTACGGGATGGAAACGCCATATTGTTATTTCCGAAAACTATGTCAGTGTCTGGGACTGTATAAACGAATCGCTGGCAATAATGACCACCGAAGAATATGAAAGAATGAGAGATGAGGAGAAATACGGGTAATAGTCAGTAGTCAGTAGCAAGTAGCAAGTAATCAACAATCTTTAAATCCTTGAATCTTTAAATCCTGAAATAATATATCATGAGCTCAAATAAAATTGTAGAATGCGTGCCTAATTTCAGTGAAGGACGCGACCTTGAGAAAGTAGAAAAAATAGCCGGTGCATTCCGCGCAAAAGAGGGTGTAAAACTTCTGGATTACAGTACAGATAAAGATCATAACCGGATGGTTGTTACTGTCGTCGGTGAACCCGAAGCTCTGAAGAAAGCGGTTGTAGAAGCTATTGGCATAGCTATAGAAGAAATAGACCTGAACCAACATAAAGGGCAACATCCGCGGATGGGTGCTGTAGATGTAGTACCTTTTATCCCTATTCGAAATGTATCGATGGATGAGGCTGTTGCTATGTCGAAAGAAGTCGCAAAAGAAGTAGCCGATAAATATGGCTTACCTGTATTCTTGTATGAGAAAGCGGCTTCCGCCCCTCATCGTGAGAACCTTGCCGCTATCCGCAAAGGCGAGTTTGAAGGATTGAAAGATAAAATGACTTTGCCTGAATGGAAACCTGATTTTGGCCCGGAACAACCGCATCCTACAGCCGGAGCTGTTGTTATTGGGGCTCGCATGCCGTTAGTGGCGTACAATGTAAATCTGAATACGAATAAACTTGAGATAGCAGATGCCATTGCTAAGAAAGTTCGTTTCCTTGGTGGAGGTTTGCGTTTTTGTAAGGCGATGGGTGTAGAATTGACTGACAGGGGTATTGTGCAAGTGTCGATGAATCTGACCGATTTCACCAAAACGGCTATCTACCGCGCCCATGAACTAGTACGTATCGAAGCGAATCGTTATGGAGTGGGCATTGTAGGTGCAGAGATCATTGGACTTATACCAATGGATGCACTGATTGATACGGCAGCTTATTATTTGGGGTTGGAAGATTTTTCAACAAAACAGGTATTAGAAACTCATCTGATGGAATGAGAGCCCCCTAGCCCCCAAGGGGGAACAATTTGAAAATGTGCCGATGTGCCAATATTAAAAACAGAATATGAGAAAAGGCAATATTATTATAAGGAATGCATCACAGCTGGTGACTTGTAGCGGTTTCTCAGCAAAGAAGGGGAAGGAAATGTCCGACCTTTCGGTGATTGAGAATGGTACTATCATCATCACAGATGGTACTATTTCGTATGTGGGAAAAGATTGCCCTTCATTAGCAAATTATCCGCATCATCAGGTGATAGATGCAACGGGAAAAGCAGTTTTACCCGGATTTGTCGATTCACATACTCATTTTATATTTGGAGGTTACAGGGAAGAAGAGTTTTCGTGGCGTATGCGTGGCGATAGCTATATGTCTATTATGGAACGTGGCGGAGGTATCCATAATACAATGAATGCTACCCGTAAAGCTTCTTTTGAGGAATTGAAAGAAATAGGACGTAAACGTCTCGATTCGATGCTGGCTATGGGTGTAACCACAGTGGAAGGCAAGAGCGGTTACGGTATGAATAAAGAGGCCGAGATCAAGCAGCTGCAAGCGATGAAAGCTCTGAACGAAGATCATCCTGTAGACATAGTCAGCACATTTATGGGAGCGCATGCTACACCACAAGAATATAAAGGGAGGGAAGATGATTTCCTCAATTATATGATCCGTGAGGTAATGCCGGAAGTGAAAGAAAAGAATCTGGCCGATTGCTGCGATATTTTTTGTGAACGGAATGTGTTCGACATAGAGCAATCCCGCAGGTATCTGACAGCAGCCCGTGATCTGGGTTTCTACCTTAAAATCCATGCAGATGAGATTGTAACCTTAGGTGGCGCCGAACTGGCTGTGGAATTAGGTGCTCTTTCTGCCGATCATTTGTTGCAGGCATCAGATAAGGGGATACAAGATCTGGCAGGAAGTAATACGGTCGCCACATTATTGCCCTGCACGGCGTTTTCCTTAAAAGAGCATTATGCACGAGGACGATATATGATCGATTCGGGGTGTGCTGTCGCTTTGGCTACCGACCTGAATCCCGGGAGTAGTTTTACAAACTCCATCTCATTGTTGTTTGCTTTGGCTTGTATTTATATGCAACTTTCGCCGGAGGAGGCGGTTACCGCAATCACAATTAACGGCGCGGCAGCAGTAGGACGAGCAGATAAGATAGGCAGTATCGATGTCGGTAAACAAGGGGATTTGGTTATATTGGAGTATCCATCCTATAAGTTCCTGCCTTATCATATTGGGATGAATATTGTGGAAAAAGTAATAAAGAACGGGTTCTTATTGATTTAAAGATTCAAAGTTTAAAAATTTAAAGATTGGTTAGAGAATGGGGCGAATAGATCAATTCGAAGATTTGGAAGTTTGGAGATTAGCCAGAGAATTTGCTAAAGAAATTTATTTATTGACCAATCAAAGGGATTTTTCCAAAGATTTTCGCCTGCGTGATCAAATAAGAGCGTCATCCGGTTCTATTATGGATAATATAGCCGAAGGATTTGAAAGAAATGGGAATAAAGAATTTATCCAATTTTCACATATTGCAAAAGGCTCATGCGGAGAAACCCGTAGTCAACTCTATAG
>BNXH01000091.1 GCA_025999435.1 Bacteroidia bacterium | reverse complement strand
CACCGGCGGCGTGTGGGGACTAATCCCGCCCCATGCCCGCCACTTTAAAACAAATTAGCAATGACAAGGAAAAAGATTCTTATGTCGGCGGTGGCTATCCTTGCCGCTGCCAACGCCTTCGCACAAGGCAACGGTATCGGCGGTATCACCGAAGCGACCAACATGGCACCAGTTATTTCGACCCCGGTGTGTGACACGAAAGTCGTGTAAGTGATTGTGTGACTACAGCTTAGAGAAGCTAATTGATTGCACCTGCAATTCCGTTTGCAGTAGCCTGAGGACACATGCATTGGAAGTAATTCCGTTGTGTGAAGCTGTCCTGACAAAGTACCCTTTCTTAAAAGGAATAGACCGAAGCGCGAGTCGAGGTCAATGGCAGATAACATCAATCTGTCGAGGGGCAAGGCTTAGTGGTATGGTCAACTCATGTGAATGTCTGATAAACGTCGTTACGAAGAACGAGCCAAAAGATGTTGACGGTTTACGCTCTAAAGGCGAAACTATAGGCTTGAACCAAAAGGTAAGCAGTCGGTCAACTCCCTGCGCAGGTGGGGTTGCACGGACATAATGACTGCCGGTGGATAAGACAGACCTAACCCATTATTGTCACTTATACGGAACGTGGTAAGCCCGTATTCTTCCACTCTTCGGAGTTGGTAAGCGAGCCGTAAGGCAAGCCTATATGGAATGCGGGTATAGGAAAGTGGAAAAAGCGAATGCCGTTTTGTAATGAAGCGGATACGGATTGAGCCTCGGTCACGTGTGATAGAGACAACATCATCTGACACGAAAGTGTGCCCACTTCCATATGGTAACTCTTTACAATTAACTTATAGAACTTTCAAAGAAAGGAATGCAAATGAACGAAATTAAAACATCGTGTGCGCCTGAAAACAGGGCAGTCTCCTATACCGAGCGTTGGCGAAACATCGACCGACACAAGGCGGAAGACTATGTTCGGAAGCTGCAAGCGCGTATTGTAAAGGCTCAAAGGGAGGGCAGACATGGCAAAGTCAAATCTTTGCAATGGTTGCTGACCCACTCGTTCTACGGTCGCTATCTGGCTGTATTACGAGTTACTACTAATAAAGGTAAGAACACCGCAGGTGTTGACCATATAAGGTGGTCGACCGATGCGGCAAAAGTCAAAGCAATCGACACGCTCAAACGCCGTGGCTATCAACCGATGCCGCTGCGCCGCGTGGAGATACCGAAAAAGAATGGAAAGAAACGCCCCTTGGGTATTCCTACTATGAAAGACAGAGCAATGCAGGCTCTCTATCTTATGGCACTCGACCCTATTTCTGAGACCACAGGTGACCAACACTCTTACGGTTTCCGCAAATATCGTAGTTGTCAAGATGCGATAAGCCAGTGCCATAATGTCTTGTCAAAGGAAATCGCTCCCGAATGGGTGCTGGAAGGCGACATCAAAGGATGCTTCGATCACATCAGCCATGAATGGCTTATCAACAATATCCCTATGGATAAAATGATACTGCGTAAATGGCTCAAAAGTGGTTATGTATTCAATGGTGAACTTTTCCCCACCGAAGAGGGAACACCCCAAGGAGGCATAATTTCTCCCACTCTCGCCAACATGACTCTTGACGGACTTCAATCGCTTGTGAAAAAGGCAGTAAAAGGTTATTGGAAACCTGACCCGAATGGACGCAAGTGGATTAAGCCTAAAATCAATCTTGTGCGCTATGCAGACGACTTCATTATCACAGCCAAAGACAAGGAGGCAATCGAAAAGATTATCCTTCCCCTTGTGCAGCAGTTCATGGAGGAACGTGGTTTGATGCTCTCGGAAGAAAAGACCAAAATCACTCATATCAGTGAGGGTTTTGACTTCCTCGGCTTCAATATCCGCAAATACTCTAACGGAAAACTGCTTACCAAGCCGTCAAAGGATGCAATGAAGAATTTCTGTGAAAAAATGCGTACGAAAGTCAAAGGGAATAAGTCGGCAAAAGCATCGTCTGTCATTAGAATGCTCAATCGTATGATACCTGGCTGGGGCAACTATTACCGCTACGGGGCATCTTCAAAAGCATACTCGCGTGTAGACTATGAAATTCATAAGACGCTGTGGCAATGGGCAAAGCGCAGACATCCTCAAAAAGGGAAGAAATGGATTAAGGAAAAATACTTCAAACAGCTGCATGGACGCGATTGGACCTTTGCTGCCATAACCAAAAGCAAGAAGACTCAAAAAGAGCATACACTCTCGCTTAAAAGGTTGGCAAACATAGCAATCCAGAAGTATGTGCGTGTGAAAACGAATGCCAATCCATACGACCCTGCCGATGCTACATATTACAAGCGGCGCAAGGCTAAAGAAACGGAGCAGGAGCTTCGCGAAACTGATAACTTGCTCCCTATGATATGGATTCATCAAAAGATGTGCTGCCCTATCTGTGGAGAGATAATCGACAACAGTCGCCGATGGACGACCCTAACGGAGAACATCAACGACAAACCGTTCAAAACTCTTATTCATAGTTCATGTAAACCTAAGAAGTTCAAACCTAATAAAATTAGTAGGAAATGAGGCAAAACTATTTCTTCAGTAAAAATAGCAATGCGTTGCTTGAGCCGTATGATGCGAAAGTATCATGTACGGTTCTTAGAGGGGAAAGCTCCCGTAAGGGGGCTGACCTACTCGACACAAAACTGATATACGCCATCGGCGCGGTTGTGGGGCTGATAGGGGGCATCAAAGTGTATAACAAGTTCCGTTCGGGCGACCCCGACACGTCGAAAACTGCCGCGTCGTGGTTCGGAGCGTGTATCTTCCTGATTGTAGCTGCTACCATCCTGCGCTCCTTCTTTTTATAATCACTCCAAACAACTAACAGAATGGAGTACAATATAAATAAAGGAATCGGAAAGAGCGTCGAGTTCAAGGGTTTGAAAAGCCAGTACCTGTTTATTTTTGCGGGCGGCCTGCTGGCCGTGTTCGTCGTTTTCATCATCCTCTACATGGCGGGCGCCGATCAATGGTTCTGCATCGGCTTTGGTGTTGTGGCCGCTTCCGCGTTGGTATGGCTGACGTTTAACCTCAATGCGAAGTATGGGGAACACGGATTAATGAAGCTGCTGGCCAAAAGGCAGCACCCGCGTTATCTGATTAACCGCAAGAACTCGCGCCGCTTCTTCCTGCACCGTAAGAGAAAGGAGGCCGCGTATGCGTAACACACTAAAAGCAGCCACCATCGAAAGCAAGTTCCCCTTGCTTTCGGTGGAGCACGGCTGTATCATCTCAAAGGACGCGGATATTACGGTCGCCTTTCGGGTGGACTTGCCCGAACTGTTTACCGTAACCTCCGCCGAATATGAATCGATACACTCGGCATGGGCGAAAGCGGTGAAGGTGTTGCCGGATTACTCGGTAATCCAAAAGCAGGACTGGTTCACAAAAGAGAACTACAAGCCGGAAACGGACAGGGAAGACATGAGTTTCCTGTCCCGGTCTTTTGAAAGGCATTTTAACGAACGTCCCTACCTGAACCACACCTGTTTCCTCTACCTGACGAAAACAACGAAAGAGCGGATGCGCATGCAAAGCAACTTTTCCAGCCTGTGCCGGGGTAACATCATCCCAAAGGAAGTCAATAAGGACACGGCGGTAAAATTCATGGAGGCTGTCGGGCAATTCGAGCGCATTGTAAACGATTCTGGGTTTGTAACGCTGACACGTTTAACGTCCGATGAAATCACGGGAACGCCGGAAAGCGCGGGGCTTATAGAAAAATACTTTGCCCTGTCGCTCGACGACACCACCTGCTTGCAGGATATGGAACTCGGAGCCGACGGTTTGCGGATAGGCAGTAACACGGTCTGTTTGCACACGCTGTCGGACGTGGAAGACCTGCCGGGCAAAGTCGGGACGGACATGCGCTATGAAAAGCTATCTACGGATAGAAGCGACTGCCTGCTCTCGTTTGCCGCGCCTGTCGGCCTGCTGCTTTCCTGTGACCATGTGTACAATCAATACATTTTTTTGGATGACAGTGCCGAAAACCTGCGGAAATTCGAGAAGTCCGCAAGGAATATGCAGTCGCTTTCAAGGTATAGTCGTGGAAACCAAATCAATAAGGAATGGATCGACAAGTACCTGAACGAAGCCCACAGTTTCGGGCTGACTTCGGTCAGGGCGCACTTCAACGTCATGGCGTGGAGCGACGACGCGGATGAACTCAAGCATATCCGCAACGACGTAGGCAGCCAGTTGGCTTTAATGGAGTGCAAGCCGCGCCACAACACGGTGGATGCCGCGACGCTCTACTGGGCGGCCATGCCCGGCAACGCGGGGGACTTTCCGGCGGAGGAATCGTTTTACACGTTTATCGAACCCGCCCTGTGCTTCTTCACCGGGGAAACCAACTACAAAAGCTCCCCCTCGCCCTTCGGCATCAGGATGTGCGACCGCGTGTCGGGAAAGCCCCTCCATGTGGATATTTCCGACCTTCCGATGAAAAAGGGAATTACCACGAACCGCAACAAGTTTGTTTTGGGGCCGTCCGGCAGCGGGAAATCCTTCTTTATGAACCACCTCGTGAGGCAATACTGGGAACAGGGGACGCACGTCGTCCTCGTGGACACGGGTAACAGCTATCAGGGGCTTTGCAATTTCATCAACCGCCGGACACACGGCGAAGATGGCGTGTATTTCACCTACACGGAGCAAAACCCCATCAGTTTTAACCCGTTCTACACCGACGACGGCGTGTTCGACATTGAAAAAAGGGAAAGTATCAAGACCTTGATCATGACCCTTTGGAAACGCGACAACGAACCACCCTCGCGGGCGGAAGAAGTCGCCCTGTCCAATGCCGTCAGCCTGTATATCGACCGGCTGAAATACGACAAATCGGTCGTACCCTCCTTCAACACGTTCTACGAGTTCGTGAAAACGGACTATGCGGCCATACTCGACGCCAAGAAGGTCAGGGAAAAGGATTTTGACCTGGCTAACTTCCTGAACGTGCTGGAACCCTACTACCAGGGCGGCGAGTACGACTTTCTGCTCAACTCGGAAAAGCAGTTGGATTTGCTGTCTAAACGCTTCATTGTCTTTGAAATAGATGCGATTAAGGATCACAAAATCCTGTTTCCCATCGTAACCATCATCATCATGGAAGTTTTTATAGGCAAGATGCGCAGGTTGCAGGGTATCAGGAAGATGATACTAATTGAAGAAGCGTGGAAGGCAATCGCCAAAGAGGGTATGGCAGAGTACATCAAGTACCTCTTTAAGACTGTCCGGAAGTTCTTCGGGGAGGCGGTTGTCGTCACCCAGGAAGTCGATGATATTATCGCTTCGCCTATCGTCAAGGAAAGTATCATCAACAACTCCGACTGCAAGATACTGTTAGACCAGCGCAAATACATGAACAAGTTCGACAGTATCCAAGCCCTTTTGGGACTTACCGAAAAGGAAAAGGGGCAAATCCTCTCCATCAACATGGCCAACAACCCTTCAAGAAAATACAAGGAGGTGTGGTTTGGTCTGGGCGGCGTTCAGTCGGCGGTGTACGCCACCGAGGTCAGCGCCGAGGAATACATGACCTACACGACCGAGGAAACGGAGAAGCTGGAAGTGATGCAAAAAACCGAAGAACTGGGTGGGAATATCGAACTGGCTATTA
>BNXH01000090.1 GCA_025999435.1 Bacteroidia bacterium | reverse complement strand
TAATTTTCGTTTTTGTCATGCTGACGATAGGAAGCATCTCTTGTCAGTTCCGCTTTTAAGGAACAAGATCCTTCGTGCCTCAGGATGACAAAGAGAATGTTGCATTAATTATCATAAATTACTTATTTTGAAAAAGAATATCGCATGAAAATGGGTAGTAGATAAATAAGGATATAGTATAGTGCTTAGATACACTTTGTTTTTCTTGCTTTCGAATAGCCCCGTCATTTATTTGCAGAAGTAACGATTATTCTCTAAACGATAATTATCTCTATTTTTTATTGTAAACGCAACAGAGGCTGTCCCCATTTGGGATAGCCTCTGTTTATTTACTATATTAGGAGTTGTTTCCGAACAGGGAGCAACTCTTTATTTATTAAGGGAGCGACGGTTTGATAGCAGCCGGAAGGAAATACGACTCGCTGACTTTAGATTGTGGTACCCAGAATACCGGATTACCCCATTTGTCGTCTTCCATTACTGCCGAATACGACTCCATGTTGTTTGTCCGTTCGGATGGCGGCAATGTGAAACGCTCCAGCATCATGGTTTGGTTTATTAAAGACTTGGCGGGAATTATACAAGTTATCGGTTCCAGTTTCGGATGACGTGTGCGTCGCAGTTCGGCAAACGCTTCATAAGCTCCCGCTATGTTGAGGTGGATATATTTCTGCTGCATCAATATTTCCATTTTGCCCTCTACTCCCGCGGCGGCGTCAAATTCGCCCTGAACCTTATTCGCGTAATTATCAATAATCGCGGCGGAAGGCTTGGTAGGGGTTAAAATAGCTTTGGTAGCATCCGTCATGGTTCCCGCATAATTCGGAGCCGCATTCATCATATACCAGTAGTCGGTAGAATGTTTCACGGCATCTTTAATGTGAGCGCCTGCCGTCTTACCGGTAGAAGCAAGGTTTTTCAGAGCTACTTCGGCCAGGAACAGATCGGTTTCGGCCTGGCTTACAATACGGAGCGGCGATTCGCTCAGCACATAAGTCACCGGATTGTAATAAGAGAACATACAAGATTTCACCATCACGTCCATCGAAAATTGTGGGCGTATCATGTTGGAGTGGCTGACTCCCGGAGTTTTATCCAGTGGATTGGTAATGTTCCATCTTCCTCCGTTAACATCGTAGCTGTTTCCTTTACCATCTACCTCCTTGATTATTGGCAATGTAATACGCAGGTGACGTTGTCTTTCCCAGTTCATTGATACGCCGTAATACTCGACGCGGTCAGTAGTTCCGTCCGGTGTAAATCCGATAGCGATAGCCGGCAGGCGCGGATCGTCTTCGTTAATATCATACTCGTCTCCGCCGCGGTTCATACGGGTCATTATCACATCCGGGATAGTCATACAATAGTAGTTCTCGTAGCGCCCACGCTGTATGATGCCACCAGAAGAGAGGCCTACACGGTTCTCGTTCAATTGGGGCGAAGTCATCATAAAATCTTCGGCCGGCAAATTTTTGATAGCTTCGGCGATGTAGGGCTTCACATAGTCTTCGGCAACGCCTGAAATGCGGACGCATGCCTTCAGGTTCTGCGAATTGATATATTGCATCCATTTGTTGATATCGCCTTTGAAAAATATATCCTGCGTTTCAAATGTTTTTTTATGCACATCGGACATGTTAGCGTATATAGATGGCAGTTCGGCAACTATGGTCTTATATTCGTCTATCACCGATTTATAGATTTCCATCGGATCGTCATACTTTGGAAAGAAGACTCCCGACGTGCCTTTGAATGCTTCGGTATACGGGATACTGTTGAATATATCGACGGTTTGCAAAGCTACTACGTTCTTTAGCACGGTGGCCAAACGCTGGTATATTATGGCATTGGTGGTAGGCTTGCCAAGCCTTTCCATTTCTGCTATTTCATCATTGATCGACATATAGCTTCTCAGGTCGGTATAAAAGCGGGAAAAACGCCCGTAAGTATTTCCGTTGGCATCAGCCATAAATCTGTCCAGGTTGCCGTATTCGGCATCGGCATTCGCATTGATAAAGCTTTCGCTGTACGGTGCCAGCGCAGCGAGCTGCGGCACTTCGAATGTCTGGTAGGAAAGCAACCAATACCATTCGCCGTAATCTTCCAGCCAAAAACGGGTCTTTTGCATATTGGTAAGCAACCCGGAGACAGTTTGCTCGGGCTCCTGCGGAACATATTTACTCGGATCTTTCCAATATTCGTCCAGTTCACTTGAGCAGGACACCCAACCAAGCGAAACAGATAGTAACAATATATATATTAACTTTTTCATTTTAGGAATTTTTATATAGTTTAGAAACTTACATTGACTTTAAATCCGAACGTACGGCTTGCCGGGTAATTGCTGTATTCTATCCAACTGTTAGATCCGCTGGTTCCCAAGAGGGCTTCCGCGTCGATATTCGGGATCGATTTGTACAGGTAACCCAGATTCCGGGCAGTCAGCCCTACCGACAGTTTTTGCAGGCGCAGCATGGATGAGATCTTTTTAGAGAACGTATAATTCAACGACAATTCCCTGAACTTAATATAATTGTTATCTTTTATAAGGTCCGGCGCCCAGTTTTTGTAATCGTCGCGATTATACGTGGTTCTATAGTAGTCATATGCGTTGACAATAATATCGTTTGGCGTTCCGTCCCCTTTTACTCCCGGAAGGATCAATCCGTCGTGGCGTTCGCGGGTAGTGCCGTCAGACAAGGTTTCGGTCCATGTCAGCCCGCCGTGCGCTGCGTCGCGGTATTGCAACGATTCTTCCGCCACTCCGTTACCCATCAGGTAATAATTACTGATCGACAATACTTTTCCTCCCTGCCTGAAATCGAATCCGGCCATCAGGTTCAGCATTCCCCAGTCGCCCTGTAAATAGAAGTTGGAGGTCAAACCTCCGATTATGTTCGGATTGACAGTACCCACACATATCCTGTCTTTCACGTCATTGGAAATCTGGTATTGCCCGTTGGCGTTGACAATCCGGTTGCCGTTCTCGTCTTTCAGGTAGTCCTGCGTCCACAAGCTACCCATACGTTCTCCTTCTGCTGCACGGAGTTCTATACCATAATATTCGTTACTGATCTGGGTTATGCCCGGATACAAGTCTACTACTTTATCCCATTGCTTGGAGAGATTTAGAGACAGTTCCCAATTGAAGAAATTCGTTTTTATCGGTGTGCCTTTGACAAAGAATTCTAATCCCTGATTGTTTATTTTGCCGGCATTGATGCGGATATTATTTGCCGCTGTCGTTGGTGATAATGGCACAGACATGATCTGGTTATAAAGCGTACTGTTGTAATAAGCAAAGTCTACTTCGACCCGGCTGTCGAATAGCCTCAGGTTAAATCCGGTCTCGAACTCCCGCTTGCGTTCCGGCTTCAGATCTCCGGAAAACAAGTCTTGCGGAGCGACTACATCATTTATGTTCGTATTAGGAGCCGGCAACGTACCCATCTCGTAAGCCTTGTATGCATAATAACGACTGGCTGCACGGCCAACGTCGGCCCATGACAAGCGTAGTTTACCATAATTCACCTTCGGTATATGGAAACGTTCCGTAAAGTTCCATACAAGAGAAACTCCGGGATAGAAATATGAACGGTTTAGCTTGGGCAGCGTAGACGCCCAGTCGTTACGCGCCTGAAGTTCCAGTACATATTCCATATTATACGAAAGCGTAGCTTGTCCGAACACACTGTACATGGATTCATCCCCTAGACCGTATGAAGAAACATTTGTACTATATGAACTTGGCCATCCGGACCCATTGTCCAACATCCAGTAATCAGGAAATTTAAGCCCGCCATACGTTCCGACACCCACACTGGTATAGTTCTCCTTGCGATATGAAGTTCCGATCATGGCATATACATTCCATGTATCCTTAAATTTCTTATCGAAAGACAGAAAAGCGTCATAATTTTGTATTTTATTCCTTTCGCGGCTGTAACGGAATAACCCGCCTTCCGCCAAACCGGTTTCAGGGTTTAAATTTTCGATCTTGTTCTTTTTGATATATTCGGTGTCTGCGTAGTCGAGACCTCCCTGCACTGTCAGCGTCAGGTAGGGTAACGGCGTAAAGAAAGCCTTGGCTGAGGTAACAGTGTGCAGACGGTTGTCGTGGTTCCGGTTCTCGTTGTTATTCCACAACATACTGAAAAAGCCATCCTGGTCGCCGGCGAAGGCAGAGGGCCATCCCCAACCGGATGCTTCGATATTGGTCAAATCCCTCAGAGATATGCGATAACCATTCTCGTCCTTATAGCTATTCATTGCGGTCTCTATATCATAGTCGCGGTTGTAGGCGCCATATGAAATAAAACGCTGCAGGTTTGGACGCCTGTTGGTACTTTTTACATTATAGATGTTTTGAACAAACTCGAAGCGCGCAAACGGCGATACAGTAATCTGCCCGTTAAAGCTAAGCGAGTTTTTTATCTGTCCCTGATTCGGCATCGTTCCGTTATAATCGAAATTAGTAAACGAAAGACGCATATTCCCTTTGTCGTTCCCACCCTGTATGGCTGCGGAGAAGCTCGATGTGGAACCGTTGTTGAACGGGGCCATATAGTTGTCTTCATAAGCCTGATACTTGCGCATCGTGCCATCGAAGAACATGATATTCGAACCGTCGAATTTAGGACCGAAACCGTAACGGCTACTGACTACGCGGCGCGTAGTTTTGGTTCCGTCGGTGTAGCTCATGTCGTATTCATTCACTCCCGAACCGTATTCGTTCTGAAATTTGATCAATTGGTAAGGAACTTCTGTTTCCAAACCATATGACAGTTGCACGCCTAAACCGCGCGTTCCGGCTCCGCTTTTCGTAGTGATCAACACAACCCCGTTCGCCCCGCGACTACCGTACAGAACCGAAGCTTTCGCTCCCTTGAGTATTTCCATAGACGCAATATCTTCCGGATTGAGGTCGTTGACGGCTGAGCCGTAGTCAAAAGAGTTTAGCGGATCATAACCGCGCGAGGACATGCCCGAATCCGAGTCGGACATAGGCACTCCGTCTACTACAAACAATGGCCGCGTACTCGATGTGGATTCCAATCCCTGCGCGCCGCGCACATTGATTTTTATTCCTCCCATCGGCCCGGCTGCTGTGGCCTGGATTCCTACTCCGGCTGCTTTTCCGTAAAGTGCAGACAATGGATTGTTTGTAAGACCGGCCTTTATTAAATCATCGCCCCTGACTGTGCTGATAGCGTATCCCAAAGCCCGGGTATCGCGTTTGATACCTAAAGCGGTAACAACTGTTTCCTGAAGGGCAACGCCGTCTGTTATCAGGCGTACATTGATGATTGTTTGGGTACCAACAGTGATTTCTTGTTCGTTATATCCCAGAAATTTGAAGACTAAGACATCGGTTGGCTTTGCTTTGATCGAATAGGCGCCATTCTCGTCAGTCAGTACGCCCTGAGTCGAACCTTTGATCGATACGCTTGTGCCAACGAGTGTTTCATTTGTTTCGGCATCAAAAACAACTCCTTTCACATCCGTTTGCCCGAGAAGGCATAAGGATGAGATAAGCATGCAAAAGAAAATAATTGCTTTTCTCATAAGTTTAGATAATTTAGTTAATAAAAATTCTATCAGGTCGTGATTGAACAAAATTGTGAAAACGAAAGCCGGTTTGATCCTTTCTCATCGGAAAGATCAAACCGGCCAGGGCCATTTCGGAAAAAAATGACCTTATATATTTGAAAATAAGAAATAATATTACTCTCTCTCTAAT
>BNXH01000089.1 GCA_025999435.1 Bacteroidia bacterium | reverse complement strand
AGTTAATCTTACTTAGGGGGCTGAAAGGCGCCCTATTTTACTTTTGTCGCATATTATACATTATTGATAACGATAATAACTTTCTTTACACTGCGCTAAAACTTATTGACCTTTATCAACTATGAAGTATTATTATATTCTATTTTTTGGTATAAATTCGCAGTTACTAATGGAATTTTCCGATTAGTTTACACTATCTTTACACGCCTAGAAACTCACAATTTGGGTCTCTGGTTTTTCTTCAAGTTCTTAGAAATAGTATGTGTTTTTTCTGGTTTTTCTGATTTCTGTACTCTTGGATCGCTCCATGATTCTTTATAATTGACATCTGATTTATTGTTTTTCCATAGATAAGGATATGCAAAATTGCCTGTACCATACCACTTAATCTTAGCTTTTGTTACACATCCATGTTCAATGAGTATTTTATCCCTAATCCGCATCTCATATTTTTCATATTTGACAAACTCATCCGGATTTTTACCGCTTAGAAAAGCCTTATCCTTTTCATCATTGAGGAATACATAGGAAGAAAATGTCCCATTATTATCCTTCTTATTGATCTTTTCCAGATAAATAGAACCACCATTTTCCAGAATTTGCCACTGCTCTGGTGTTAATTTAACCCCACCTATAATGTGTACCTCTGGTTTGTTTTCAGTTTGAGATTGTACTTTAGGTGGCTGTTCTTGCTGTACCTGCGGCTCTTTTATTGCTTCTTCCTTTTCTTTTGAAACGTAGCTTTGCTCTCCTTTCGCCTGTTCTTGTAGTAATTTAATATTCTCCTCAAATACCTTTTTTAGATTTCCGAAGCTAAATTTTCGATCAATCCCGGAACCTTTAAAAGCAATATTGTTATACCGAAACGATACACCTTCGATTTGATTTATGCCTCGTTTGAGTTTATATTCAAGTTCAATTCCGAACTTCTTAAGCCCAAACCGCAGATCAGCAGGATTCTTACAAGTAGGCAATATGGCTCTTACAGCATCATGGATATAATACTTTACTTTATCCGGATCATTGAGTTTCTCTCTTTTAACCTGATCCTTTCCCTTACCATAAGTCAGGTTATATTTGTCTTTTAGCTTCTTACAAGTTTTGATATTTCGTTTGTAATCATTATTAACAGAGATCAGTTTTAAGTCATTATCAATACGGTTATACACAATATGCAGATGTTCATTATCGGCATTGTGATGTCTTACAATAATATATTGTGTATTTTTAATCCCCATCTCCAACATATATTCTTTGGCTAACTGTACCATAAAATCATTGGTCATCCGCTCTTTATCCTCCGGTGCGAACGATATAGGTATATGCCCAACAGGTTGTTTTATCTCTTTTCTACCTGATCGCTGCATCGCAAAACTTCGGATCATATCTTTGGCATTATCAGCCCATACTCCCTCTGCTTCGAGTAGTTCAGCCGTCTCATTCATCACATAAGACACACATCCCTTAAATGACTTTCCTTTTATATTCTTAGCAATCATCCAGCAGCTTTTTGATTTTAGTAGTTATACTTATTACTTCCATCGCCGTATTGACAAGACCTGATTTATTTGCCTGCCTGGCTATCTGATTCAGGTTGTTCGCCATTCCCGAGAGTTTACGCATCAGATCCAAATCTTCCAGAGAGAAACGGAGTTTAACACTTCCCTTTAGTACCATTTCCCTTGCGTACTGTGTAGCTTTCATACCCAACTTTTCCGCTTTCTCTTTCACAGACTTAAAATCTTTTTCGCTCAGTTTGAGGTTAATCGAATAGGATAGTTTTTCTTTTTTCTTCTTGGGTCTCCCTCGAAGAGCCTTTGCACCCAATTTATTTTCACTTTCCATAGCTTTTCTATTTCATGTTATGGAAAACTCTCAGATGCCTTTTAACATCAGAGCGGGACGTAACGTAAGCGACCATCGGGAGATGAAGTGGAGTCTGCGCCCGCAGCCCGGACTTTTTGCGACCATCGGGAGCGAAATCCGTAGGCTGCCCAGTGACCTCGGAATATGCGACCAACGTGAGCATGTTTTGAAGCGGAGGATAAATCCTAAGGGAACCGGATTTATCATCTGCGTGGTCACAGCCCCCTGCAAGGGCAAGGTATGCACGAAGGTTGTCCGAAAATGTGCGGAGCGATTTTCGGGTAACCCGTGCGATTACCTTGCTTCTATGACGAAAAGCAAAAAAAGAAGAGACAAATGTCTCACTGTTTTTTTGTTTGACGGCATCGTTAATACTTAACTTCGGGCATACCACTAAACAGCCCGGATCATTTAATAACTGATAGTCTTCAAAAATGCGGCTTGGATAAGAGGCCGCTAATAGTGCTTTTTTACTTTTCATAAGTCTGTTTTTTTAATGATACAGACCACGAATTAAATAATAATATTTCTTGAAATACAATACTTTACCCCAATCGGATTATTCTGCGGGGACTCGCTACATATTGCCATTTCAGGCACAAAAATATCGGTGTAGACTGCTGCAGTTTGCCGGCCCTATAAGCTACATAAATGAGTTCGTTTCTAATTAGTCAAAATCTCTCTTTGCCGGACTCTTATGGTATATTTATTTATGGAAAATATGCAAAACTTGAGATTTGCATATTTTCAAACCTGTAGGCTATATAAATTTCAATATTTCGATGTAATTTCCGAATCTGCCATTTTGAAATTTCGGTATTTTCCTTGTTTTCAGTTTTGATAAATTGATAATTATCAAACTTGGAAACTTGGAAGTTTGGTAATTTGAAAACAAATTTTCAAAATTGAAAATCTTACAAATAACAGTATGCCTAATTTTAAAAGTTTCAAAAACAATCAAGCAGAAACTCTTATTTATCATTTTCCCGACCAACAGGAAGGAGGTAAGAGTAACATTTTCCGTTCCGGCTGCAAGCCGGGTACATCGCCAAAAAGGAACAGGATGTCACGTCTGTAAACTTTTTGTACTACCACACAGGCGGTCACATCTGAAGTCTTCGATTGGTGAGCAAAGTTTTGTATCGGGAAATCGATATTTAAAAGAAGCCGCAGGAGAATTGCTGCAAAGCATGGCAGCGAGCTTCGGATATGGACTAAGCTAGCCCAAAATACAACTTTTTTCTTTTTTTTTATCCGGTAACTTTTATCACACAGCAAGCATTGGTAAATAAGACAAAGCTTTTCCTGTTAAGGAAAACCCCTCGGGGCTTCGGCTTTGGCATTTTACCTGCTTGCTGTTCATTCGTGGACGGATGAATAAGAAAATTTTTCCGCTGGGAAACCATGGTAGTACCCATTATATGAATAGGCTGTAATATGAATATCCAGCAAGTGGATTTTGCCTGATTTAGCTGTTAAGCCTTAATCTATTCTCCCGAATTAGCTTCCAGTAAATTGCGGATATGCATTTCCAACTGCTGCTGTTTGAAATCGAACCAGTCCTGCCGGTAAGAGCTGCCCTCTATCAGGAATTTGAAGTTTCTGAAAGGATGCCTGCGCGATATGGCCTTGTCCAGCGTATCTTTTAATACATTATTTTCGGGAATAACCTCTTGTATAAAACGTTCCATGATTTTGAATGATTCCCATGACTGGAGAGGTTCTATACAAATGCTGTGTTCCCACGTGTTTACCTTATCATACACTTGTTTATACATATCATCATAGTCTCCACTGCCGTAGGCATCGTAGGAGTTGCCTAAAACGCTGTCCAGTTCCATTGTGTCCGTATTGAGATAACAGATCATGCCCATGTCTATCTCCTGGGCTATATTGCTGATTACTTCCTGCGGGTAGTCCATTGCTTATTTATAGGTATCTTTTTTAACAGGTCATTTATTTTTTCAATATCGAAGCCTTTAGCATCCCATATCTCTTTCTTTTTAAGTCCCAGCCATTTTCTGCAATCGTTAGCCTGCCTGCTGCCGGGAGCTGTTCCAAATAGCTGTTTGATATCTTCATATCCCCATATACCGCCGCAATCTTCAGGAGGACAGGCTCCTTTCCCTGACAGGCACACGGCTGTCTTTTGTTTTCCATCTGTAACGGACTCCAATGTGATGTCGTGCACCCAATTGTCTCCAAAATCATAGACATACAGGAGCTTTTGTCCCGCTTGATTAAAAACGGAGGATAACCCTATTTGAGACGCATCCCTGGTCTGCGCAGCAAAATCCGGGTCGAAAAAATCATCATAAGGAACTCCGATCCGTATATTGCTCTGAGACTCCCGGTCCCGGAATTCAAAAAGGTGCGCATTTTGCCAACCCAGTGCAACCTGAATGATATAGTGAAAGTCCAAAAACGTAAAATCTCCCGGGATACTCACTCTTCTCCACACCGGAGGCTTGGTTATTCCCTTGATTTGGATCTTAAACTGCAATAGCATAGAAATTATCTCTTTGAGGTTCTGTCTGTAAAGTTAATATTTTGTCCCGATAAAAGATGACTACCAGTGAGAATATACAAAAGGCGAATCGATTTTGGTTCGCCTTTTAGATTTAGAATAATATCAGTTCCATTGATGGTGTTGCTTAGATATTGGAATATACAACTCTATCAGCCCCGGACGAAACATCTGTTCCAGAACCCACTTTCGAAACGTTTTCGCTTTCTCTGACTGAATCCTAAAAGCTAGTGCGATAACCATATCCAACCCATAATATTCCGGATAGATATTTCTGCCTTCAATGACACAGCCCATCGAATCATCGCCCCGGGCAATACCCGATTTTTCAATAGTACGGATATGTCGTTTTGCCATCCGGTAGTAAATGCCAAACAGATCTGCAATTTCCCCAATACTCATTTTTGTTTCACTCGGAACGGTTATACTTCCGCTATCGGAGATTGTAATTACTCTTCTTTCTCCTTCTTTCATGGCTTACATTGTTATTATAGTTTGACTTACTGTGTTTTGCATTGTTTTTCTTCGTTCCATCAATTTGTCCATATCTGCCGATATTTTATCGTCCGTTACTTTGGCATAACCTTGTGTCGTCGATATATTGGCATGCCCCATCATTTTGGCAATGCTCTCGATGGATATACCCGCTGATAATAAGAGTGTTCCGAACGAATGGCGGCTTTTATGGTAGGAAAGAGGCTCTTTCAATCCGGCGACAATGCCTATCTGGTTGATGTCGTTCCATATCACATTCCGGTTTTCGGGTAGCGGAAATACAGGACTTGTGTCATCTGTGGTATTATATAAATTAAGGATCTGTTCGGCTACCGGGTGTAGAGGGATGAAAGCCTCTACATCAGTCTTTACCCTGCGTTTTCGGATATAAGGTCTGCCTTCTGCTGTTTTTCCGATATGGCGGGGATAAAGCCTTTGCATATCCACATAAGCTAACCCGCTGAAAGCCGAGAAAATAAATGTCCGGCGAACCAGTTCCATCATCCTGCTGTGCATCGGGGTTTCCATAATCCGTTTGAGTTCACTCCGTGTGATATATTTAAGAAGCTGTTTGAATTAAATATTCTTAGTCAATCTACGAATATTAGCAATACAAACAAAGGCATTCGCATTTTCTGTTTTTCTTTCATAATCTTTAGAGCACCTCCTATTGTTAAGCGTCCAAGCTATGGTTCTCTCCACAATCCAACGTTTCTCATGGATTTCGACATTTCCCTTTTTAGCAATGGCTACTTTTGGTATTTCCACCTCAATAGCGTATTTGTCTTTCATCTCTTGGCGGAAAGTACCACCAAAAGTACCATCAGCAAAGATCAAACTGACATTCTGTAACAATTCGTTATTGTGATACATTGTT
>BNXH01000088.1 GCA_025999435.1 Bacteroidia bacterium | reverse complement strand
CCAATCCTATATAAACAGCCGCGGTATCTCCCTGTAGACTTTCCGGACGGTTCAGGTAAATACGGTACAGGTAACGCTCGTTGTCTTTTACCGTATTATCCGTCCATGCCCAGCCGGCCAATTCAGCCGCTTTATAATCGTATTCGGCCATAAAGACCGAGGTGGAGAAGCGTTGCTCCAGTTCGTTCGCCTGGTTGATTATGCTGCCGATATCGTTGTTTCCTGTTGCCGATAATTCAAAGTCCTCGCCGTAAAAAGCCTGCGCTATGACGGCTGCATAGTCCGACTTATTGGCAGATTCTTCCCAGTCTGCCAAAGGTCGTGGTTTTAAGTTTTCTGTAAGTGTTATCTCTCCTGGGTTTTCCTGCCACCGATTATCAATCATTACAGTGTAACGCTTGACTGTATATCCGTATTTAATCCCGTCAGACCATGCTCTTGTATTTCCCGGGGACCAGCGGAGCTTTATTTCGTTTTTATCCGGTACAAAACCCTTGGCCCGTATGTTTTCTTTCTGTATTGTTACTTCTTCCTGCTGCTGTGCGGATATCCCGGATGATACAGACAACAGGATAACAAATAAAGCAATTCGTATGTATATTGTATAGTTCATAATAAATTAATGTGCCAATGTTTTTTCATCCTTATTTTTCGTAACTTACAGCTTATAGCCTATAACTCATGACTTTATACTTTACCTCCAGTCCAGTGTATTTATATAATCCATCTGTTTAGTAGTTCCTACTTTTCCACCGGGTAGGTTGTACCGGAAGGTAGTTTTATAGTCCCCCTGCCTGATAAACAGGAAGTGGCTGTTGATCAACGGCATCAGCGGCTGCATGTTAATACCCTTATCGAATGAATTCACTGCTTTTGTTCTCAGTTCGTAATAGTCTTTACTATAATAGTACGGCAGCTCATAGACAAACGGCAGTATCTTCGACATAAAATCGTTAAAGGCATCCCCGGATATATAGCCCAGGTACCCGTCATACAACGGGAAGGCTTTGGACGGGGGTACGCCGTACTCATTTACATCCCGGCCGGTAATGGCAATGCCTTTTTGCGGATACCAGTTATAGACTAAAGGCGCGATGTCTTTTGTGTAATAATCATTATCCATCATCGCTTCCGCAGATACCAGAGGCGATCCTGCCGTATAGCCGTTACCTGTAAGCTCCGCTTCATCGAAAATCTCATAACTGTCATGGGATTTAAGGAGCAATGAGCGCACATCTGTACTTACATAACGGGATGTTGGTTCCAGCTGTAATACAGACAGTTTTTGACCGAAAGTATTGTACCTGCTTGTCCGGAAAGGGTATTTCAACACTTCCAATAGGCCGTCCTTCGTTATTTTTTGTGCAGCCTGCTGCATATAGTCTACAGAGAAGGATTCACCCTCGCCGTCCGTAATCTGTGTATTGACGGTTTTCTTTGTCTCCGCCTGTTGTACCTGCCCTTCCGTCGAGGCGGCAAATACCAGCTCATAGTCTGTCTGGTTTACGACATCAGGCAAGGAATAATTAATACGTGAATCCGAACTGCTATATATGAAAGTCGCCTTTGCCATATTGCCGTTTTTCTCTGAAAAATTGGCGTCATACGTGAAGTTATCAGGGAACAGGTAGCTTTGCCCTTTTTTTAGCTGCACATAGCCGGCATTTGTCTCTTGCTTGAAGAAATTCCGCTGTCCCACAACCGGATAACAATATGCGATATTGGTAAGCGGAATATAATTGGGAGCGCCGCCTGTCTTGAATGAGGCTTCCTTCGACTCCCTGGCTATATTCCCGTTTTGTGAAACCACAGACCAGCTTCCCCCTTTGTATTCTTCAAAATTGACCGAAACGGATACTTTCATCTCATTATATGGCGGCAGTATCTCTTTTGATTCGAATGTGGCCGCATCATTGGTTTTGTTCATTTTCACTTTACCGTCAACCTTTTGGTTTTTACTGTCTGTTATATAGAAGTCGGCAAGTTTTATCCGGTAGGATTTAATATTCCCGTTGTCATCCTCGATATCGAAAGGTTCGCCTAAAGGCATATTGAAGGTAGCCTGCGGGGACAGGAATACATCCACATCCGTATCTTTATCGTATGGGGTCAGGTCTGCGATCAAAGGCATGTCCAGAGGGGAACTGTCCCCGTTGATGGCTACCAGCTTGCAATCATTGCCAAAGCTCATTTTCATTTTCATATTGGCTTTGATCAGGCCTCCCAGTACGTTCAGCCTGACAGCCAGTTGCCCGCCTATCCAGGTAGGATTCGGAAGCCTTGCCTGCAACAGGGCGGCCGTGGAGCCTTTAATGACCGTAATTTTCTTTTTGATAAACAGGAGCTTGATTTTAACGCCCAGTTCACCCGACAGGTAGGCATAGCACTGCCCGTTGGCATACCAACCGTCTATACCGACAGGCGTATTGCTTCCTTCGCAGGCATAGTTGCTCATGTCACGGAGCATAATGTCGAAGCCTGCCCCGGCCATAAAGCGGGCGTACAGGATCAGGAAAGTCATATCCCCGGTATCGAACGAGAAGCGCGAGCCGAAAGCGACTCCCTTGCCCGCCGCCGTCAGGTCCGGGCTTTTCATATAGTCCGCTTCCTGCGGGGTGATTCCCAGTATGTCGATAACTTCTTTGGGTACCGTCGGATTCTCCAGCTTATCGCCCAGCATAAAATAGGATTGCGTACTTAAAGATAACGGGCCTAATCCAAGTTTTAGCCCGACAGGGTTATTGGGCGTGCCTACATGGATATACCAGCTCTGAGGGGAACAGTGCAGCTTGGCCCAGCCGGCCTCGTTATTGTTGCCTGCCCCGCGCAGGATACCCCCGGGAGCGCTGACCATCACCTTAAAATCGGCATCGAAGGTCTTCGAAGGGAAATCATAGTCCATGGCCATATAAGCACTGATAGTTCCCGATAATTTGAGGTCGGGCAATATCTTTTTAGTTATATCCGAGCCGGACATATTACCCGGCAGTTTGTCCGCTAAGCTGTTACTGATATTTTCAACCTTTGCCTGCGCTTTTTTATACATGTCGCCGAGCTTGCCCAGTTTGCCGCTCATATCAAGCGGCGACATAAACTGCGCGCTACCGTAAAAGCGGATATTTTTTACTCCTCCCGAGGACAGGAAGTTCATTTCGAAAAGGGCGTCTCCGTTCAGGGCCTGCTTGCTTCCGACATAGTATGAAACCCCGGCTTTAAGTCCTAAGGACACTTTGTCATCCGGCGCATAAGCCTGAAGCTTGCTCCCTCCGGCAGGAGACATCCGGTAATATGCCCCTCCTGTGAACCCGTCCAGGAATACCGGGCCCACAGGGATGCCTGTTCCCTTGAATTCGGCCTGACCTTCCACATACCAGTAGCGGAAATCCTTATTGCCGAAGACGGAAGTAACACCGACTTTCAGGCCTGATGATAAAGCGCCGAAAGTCGCATCTATATACCCTCCGAAATAATTCCCGTATACAGGGTGGTCTTTTTCTATGCGTATCTCCCCATCCAGGCTAAAGCCGGCCAGTTGCGTGTTTGCAAGCTTGATGGCTCCGATATTAAGCCCCTTGAATTTCCAACGGCCGGACGTATACTGTGAGGCTAGTTCCAGGCGTCCTCCTGCCGCTATTTTCTCATGCATCAGGTTGACTTTGATATCGAACCCAAGCGTAGCCAGGTCGTTAGCCGTTTTAAAGCGTATATCGCTGATGGTGACAGGGAAATTGTTCAGTTTGACTTCCCCTCCGTATTCGACGGATCCCACCGAAAAGTAAGGAGATTCGGTAGCGAATGCCAGCTTTTTGAAAACGACCTGTTCCATCTTAAGACCGTCCTTGTCGATACCCATCGAGCCGTTTAAGACGAGCTTCGGGCTAAAATGCCTGTCCTTCACCTGCATCAACAGGTAGGAAGTCGGATCAAGGCGCATTTGGGCTTGTCCGAATATGTCAAAAGAGAGGTTTTCTCCCAGCCCTACTTTAAACAGGTATTCATTATTGGATATGTAGGCTTCATAAGGTCGCGGCTGGCTCTTCTCCGAGATGGGGATACCGATCTGACCGCTAAAGCCGAAGCCTTTGATATTGTTGGCTAGCAACGCCAATTTGAAATCATTTACCGAGAACCCCCAGCCGGAGGCATCCCCGGCTTCCAGCGACAGAATATTCTTACCTGTAATATTTCCTGTGATGCCGTTTTCATCTATTAACATATGGGATGCTTCCAGGATGATCCTTTTTCCGGATTGTTTATTCTTAAACTGTTCCGGAAGGGTTAATGTAAACTTCTCAATATATAATCCCCGCCATAAGTCGGGGTCGGGTATGGTAAAATAGTCCCTGAAATAAGCAGGGTCGGGATTGAATACCTGAGGGTTCTTTATATCGCTCAGATCAAGCGTCGCTTTTGTCAGGCTGAACTCAAAACCTTCGGCTCCTTTTATTTCGAAGGCAGGAAGAGAGATTTCCGCAATCAGGTCATTCCAGTCATGGATAACGGTTTTAAAACTACTCGTAACGGGCTTGCTCCTGTCGGACACAAGGCGAAAGGTATTTTGATTCAGTATGACATCGGCGTCGATGGATAGTTCTTTGAAATTACCGTTGCAGTCAAGGGAGACATAGGTATTGGATTCAGCCCTGCCCGTACTGTCGTTCAGGCTGCCTTTGAAAACGACATTGCCCAGGTTGTCCAGGGAAAGGGGGATGTTTTTTAATAAGGATAATTTAACATCTCCAACAAGATCTCCTGTATTGGTTATTTTAATATCTGTGGCTCCGAATAATAATTCCTTATCCTGCTTGCTGCCTGACTGGGGGATACGCATCTTCATAATAAGTGTTAATTCCCCATATTGATTCCCAAAACGCACATTGGTGATAGCCAAAGTAAACGGTATATTCCCTACGATCTTCTTTATTCCCACAGGCAGATTGTAGGCTGTACCGGCCTGTTCACCTGTTCCAAGACCCAGGTTATCAATGAATCGGTTCTGGGACTCGATAATAGCAAAGTCTTCCAGCGTCTTGTCTGCTTTTGGTAAGGACTGGGGAAAAAGATTTACTCCAAAATAAAGGAAAAACAAAGGTATAAGGAAGGCCTTTTTATTTTTCACGAATAGAGGCATATTTTGTAATTCTTGAGTTAGCGTTAGTTATTTTAAGATAATTTTTCATTATCGTTATTCAAAAGCTAAAAATAGTAAAAAAAATTTAACAGTCATCCTTTTTAGTAAAAATTTGATTCATTTTTTATTTCATTAATAGAGTTTATATTGAATAAGATTTTATTCTATATGATTATCACCAACTTACAAAATATACTGTTTTTCACTACTGTCCGAAAAAAATAAACAGTAAAAAAAGGGGCTACTTCCTTTTGGTTTCGCCCCCGAGTTGTAACTTTGTTGTGCCTACCAATAAACTTACAACATGTGCAAAAATAGTGAAATAAAAATAGTCGGACAGCCGATTTTCAAACAAATAATTGATTTATTAAGCGTAATAAATCTGGAGAGCATCGTCAAGCGGCATGAATCCGACCGTTATTACAAGTCTTTTTCATCTCGCAAGCACTTAATAACATTGCTTTTGGGGATATTTACCCGCTGTGATTCGATGAACGAGATATGCGAAGGGATGCGAGCCATGCAGGGAAAACTGAATCATTTGGGATTAAAAAGTTCCCCGGCCAAGAGCACGGCTTGTGACGGAAACCGGAATCGCAGTTGTGATTTTTTCGAGTCGGTTTATTTTGCGTTGGTGAAACGTTATAGTAGTTTTTTGTCGGACAGCCGAACTTTTGGATTGACCTTCAAGGAAGTTCTCTTGATAGATTCTACAACGATTCGCCTGTTCAGTGATATTTTGAAAGGTGTTGGTCGTAATCTTAAAGGAGAAGGGAAGAAAAAAGGCGGATTGA
>BNXH01000087.1 GCA_025999435.1 Bacteroidia bacterium | reverse complement strand
TCTTTGTTTGTAATTAGAATTGACTTGTCATCTAATTTTTTAAACTTCAGAGAGTAGGCTTTTCCATCTTTCCGTGCTAGAACCTGTATATCTTTAGTCCCCAAATTATGAGTCAGGGTATACGTTGTATCTTTTTTTAATGTAATATTTTGTGTGTATCTCTTTCTTTCCGGTTGCTGTTGGCGTACTTGTTGCTGTTGTCGCTGCGTAGGTGATTGTCTCCTTTGAGTGTCAAATCTTTGATTGGCTTTTTTAAGAAATCCGGATTTGTTATATAAAGCTGCTAAGTCAAATCGTCCTCTTAGTTCTAAAGTAGCGTCATTACTTATCGTATTCCCTATTTCCACTTCTTCTACATAAGCTCCCCGATCCCATTTGTACCCGGCAGAGTAGGTTACATTGGAAGAGCCTATCCAGTCTAAAGCCGGAATGTTTTTGAATGGCAATTCATAGCTTAACCTTGCTCGTTGTGAATAGCTGAGAGGCGAACCTAAATTCCAAATGCTATGCATAACAGAGTCTTTCCATATTTCGTAATCATCTCTGTTCAGCTTTTTATTAACTTGCAGGTATGGTTCCTCTATTTCGGCTCTTGTTCCCGACTGAAAGGTAAACTTGAGGTTACGTGTAAAATCCCAATTGATATTGAAGTCTCTATCCCACAGAAAAGATTGGCTCCACGAAAGGAATTCATTATTGTTAGTACCTCCTATGCTATAACTTTCTATATCCCGTGTCAGGGTTTCTGTATAATACCGGTGTATTTTTGAATCGAACGATATACTGCCCGGTAGATAATTGATGCCGATAGAACGTGCGAATTTAGCGCTACCGGATTTACTTTTTGTTTTTTTGAACGGCTCCCATGTTTTAATTAAAGGAGCGTACATGTAACTGAAATTAGCATTATAATTTTTGACCAAGTCGTATACTGTACCCGGATTTTTTGACTCCGTCTCACTAAAAGAGTAACCAAAATTAAAATTTGCCGGGTCGTAAGGCATAGGAGTCTTACTTTGTATATTCACTTTTATATTGTTGAGGCTAATACTCTTTGTTGTTGATTTTTCCTGAGCAAGGCTTTTAATAGAATCTTTTTCCACTTTGTTTTCTACAATACTAAGCGATTCTTTCAGGGTGACATCCTGATCGAATGGGTCGTATTTAGGGGTGGTGGTCTGGTTCGAGTATGAATAATAAAGAGGTAAACTGACTTTTGCTTTTTCAGGAAAGAATTTTCCTAATTCTACACTGGCTGCAATGCTATAGGTATGGTAGTCACTGTTTCGCCTTTCCATCAGGCTTTGATCTAAAGCTCCGAAACCGCTAGTTTCTTTCCTTCCTGAAACATTGATTGTTCCCAGATCAGATAGCGCGATATTCAGATTACCTTGTGCCGCCCATCCGCCTTCGTCGTCAAAGTCGGTTAGCCGTAATTCGTTTATCCATACTTCTCCCGATCTTACAATTCGTGAGTTGTTTCTGACACCTATCATAATGACGTAGACGTCCGATAATGACGGGTTCCCGATTACGCTCACTTTATTGTTCGCGTTTTCGGGGTCATAGGTCGAATATAAAGTTGTATAAGACACGGTAGACCCGGCTTTTCGTTTTTCCCTGTTACGTTCCAGTTTTACATCTTTCAATAAATCCAACGGGAAATCGAACATATTCTCTTTAGGCCATACGGCATATTGACCGGTTGTGTTATCCGGATATCTGCTTGCGGGTGTGACAACCAGAGGTATTTCGTATTCATAATAGTTGTTTTTGTAATCGGATCCCAAACGCATAAAGACGGTGAGTTCCCCTCTTTTAAGCCCGTCAAAATCATTTTCCATATCTTCGGCATGTGTGAAGAGCTGTATGCGTTTGTAACGTCTCAGGTCATGTGTTGTGTTTTTGTATATAGCGCGTGCATCTGACGGGTCCAGGTTCGTAACACGCATCGATAATGATTGCTCGTTTTCTTTTATAAGTTGGGCTTGTTGGGGGTCGTTTGTCCTGCTTATGCCCGGAGGTAATAAATAGTTAACAGGTTTACGCTCCGAATTTTCTTCGATATTCACTGTGGAAATGTCAATTGTCCCGTTTCCGCTGGTATCGTCTTTGCCCAGAGCTTGCTCATATACCCGCCAATCGCCGCGCACAAGTTGTAATGTTCCGAAACGCAGATATGTCGACTGTTCAAAGTTTGTCATAAACATTCGCATGAAACGGATACTCTTAAAGTCCTGTATGTTTCCTACCCGTTTGTCGTACTTGCGGATGGGAACTTTAAATTGATACCATTTAATTTTACCCTCTGTTCCATCCCTAAGTGGTACCGTTCTTTCCTGCATGTCGACAATGTAGTTTTCGCCGACATTCATTTTATCTTTATTAAGCTCTATTTTGTACTGGAAGTAAGACTCATTTTCATTAAGAGTATTATCCTGATCTATATCTTCGACATCCGGCACATTACGCGCTGCGGTAGAATATCTTTCATCAGTCTGATCTGTCGACGGAGAATTTCCTTCTGTGTTATTATAATATTTATATCTGTCAAGGATACTTGTTTGTTGCTGATCGTAATCTGCTCCGCGATAGAAATGATAAATATCACCGGCCGGATCTCTTAGCGGAGAAAAAGGATTATCTTCCAGTTCTTGTATTGCTGAAGGAGATAGCCTTGAACGGTATTCTGTCAGGTAATCTCTGTATGTCTGAAAATCAAACTCTTCTGCTGTGCTTAGCCCATTGAACCCGACGTCTTGTTTTTGCCTTGCCAGGGCACCCAGATTATCGTCGAACGCATATACAGTAGATTGCCGTGTGGGCACTTTTCCCCATATGGTATATTCATATGCGGTGGGATCGTCGTTTACAGGTAAACCGTTTTCGTAAAATTTTTTCCCGTCTTTGAGAATATCTTCCGATATTTCTCCCAGATTAAAATAAAGATCGCCACCCCGGGTATGGTATTCAGGTTTACCGGCATCGTTGTTGTATACAAAAGGATCCATCAACCAAAACTCAATATATTCTATATTAGAGGCTTCAAAGTCACGGACATCCATCTTCCGGGTAATTCCGGCCCAGCGTGTTTTTGGATCGCGAAGGCTGCCATCTGCATTTATTTTGGTTGCATCCAGGTTATAAGGGCCTCTCTCATTCGGATAATATGAAAGATTTAATACCGGTAATGTCGCGGATTCTGTATTATTAAGATCCTTGTTCGGATATAATTCCCATATATTGATTTCGCGTACAAAGTGATTGGAAAGCTGCTCCTTGTCATTTCTTATATGATCCGGCGTAAGGGAATATCCTTTGCGTGTAAACAGCGGGTCTATCATAAACCACGATAGCATAGCCCTGTTCTTTCCGTAATCTATGTCATTGGTCTTTCCTGCTTCCGGAAACAGGGCATTCGCCGATTTATCAAAAGGTGTGGATGCGAGAGACCACGCATAAGGACTCTTTATATCTATTCTTGATTCGGAAGACTCAAAATCGTCCAGATATGAGTAGCCTCCGGCATCTTTACTTTGATAGTGTCCCGCGATCATTTGAGCAAATTCGGCGGAGAAGTTGATATGAGATGGCTGCGTGGCATTTACAAATGGAATTTTATCGATAAGATTGGTAAGCCACATGGATTCGGTTTTGAAAGAAGTGTTTAGTCCCCACAATGTGTTTTTTACCGATTCGTCTCCTATAACTGTTTTTGTTGTCAAGGGTTTTTCATACATATGCATAATAGTTCCCCCTATATTGAAATTCTTGCTTATGTCGTAGCTCAGGTTGAGACCTAATAATGTTTTACGCTGCATACCCAACGCTCTTTCTTCCAGCGAGGTTTGTATATTTGCATCCGAGTCCAGTAAGTTCTGGTTGATGATGGTCACTATACCCGACATATAGTCTACAATATAGTCGACGCCTTCGGCAAGGGTTACTCCATTTGCCGTGAGTTTTACCGATCCTTGAGGAATATTGGTTGCATTCAGGTCTATTTCGGCATTGTTGGTAGACGATCCTCTATACGAACCATATATTTTGAACTTGTTTTTTTCTGCAATCTGACGTGCTACGGTCAGTGTAGAGTCGTAAAGTTGTTGATATACATATTTTTCCGCAATAGAAGGATTGCCTATCTTCTTTGCCAAATGCTTTCCGAACGGTTCCACTACCGGAAAGAAAACACGTCCTGTTTGAGATTTGACCGTATATCCCTCTACAAAATCAAAGATACCATCGCCTCTGTTCCCTTTATTATCCGACACTGCCTGATTGTTAGAATTGAGATTATCGAGATTCATCACCTTAAGCAACATTTCATTTTTGATGTTTCCTTCAGGCAAATAGGTGATATATCTGCCTACAGTATCCGACTGATAAGATATATTCAATCGGAAGCGATCCTGTTGTATGCTGGAAGCTCCCAGATAATATACGTTTTTCATCATCAAATCCCATGTATATGAACGCGGGGACAAAGAGACCGGTTTTAACAGGCGTACAAACAATGCACCTGATTTGTTGTTTGAGCTATCATAATTGCCGGCAATGTCTGTCGAGAACTCTCCAACCTGATATGTTGTGCCGCCCATCGTATATTCGTATGCGATGGCTAAGACTTCATCAGCTTGTAACGCAGAGGCTAAGGAAATATATCCTAGTTGAGCATTATAAGTATACTCCGAAGAACTCAGCAAACGAGCACTCTCGATTTTTTCGTAATCCAATCCATTTTCGATATAGTTATTAAACAAGCCCGTTACCTGTGTAATATCCCGGGCTGCCTGAAAACTGCTTGTTATGATTTGATATAGGTTGTTTGCATTGTTATATGGAGCTTTTACGGTACCCGATCCTGTCCATCTTGAGGTGTTTTTTATCACATCCCGTTCTGCCATATCAGCAAAAGCAACGATATTCCGCGATTGGGTGTAATCTGATTTCTTATTTGTAATCCAGACTTCCATACGGGTAATATTGATCGGGGACTGGACGTATGGTAATTTACTCATCGCTTCATCATAGGTATCTCTGAAATAGTGGGCTAAGAAGAAATGCCTGTTTTCGTCATACTGGTCTGCTTTAAACTCGTATTGATTGGTTTGCACACCTCCTTTTGTGTTTAGAGTTTGAGATTGAGATTCTTGTTGCGATATTACCGTATTAATCCGGAGTTTACCAAATTGGAGCTCTGCATTTATTCCGAATAATGCAGTCCCTCCATTTATGAGCGAATTGGTCGTGCTCATACTTACGTTACCGGCTTCTATTCGCTTTATTATTTCGTCTTCTTTCCCCTCATAACCTAATTTTAGTTTTTTTGAGTCGAAGTCGAATAGAGCTTTGGTATCATAGTTCATCCCGAAGTTGATCTTGTCACCCACTGATGCCGTCACATTCATCTGTATGTCTTCTTTAAACTCAAAAGTAGTCCGGCTTCGGTTTTGCTCAGACAGGGTAGGGTTGTCGGTACTGTTATGCTTCAATTGCATAGTGGCCTCTATATATCCCTGTGTCCTGACCTTTACACCTCCCGGTCCGAATAACTTATCGGCCACATTCAGGTTCAGATTTATATCTTTTAATGAAAAATCATCTTTTTCATCTTTCTTATCGTAAGCTTCAGCATTTTTGGTTCTGAAATAACCTGACATAGTTTGCTTGAGCGTGTAGTCTTTATATTCGTCTGCACTCAACGAAAACGGGGTTACAATTTCCGTATCCCCTATCTTTGTGCGAAATATGTATAAACCACTAGCCGGATCATATTCTATTTTTCTAACTATATTACTTGGGTCTTTAAGATCGACCGGAGGGTTTGTTTTCAGATCTTTATAAGTCTCTATTTGTGTTTTCTTTACCGGATAACGGGGTACAGTGTCGTTAGGTTGAGGTTGTCCGGATAATATTATATCAGATTCCGTTTTCCATGTAATAAGGGAAAACGAACTGACAGA
>BNXH01000086.1 GCA_025999435.1 Bacteroidia bacterium | reverse complement strand
GGTGTGCCATTGTCCTGACAATACAGCGGACAAAAAGATGTTTCAAACATATCCCAAGCCACCTTGTTGGCCAGTATGTACAAATGGATGCTTTTGATTCAGGCTATCCTCCAGGGAGAAGAACAGGGTCTGCCGGGGTGCTTTTTTACCCGGTTTCAACATAACAAATCTGCAAGAAACTATGACTCTAAGGTACATATTCTTGCAGATTTATACAATCTTTTAATGATTTATTTTATTGATATATAATCGTTTATGTGCTTTTTAAGGGACGACTAAGTATAAATTATTGCCTTTTTAATAGACTCTAAACTTTCTATAATTCTTTTCCAATTTTCAATAAAATCGTTCAATAATTCGATAGAGTATTCAACTAAGTAAAAAGAAGGTATCTCTCTTTTGACACACCCTCACTCTTTTAGCTTGAGTTTAGTTCATTTGCCTAATGCATCATGATATGAGATGCATCTAAAACTATTTTCAATAAGAATAATACAGCAATAACATATACAGTAACAGATACGTCTTTATACTTGCCGGAGCATAATTTGATGAACGCGAAGCTTAGCATACCAAATACAATTCCTTCTGCAATGCTATATGTAAATGGCATGAATACAATAGTAAGAAAAGCCGGAAGGCCCTCGCTCATATCGCTAAAATTAACTTTGGCAACAGAAGATATCATAAACAATCCGACAATAACCAGAGCCGGTGATGTTGCTGCCGCAGGAACCATCAGAAACAACGGCGCGAAGAATAAAGCCAAAACAAACATTAGGGCAGTGCTAACAGACGTAAGCCCGGTACGACCTCCCGAAGCAACCCCCGAAGCACTTTCCACATATGCAGTAACAGTACTTGTTCCCAGAACAGAGCCTACTGTTGTGCCTAAAGCATCAGAGAATAGGGCTTTCTTCATTTGAGGGAAATTACCATCTTCATCTGTCAATCCTGCTTTAGATACCACGCCTATTAATGTACCTACTGTATCGAACAGGTTAACAAACAACAGTGTGAAAACAACAACCAGCATGTCGAATGAGAATATCTGGTCCCAGTTAAATTGAGCAAAAATGGGAGTTATCGATGGTGGGACTCCTATTACACTTGTATCCGGCAAAGTCACATCTCCGAGTATAACTCCAAAGATAGTTGCGACAACGATCCCTATTAATATAGAGCCATTCACGTTTCTAACAAATAATACGCCTGTAACGATCAACCCAAGTAAGGCTATCCATACACTATGTTGGGAAAAATCGCCCAAAGCAACCAATGTATTCGGATTGGATACTACTATATTTGCGTTTTTCAGTCCTATTAGGGTTATAAAAAGACCGATACCTACAGGTATGGCGTCTTTCAATACTTTAGGAATACTTTTTACTATAAGTTCACGAACATTGAAGAATGTAAGGACAATGAAGATAAGACCTTCAATGAATACGGCTGTCAGTGCAAACTGCCACGGATATCCCATAACGCCGCATATGGTAAATGCAAAGAACGCATTTAGTCCCATTCCCGGAGCCTGAGCGATTGGTAATTTGGCATAAAGAGCCATCATCAATGTGGCAAAAACAGTTGACAAAGCAGTTGCTGTAAATAGGGCATCTTTGTCCATGCCCGTAGTCGACAATATACTAGGGTTAACTATTAATATATACGACATGGTAAGAAAAGTAATAAGGCCGGCAAGAAACTCTTTGCGAATGGTGGTCTTATTCTCTTTTAGCTGAAAGAATTTTTCAAGGAAGTTTTTCATACGATAATTTTGTTTTTAATGGTAGTATGGAAACTCGCATGACAAAATTATCATAGACTTTGGTGAATCGCTATTCATGCTCGTTTTCATTGTTTTTTATCTTAGAAGTTCCACTTTGCGGCAATCGTAGGATTGATATATGCTTTGTCTTTTTTGTTGAGGAAATTATTACTGATTTCAATTTCGCTACCTAAAGCCAAATTTGGACTTACATTATACCAAAACTGCGGTTCGGTAAGGAAAACTATTTCTTTGCCACTTTCGCCCGGACCATGGGACGTGTTTTTATTTTGTGTCCAGGTATCCATAAAGCCACAAACTCTCAGTTTGTTGTTACATAGATCCATACCCCAGGTTACAGTCCATTGAATATCGTTACTTACTTTCGCAAAGGCATTGTATTTGTATACTAAATATGTTCCTAAAACAGCTTTATCTATCATTGTAGAATAAGAAGCTCCCGCCATGTAAGCATTGGCTATTGAAAATCCGAAATTTTCGGCTTTACCTACACCTCCATTGAACTCTATGTGAGCCTGTACAGGGCTTTTACCCAATTTGATGTCACGCGCGATTTCCATATAGGCAGTACCTATATTACCTCTGCTTTGGTTGAAATCCAGATCGACAAACATAAATGTAGAACCCCATTTGTCAGGTTTGAACATCTCGAATGTTGCAGTAAAATAATTTTTAGTAGAAATCTTATCTCCATGTAGTGCATGACGAGGGTCGAAGTGCAATTGGAGATTTTGAGAATACACTGAAAAAGAAAGCAATAAGAATGCAAAAGAGAAGAGTACCTTTTTTATCATAATTTTAAGATTAGAAGTTTCGAATGCAAAAATAAATAAAAAAAGTATTTATTGTTATTTCGTCAGGGTTTTAACCAGGGCAAAAAAAAATGAAGAAGAGTGAAACGTTGTTCGGCGTTCGTTTTATCTATAATAGATAATTTGAAAATTAGCAAATTAGCAAATGGCGCGAAGCGACAATAACAGTCAACAGTCAACAGTGGCGCAAAGCGGCAAAGGCTATAAGCTAACGGCTAACAGCTAAAGGCTAATTTACTGTAGAAGTTTGTTACATTTTAGTTAAAAAGTTACGAGTAGACGAGATACGAGGTACGAGGTACGAGGTACGAGGTACAAGGTACAAGGTACAAGGTACAAGGTACAAGTTGTTGACTGATGACTGCTAACTGTTCACTGTAGAAGTTTGTTACATTTTAGTTAAAAAAGTAGAGATCAATGTAGTAGTTTGTTGACTGTTGACTGTTGACTGTTTACTGCTAACTGTTTATTCCGGTAGGGGTCAAAATTTTGATGCGGTTGCCCTGGTTAAAACCCTGACGAAATAACAATAGATACTTTTTTTATTATATTTATGAAGTTGTAATTAAGAAAAATGTGATAAAGCTTTTAGCCAGATAAACGTTTTGCCTTTGATACGTTTTTCACCTATCTTTGTTGACCCAAATTAGCTTAAAAAAATAAACAATTATCATAATCGGCTGTTTAAATAGAATAAAATGAAGAAAATAGTAATTGCAATCGACGGTTTTTCATCAAACGGAAAAAGTACAATGGCTAAAAGCTTAGCTAAAGAAATAGGATACATATATATCGATAGTGGAGCAATGTACAGGGCAATTACGTTATACTGTATTAAACAAGGTTTGTTTGATGGCAATAAATTGGATGAGAAAGGCTTACAGGAACAAATAAAAGATATAAAAGTAGAGTTCCAACTAAATAAAGAATCCGGAACACCCGATACTTACCTGAATGGTGAGAACGTAGAAGCTCAAATTCGTAGCATGGAGGTTTCTTCTAAAGTTAGTGTTGTAAGTGCGATACCATTTGTTCGTCGCGCAATGGTTGCATTACAGCAGGATATGGGCAAAAAGAAAGGGATAGTGATGGATGGCAGGGATATAGGAACTGTTGTTTTCCCTAACGCGGAACTGAAAATATTTGTTACGGCCGGGGCAGAAATAAGAGCACAACGCCGTTTCGATGAATTACGTTCGAAAGGAGATAATAAAACTACTTTTGAAGAAGTATTGGAAAATCTAAAATCCAGAGATCATATGGATCAGACACGGGCAGAGAGTCCTCTGCTAAAAGCTGATGATGCCATTCTCTTGGATAATTCATATATGACCATTGACGAACAGATGCAATGGTTAGTAGAAAAGTTCAAACAAATAACTACAAACTAATGAGTAATATTGAAATAGACGCAAAGTCGGGTTTTTGTTTTGGTGTTGTAAATGCCATCAAAAAAGCCGAAGAAGAATTGGCTAAAGGAGGATTATTGTATTGCTTAGGTGATATTGTTCACAATAACCTGGAAGTAGACCGATTGGAGAGTTTGGGATTGAAAACGGTCAATCATGAGCAATTTGCCCAGTTAAAAAATGTCCGGGTTTTACTGAGAGCTCATGGTGAACCACCGTCCACATATCAAATCGCAAAAGAAAATAATATTGAGATTATAGATGCGTCATGCCCTGTTGTTCTCCGTTTGCAGAAGAAGATTCATGATAAGTACGAGCAGGAAAAGGAGCAAAATACGCAGATTGTTATTTATGGTAAGAATGGGCATGCTGAAGTAAATGGTTTGCTCGGACAGACCCAGTCTTCGGCTATTGTTATCGAGAAAAAGGAGGATTTGGAAAAACTTGATTTCTCTAAAAATATCTGTCTTTTCTCTCAGACTACCAAGCCTTTGGATGGGTTTCAGGAAATTATCGACATTATGCAAAGCCGTATGGTCGGGGATGCCAAATTTGAGTTCTTTGATACAATTTGTCGTCAGGTGTCAAACCGTATTCCAAATATAAAAGAGTTTGCGCTGAAAAACGATATAATATTCTTTGTAGCCGGAGAAAAGAGTTCAAATGGGAAAGTTCTGTTCGCTGAATGTAAAAAATATAACCCGAATTCATATTTTATAACCACACCTTCGGATATTAATCCCGATGTAGTAAATAAAACTGCCACTATTGGTATTTGCGGTGCAACTTCCACACCAAAATGGCAGATGGAAGATGTAGAAGCTAAGATAAATGAAATAAGAATGGGGGTGAATTAACCGAATTGCAATTAGAATTTAATTGTATCACTAATTTAATTTTTACTTTTGCATTGTTATATAAAACTAAGATAAGTATTATGGCTATTAAGTGTATTGGAATTTTAACATCGGGAGGTGATGCTCCCGGAATGAATGCTGCTATTCGTGCTGTTACCCGCGCGGCTATATACAATGGTATAGAAGTTAAGGGTATTTTACGTGGTTATAGAGGTCTTATCACTAACGAGATCGTACCATTCAAGACAAATAGCGTAAGTAATATCATACAGCAGGGTGGAACAATGTTGAAGACTGCCCGTAGTAAAGAATTTCAAACAACGGAAGGCCGTAAAATCGCTTATGAAACCATACAACGGGAAGAGATAGACGCGCTTGTCGTTATTGGAGGAGACGGGTCGTTGACCGGAGCCCGTATATTTGCGCAGGAATTTAATTTGCCAATTGTTGGTCTTCCGGGAACAATTGATAACGATTTGCAAGGAACAGACCTTACAATCGGTTATGATACAGCGTTGAATACCATCATGCAGGCTGTGGATAAGATACGCGATACAGCGAGTTCGCACGAACGGCTTTTCTTTATAGAAGTAATGGGGCGCGAATGTGGATTTCTTGCTTTAAACGGGGCTATTGCATCGGGCGCCGAAGCTGCTATCATCCCTGAAAAGTCTATGGAACAAGACCAGTTAGCCGATCTGATCTCAAACGGATTCCGTAAGAGTAAGAATAGTAGCTTAGTTTTAGTTACGGAGGGCGATATCACAGGAGGAGCGATGGCGATGGCTGAACGTGTAAAAAAAGAATATCCGCAATACGATGTTCGTGTATCTATTTTGGGTCATGTGCAACGGGGAGGATCTCCTACAGCCAGCGATCGTATTTTGGCCAGTAGGATGGGCGCTGCCGCGATCGATGCTCTTCTTGACGGACAACGTAATGTAATGATCGGGATTCAGAACGACGAGATTGTATATGTTCCATTCTCTAAAGCTATAAAGAAAAATAAGCCTTTACAACAAGACTTATTGGATACTTTAAAGATACTTTCGATATAATAGAAACGATTATAACAAGATTATGGGCTGGCTTATTGCCACGAGTGGTCGGAAGAAATTTTCATCCGACTATTTTTATGTATAATTATTTGATATTTAGTCGTCCCTTAAAAAGCCCACAAGTCGACGATGAAAGGTAATTTAAGTCGGAATAAAGAGCAAGAAATCACTCTAAAAAACAGGTCAAAAGATGATTTCCATTTGTTGATCATCCTTTTGAAGTTATAGGCGGCAGCTGCAAGCATGACATTGATGC
>BNXH01000085.1 GCA_025999435.1 Bacteroidia bacterium | reverse complement strand
CACCGGGAAAATCCAGGAGTGGTCGGAAGATTTCAATATATCATATATTATTGTTTATCAATTCAATAGTTTATAATCAGGGAGGTAAATATATTTTATGACACTGAGTACCACTGAGTTTTTTTAGTCTCAGTGAACCTCAGTGTCTGCTCAGTGGTACTCAGTGTAACTGTTTTCCCTGATAAAACAAGTTGTAATTAGCTGATAGCTAATACTATAAAATCTTCCGACCACTCCTGGGGTATTCGTCCTTATCGCGACATTGAAACTGTTTTGCAGGGCAGGAAAACGGCTGTTTTAATGGATAACAACGTACTTGCTTCTGCACATGGATTGCAACAGCTTGAAAAGATGGTTGACCTGAAATGCAAAGTGGATTTCAACCAGGGATTGGACAGCCGCCTGGTAACGGACGAAATAGCCGGGCTTCTCTCCAAAATCAGATGGATTCGGTTTATACGGTTTGCCTGCGACACTATGCAGGCTGTAGAGCCGCTTTTGTCCGCTATCGGGAAGTTGAACGGATACGGTGTGAAGAATTACCGGATTTTTGTTTATCTGCTTGTGAAAGATGTTCCGGAAGCAAACGAACGTTGTAAAATATTAAAACGCCTGGGTGTTATTCCTTTTGCCCAGACCTATTGTGATTTTGAGTCCGATATCCGGCCAACGCCGGAGCAAAAGCACTTTGCGTGGTATGTTAACCAAAAGGCGGTATTTAAATCTACAGAGTGGGAGGAGTATAAGGCGCGGTAAATTTACAGCTTTGAAAATTCCTCATTCACAAAACGGATAAGCTGTTCTTTGGTCGGCAACTCCAGCATATATTTCGATACAAAAATATCCTTATCGTTATCAGCCGTGGCATATTCCACCAGTGCGTTATTTTTGTTGGTAACCAGCAAAATGCCTACAGGCGGATTATCATCCGGCCGCATGACCTCTTTCCGGTAATAGTTGATATAGGTTTTCAGTTGTCCGATATGCTCGTGGGAAAAGCTCCCGATTTTAATTTCTGCCAAAATATGGCATTTTAAAACCCGGTGATAAAATACCAAATCACAAAAATAATATTCGTCGCCGATGATAATCCGCTTTTGCCGCGCTTCAAAACAAAACCCGTGGCCAAGCTCCATTAAGAAATCTTCCAGATGTTCTATCAGGGCCTGTTCCAAATCCGATTCATAGACAACCTCTTTCGCTCTCAGTCCTAAAAATTCAAAGGTAAACGGCGACTTGATAGTATCAAGCATATTTCCGGCCTTACTGTTTTCCTGTACTATTTTACTCAACAGGGCAGGATTACGGCTCATGCCGCTCCGTTCATAATACAGGCTGTCTATCTGCCGTTTCAATTCCCGGACGCTCCATGTGCCTTTTATACATTCGATTTCGTAAAAAAGACGCTTCAAAGGGTCTTCTATCGGAAAGAGCAATGTCAAATGGGTATAGGAAAGTTTTTGAATCAGTTTTTCAACAGGAAAGGCATTTTCCAGTTTTTTTACCTTGTCGGATTGGGCAGTCACCGATTGCCCGATTGTAAAATTCATTATTATCAGATATTTGTAATTGGGCAATCGGCGATTGCCCAATTTTACCAAAATGTTTTTCTATAAATAAAGGAACATACGCTCCTATTTGGGGATAGCAATTATAAAATTGCCTGTACAATTTGAGATTACGGTACGAAAGCCCGTCTTCGCTACATCCGTCGGAAAGGTTCTGTAACAGCTTTGCGCCATATTTTGCACGATCTTCCCCGTTTTGCTCGTATTCTACAATGTAAAACCCGATCAGCCAATTCCTGACTGTAAGGTGCGTATTGACGGCAACCATCGCATTTTGCCGGAACGAATCGGATATTGTTTTAATTCCCTGCTGTAAACTGTTATAATTCATGCGGATTTATTTGGGGATAAAATTACAATAAAAAATCATTTCATGTATTTACCGGATTTCCTTTTTCACCTTTTCAGGATTTACCATTCACTTTAAGGTATCGTTTTGTAAGTACATATTGCAAAATAGTCATTTCCAGAATAAAAACAAAACCCTATCGTCGCGACAGGGCCTTGTCCAAATAAATATCTAAAAAAATTGATTATGAACAACACAAGTTATCACCGGGCGGAAGCCTTTTCTTTCTTGCACGCTCCTCGATGAATTTCTTCACATCCGATTCGGTATAGTAGGCTTTCTTGTCAATCCGTTTGAACGGTAGCCAGCCCAGGCTGCGGTATCGCTGCAAAGTCCGCTTGCAGATATTCAGCAACAGGCACATATCCTGATTGTCGTACAGCCGTTCGCCGTCAATAGTTGGCGCTGCCTGATCTTCGGGCTTGTCTATCATGTTTTCCAGCTTGTCGAACCGTTCCATAATGCGTTTCATCCACGCTTCAAAATCCTTATTCTCAATAAACATACCCATCAACTGCTAATGTGTCCTGAATAAGTTGCTCCGGCAACGTCTCTAAACCGTTATTTGTCAGCCTTAGTATCCCGCTTCTGTTTAACAAGGAACTGGTGGTTTTTAACTAAGTCCTGTAAATGCTCATCACTGCGGCGGATAATGTTATCTTTCAGCAGGCGTTCGATTTCGCTGATGCGGTAATAGTTTTTCCCGCGTATCCGGGAAAAAGTGATGGCGTTTGCAGACCTGAGCCGTTGCAGGGTTTTACTGCTTATTTTCAGGAATGTGCAAACCTCGTAACTGTCCACCCAGCCGTCCTCGGGCTGTTCTTCCGCCTTGCTCTGTATGGCGGCTACAAATTTGGCAATCATATTGATCTTTGCCTGTAACTCCTTGAATGCTTGCGATTCGATTGTAATAACTTCCATATTTTTACTTTGATAAATTAATTTACTGCAAAGTTCGGAAGCCGGAAAAAGTAAAATTCATTGGTAATGTTTTCGGGAGTGCGTTTTTAACATTCAGACAATGATCGAATGGATTTTAATAGATTGGAAAATAACAACTTAGTCAATTATTAAAGCATAAATAAAGTGGAAAATATGGCAAAAAAGACATTATATTTTCTCGTGTCAATAAATGCCTGAAAATAAGGATAGTAAAAGAAATGATTATAAGGAATGGGCAAAAAGCAGGCAAAACAGGAATATTTTGATGTAAAACAGGATAATCAGCGGAAGAAAAAATTTCATGGGAAACAGAGGAAAGGAATATACCAAGTCAAAACTTCTTAGTCCTGACATAGCTTTTTTACGCAAATAATTATTTCTTAGAAAGGTTGTTTTTCCGGAATAATATCGGACCTTTACGCATGAGTTTCATGCAGTCAAGGGCAAGACAAGCGTAGTCAAAACAGTCCTTTGAATTTGCCCTATATCGTACCCCTCAAGATGAAAAAGTTTTGTAAAACTTTGACTTTTAGTTAATTGTAGTTGTGTCTACATTTCTCTCTCTAACAAAAGACAGCTAACTTCCAACTTTTCAGAGGAAAAAAATCGTTGTGATTTGGTATATTTTTGCCCAAATTGTTTCATTAGATTAAAATTATTAAAATAATTTAGCTTTATGCAAATATTATATTAATTTTTCTAAAATAATAACACAAAATCGACAAGTGTATATCACAAAACCGATAAAAGCATATTTCCGGCTTGTCTTAAAGCCTATCTTGAACATGGAATCAATCTGAGAGACGGTGCTTTCGATTTTATGAAGAATAATATAAAAAAACTGAGACTTAGTTGCGTTTTGCTCTGAGTCTCAGTTTTTTATTGATTCAGGTTAATTCTTAGATTCTATTACTTCAAAAGAACCTGTAAGACGGATATCCTGTGATGAACTACCTACCATTACTGAGAATGTTCCCGGTTCGACGACAAATTGATTCTGTTTGTTCCATAAACCTAAATCTTGCGGTGTAAGGGTAAAGCTGATTTCTTTTACTTCACCTTGTTTAAGAGAAATCCGGTCGAATCCGCGAAGTACCTTTTCATAAGTAGTTACCGAACTGTAATCATCTCTGATGTATAACTGCACAATCTCATCTCCTTGTTTCTGTCCTGTGTTTTTTATTTTGAATGAAATATCAATATTTTGTTGTGCGCCGATTTCAGGTTTACTGATTTTTAAACCGGAATATTCAAATGTAGTATAGCTTAGTCCGTATCCGAATGGAAACAGTGCGCCATCGACACGTACTCTTCCTTTAGAATCTGCACCTGGTTTGAATGGAAATGCATATGGAATCTGCCCTACCGATTTAGGAAATGTCACGGCTAGTTTTCCTCCGGGATTGTAATCGCCGAAAAGGACTTGTGATACGGCATTGTCCATAAATTCGCCGGGAAACCATCCATGAACTATTGCCGGGATATACTTTGCCGCCCAGTTAATAGTAGCAGCACGTCCATCGATAAGTAATAACACAACCGGCTTTCCTGTGGCATATACAGCCTGTAAAAGTGCCTCTTGTCTGCCAGGTAAATTGAGTTGAGAACGTGAAAATTCCTCTCTCACTGTTTTTTCATTTCCTCCAAGTACGACGATAGCCACATCTGAACTTTTAGCCAATGCGACAGCTTCTTCTATCATACTCTGTTCTTCTGTATCCAGAGGTACACTGTAAAGTTCGCTGTCAGGAAAATTCCCATCTATAATGTTGCAGCCTTTGGCATATGTCACATCCGCATTAGGCAGATATTCTTTTATTCCCTGATATACACTCTTTATCGGTGCATTAGCGGGACCATATCTGCAAATAAGCTCTTTTACTTCGTCAGCATTTGGTCCGATAACAGCAATATTTTTCAGGTCCTTAGATAATGGAAGAATGCCATTGTCATTTTTTAGCAAAACAATAGATTCCAAAGCAGCCTGTAGAGATAATGCCTGATGTTCTTTACTATGCACTATATTATTCACTGTCTTTGTATTTCCTTTGTACGGGTTATCAAATAAGCCTAACAGGAATTTTACTTTTAGTACCTCCTTAACTCTTTTATTTATAGTTTCCATAGATACTAATCCTTCCGCGATAGCTTGTCTGAGTGGTAAAATAAAATCTTGAGGAGGAGTAAAATGCGTCCTGATATTCATACCCGCAGATATAGCTAACGCCGCAGCCTCTTTTTGATTTTTTACAACATGGTGTTTACTATGAAGAAATTCTACTGCTTCGCTATCAGATACGACATACCCTTTAAATCCCCATTCTTGACGCAGTATTTCTGTCAGGAAGTGATAACTACCTGTTATCGGCTCTCCGTCATAATCGTTATATGAACTCATCACGCCTAGAGCTCCGGCTTCAACAAAAGCTTTCCGGAAAGGTTCGAGAAATAAAGTCCGCATTTCTCGTGGAGCCACGTGTGGATCGGTACGGGTACCTTCATCCCTCCCGCCTACAGGGACACTATATATAGCAAAATGCTTTGGTGTTGCTACCAATCCGTTCGACTGCAACCCTTCTATCATTTGTTTACCTAATGTTCCGGTCAAATAAGGATCTTCGCTGTAACATTCAACAACACGTCCCCAGCGGGGATCTCGTGAAATATCGAGGATAGGGGAATATATATTTGTATACCCCAATGCTATCGCTTCTTTTGCTGTTACATCGGCTATCTGCCGGATCAAACGGGGATTCCACGTTGCCCCTTGCCCACACTGCGCAGGGAACATTGTCGCACGATTATGACATAGCCCTCTTATACCTTCATTGGTATAATCTACCGGAATTCCCAATCGGGTTTCTTCTACAAACCAACGTTGTATGGCCTGTCTGTTTTCTATACTTTTTTCGTAAGGAAAAGATATTTGCGAACCAAATTTACCTAATCCGTTTGCTTGTTCATCGATGTTTCCTATCCCATCTTTCCAGACCTCGTTTTTCCATTCCGGGGTAGGGGATATATCTTTCAATACTCTACCCGAACCGTAAAGTGTAGCTAACTGACATGTTTTCTCATCCAATGTCATTTGAGAAAGCAAATCTTCTACTCTTCTGTCAATATTGGCTGCCGGATCTTCGTAGATATCTTTTTTTCCGTCCTTGTTGAAATCTATCCATCCGTTTTTATAAATGGGTTGAGATTCTTGTGCCTGTGTAAATAATGATATGCCGCAACATATAATTAGGGATAGTAATGTCTTTTTTCTGTTTATCATAGTTTAATCTTATTTGTATATCTATTATAGTTCTATTGCTCAAATATATAA
>BNXH01000084.1 GCA_025999435.1 Bacteroidia bacterium | reverse complement strand
TTTCTTTTAAATCCCATTTGCTTTTTCTTTGTACCTGAATGATTTTTTCTATAACTTGCCAACCTTGGGCAGAAAGGTCTGAACTATATTGTTTGAGTCGCATTAAACAAACTTAGTTCCCTTTCTGTCTTAATCAAAATATTAATTCAAACAGCTTCTAAGTTAATTTTCCCCGTTTTTCTTTTTTACGGACAGCCTCATTAGTACCTTTCCCTTCTGTCCGTAAGACTTCGTACTTATCTAACTTTTCATAGATTGCCCCTAAAGTTTCTGATAAAGATAGGTGAAAAAAGACCGGAGTTTTTTATTCTCCGGGCTATTACATATTGCTCCTTACACATTACCTATCGTTAAAACTCCATTGGCACATCTATTAATAAGATGCGAGCATTATCCGAATCTGCTGTTATTTTAACCATATCGGTATCCTGTATACCAAAGCCGTCGCGGTGATGTAGCTTCTGTCCTTCGACTGTGAACTCACCTTCTACTACCATAGCGAAAACACCGTTGCCTTTTCCTTTTATTTTATACTCTATCTCTCTTCCTTTTTCGAATGTACCGATATTGAACCAGGCATTTTGGTGTATCCACAAACCTGTATTATCGGCGTCATCCTTTGGCCCTACTATCTGTACAAGCTGATTTTTGCTGTGTATATAGTCAAAAGCCCTCTGGTCGTAGCGTGGTGTAACATCCTTCTTGTCAGGGAAAATCCAGATTTGAAAAAAATTGACAGGTTTGTCCTCATTCGAATTGTATTCGCTATGGGTAATTCCTGTCCCCGCACTCATAACCTGTACTTCTCCTGCACGTATAACTTCGGTATGCCCCATGCTGTCCTTGTGTTCAAGATTACCGTATAAGGGTATGGATACAATCTCCATATTGTCGTGGGGGTGTGTGCCGAAGCCTTCTCCTCCTTTTACTATATCGTCGTTCACTACTCGAAGTGCTCCGAAATTGATACGGTCAGGATTGTAATAATTAGCAAAACTGAATGTATGGTAGGTGTCCAGCCATCCATGATAAGCATGTCCTCTCGAAGATGCGCGGTATAATGTTGTTTTCATAAAATGGTCCTTTCTATTTGTTTGTAAATCTTTGGAATATAAACATCTTGGAATATAAAATGTTTTTGACACTACAAAGATAAGGCTTATTTGTGTATTCGTAAAATAATAAAAATTATACATATGTATAAATATATTTATATTAATTGTTGTAGTATAATCAAACCTGAATTCATTTACCTATGGAGAAAAGTGATTAGCTTTTTGCTTACTTTTGGGCAATGCCAAAGCGAGGACAAGCCAGGGAGGATCCGACAGTGTTAATGAATATTCTCCTGCATGAACTTAAAAATAATCATTAGTTAAACATTCAACTAATTATTTTGTTATATCTTTGCATACGAAAAAAATTGAAGAGATATGATGCAAATATTTGTACAAACAATATTGCAGACTCAGTCTTTCTACCGTCAGATAATCCATCGAAAAATGCGAGAACATAATATAGATGTAACATTCGAAATGTTGCATATATTGAGGTGTTTAGACAGAGTTGATGGTAAAGTAAATCAGCAGGAACTGGCAAATCTGACATATAAAGACAAATCGAGTCTCTCCTATCTGATAAAGAATATGGAGAAAAGAGGACTGGTGGCGCGAGAAGAAGATTCATCTGATAAACGTAACAAACTTGTGCTATTAACGGCTAAAGGGAAAAAATTACATGCCGAAATAAGGAAGATAATAGATGATGTATATGCAAAGTTGGAAGAAAATGTCAATTCGCGGCATATTCAGCTATGCATAGAATATATGAAGGAATTTACAGATATTAATAAGGAGAGTTAAGTGAAAACAGCACTATACATATTACTGGCTATATTAACATACACATCATCGCTTACTGCACAGAATACATACAGGCTTACGGTAAACGAATTGTTTGAGCGCGGATTGCAAAACAGCATAGCAATACAATCATCTGTGATAAAAACACAGATATCGGAAGATAGAGCAGGCTTGGCGAAGAATAAACGATTGCCCGATATTTCGGTCAGTGGCCTGTTTGGTTATGTGGGTACGCCAACCATCCTCGATAAAGACTTATCATTCCTGACACATTCCGACACTCCCGACTGGAAACAAAATTATCAGGTAGTCGCCACTCAGCCTATATATCAGGGCGGGCGGATAAAGAACAGCATAGAGAAAGCGGAATTGGAAAAGGAGATCGCTCAATTGTCCTTACAAAAGGACAAATCGGAACTGAAACTCTGGCTGATAGGTAAATATCTCGATTTGTTCAATCTGTACAAAGAACGGGATGTATATGCCAAGAATATTGAGGAAGCTAAAATCCGCTTGCGGGACATCGAGAAAATGAAAGAGGAGGGGATGATTACGACAAACGATGTTTTGCGTAGCCAACTGATCCTTACAAATTATGAATTATCATATAAAGAAACGGAGAATAATATTACGCTTACTTCCCAGCAACTGGATATTGTATTGGGAATGAATGAAAATCTAATCCTCGAACCCGATCAAAACCTGCTATCATCCCAATTCGATATACAGCAGGAAAACGACTATATATATCAGGCTTACGCACAATATCCGGATATGAAAATTATGGAAAAGAATATTGCTTTAGCACAAAATAACCTGAAACTGACAAAGGCAGATTATTTACCTGCATTATCATTACAGGCAAGCAATGCTCTGGCCCGTCCCATTCCGAATGTCTCACCTGCACAAGACTTGTATCTGAATGCATGGGGTGTGACGCTGAATCTGTCGTATCATATTTCGTCATTATTTGACAGGAAGCATGCCACTAACGCGGCAAAAAGCCAGATACACCTGCAAGAACTGGCACAGGAACAACAAAGGCAAAATATCCGCACGGGTGTGAAGTCGGCATTCGTTAAACATCAGGAGGCACTGGACAGGATAAAAGCATTGGAAAAATCTGTAGAACAATCTAATGAAAACTACCGGATAGTAAAAAACAGGTATTTCAACCAGCTGGCTATACTGACCGATTTGCTGGATGCAAATACAGTACAGTTAAATTCGGAGCTACAGCTTACTGCCGCAAAAACAAATGCGATATACACCTATTATCAATTACAAAAAGTTAGCGGAAACTTATAAGGCCGCAGACCTGTTTATTACTTTGGTAATTAAAACAACCAGAGTTTGTTATAATTTAAAAATATATGATTAAATCCTTTCAGTTACTTAATTATGGATACAGATAAATCAAACTTGGCTGACAGAAAAGAGGAAAAAGAAGCCTATCGTAAACTGAGAAAAAAGCGCACACGCAATATTATACTCAATACCATCAGTATATTACTGGCATTGGGCGGTATCGCATGGGGAGTGAACTTCTTCATCCGTTACTACCGCTACGAAATAACCAACGATGCGACAATAGAGCAATATATAACACCTATCAACTCACGAGTATCGGGTTATATAAAGGAGGTACGTTTTACTGAACACCAGTGGGTGAACGCGGGAGATACCCTATTGATAATAGACGACAGGGAATTTAAAATAAAAGAGATGGATGCCGAAGCCGCGCTGATGGATGCAAAGAGTTCTTCATCTGTACTTTCGTCAAATATAATTACCACATCTGCAAACGTTACTGTTTCGGAAGCAAATATAGAGGAAGCAAAAGCGCGCCTGTGGAAAGCCGAGCAAGATCTGAAACGCTATAAGAATCTGCTGGATGCCGAGTCGGTTTCGCGGCAACAATACGATCAGATAAAAAGTGAATATGATGCTCAAAGCGCTCACTATAATGCTTTGCTCCGACAAAAAGAATCTCTGAAGTCGACATCAGCCGAAGCCTCAAAGAAACAGGGGAATGCGGAGGCCACAATCCTCCGTCGTGAAGCTGATCTGGCAATGGCTAAACTAAATCTGTCATATACTTCTATTATTGCTCCGTATAGCGGTTATGTAGGCCGTCGTACCCTCGAAGCCGGACAATTAGTGCAGGCCGGACAGACTATAACCAATCTGATTAAAAACGACAATAAATGGATTATAGCCAACTACCGCGAAAAACAGATTGAAAATATTTACATCGGGCAAAAGGTTAATATAAAAGTGGATGCTATAAGCGGTAAATCATTCACAGGTAAGATAACGGCGATATCCGAGGCTACGGGAGCTAAATACTCGATGCTGCCGACCGATAATTCCGCCGGAAACTTTGTGAAAATACAGCAGCGTATCCCTGTCCGTATCGATTTAGTTGATATATCGGCCGGAGATATGCGGAAATTGCGTGCGGGAATGATGGTAGTTACCGAGGCGATAAAAGAATGAAGAAGAATGAATTAAGAATTAAGAATTAAGAATAGCGCAAGCGACTTATAATTTGTAACTGCCCAAAAGGCGAAGTAACTCGTAACTAATATGATAATTCCGGTAATACGTCTAACGACAATCAGCCCTTTCAGAAGCTGGGTACCAAACTGGCTCAAGGTTGTTGTTGCCCTGACCATACTTATTCCTATATTACTGGTGAATGGTGCATACACAGGTAGTAATATAGACATATCCAGTTATCTTGGTGTTATATCCGAGGATATCAACATGGCTTATTATGCATCGTCGGTTGGCATGGCCGTTGCGCATCTGGTTATACCGAAAGTAAAACCTTTGGCTACAGCCAAAACAATTATTCTTGTGGTCCTTTTATTCCAAGTATTACTCAGCCTGATATGCGCCGAAACAGGCTACATCGAAGTAATCATCGTTTGCAGTTTTTTTATCGGCTATTTCAAGGCTTTTTCGATGATTGAGACTATCAACATATTGATGCCGGCATTAAGCCCAAGCGGAACTCGTAACGAGTTTTATGCAAAATTTTATCCTATTACATTGATCTGCGGTCAATTGTCTTTAGTCCTCACAGCCGAGCTGGCTTACCTGTATAACTGGCAGTATATGTACTATTTCATGATACTGATGTTGCTGGTCGCCATTATTGCAGTGGTTGTATGTATGTCGTTTGCCCGCAGGCTGGTGCGTATTCCTTTCAGGGATATAGACTGGCTGAGTTTTTTCCTTGTGTCGGTTTGCTTTATGGCTATTGTATATGTGGCAACGTATGGAAAAACGAAAGACTGGTTTTCTTCAACCGGTATCATAATAGCGACAATACTGATCCCGCTGACAGGCTGGCTTTTTCTACGCCGGCAGTTTTCCGATAAGCCGTTTCTGGATATGAGCGTGTTGAAAAACCGTAATTCGGTAACGGTATATCTACTTTCTTTCGTGCTGATGTTTTACGCATCGTTCAGTATATTGGTATCTTCCTATACTACCAATGTGCTGAGATTGGACAGTACACATATGAATGAACTGTATTTGTATATGATTCCGGGCTTTCTGGTAGGAGGGATTATATCTTATTACTGGTTTGTAAAAGAAATCCGCATGACCTGGCTTATCTTTATGGGCTTTGCCTGTTTTACAATTTCACTGGCGCTCCTGTATTTTAAGATAACACCCACAGGCTTGTACGAAGACCTTTATCTGCTGATGTTTCTCAGGGGTGTAGGTATGTTGGTGCTGTTTGTGGCATTTGCTATTTATGGTATATACGGACTCTCACCCAGACAGCTTATATATAACGCATTTTTTATGATAACAGCCCGTTCGGCTCTAGCTCCGGCAATTGGCGCATCAGTGCTTACAAACTGGCTGTATCGTCTGCAACAAAAAAATGTAAGTGTCTTTTCGGAAGGTGTGGATATGCAGAATTCCTTGGCCGGTAGCCAGTTTACCGCATCTGTAAATACTGCGTTGTCGCAGGGTTGGAGCCTCGAGGATGCGCAACGGATAGCAACTAACGCGTTGTATCAGAAGATACAGATACAAGCGGTAACAGTCAGTATAAAAACCATTGCCGGCTGGATGTTGATTTTGGGTATTTTCCTTTTAGTCTGTATCGTACTTTATTTTCTTCAGTTTAAACCTGTGAGATTGATGAAGATGGGTAACGATATGTCAGGATAAGCAATTGGAAAATTAGCGAATTAGCAAATTCGGAAATTTTACAACCATAACGGCGGGGCTTATACCGGGGGTGTATCTTTTTTAGAATAAACCCCCGTTCGGAAGATGTAACATACTCTTTTTCATAGAAATCAAAGGCTTCGTCAAAGATATAGCCAGGGCAAACGCATCTAATTTTTGATAAGTTTGATTAGGTAGTTGTTGTCCCACCCTGCTTTGAGTCTTTTCCCTCTGACACCAACTTTTGTTATTTTGTCGTTTTTCAACAGGTTTAAAGCTATCCGGTTTAATAAAGAGTAGTTTTGAGCTGCAAATCCGGTTCTTTTGCGACTGCTATCTTCATTGAAAC
>BNXH01000083.1 GCA_025999435.1 Bacteroidia bacterium | reverse complement strand
ATTGGGGGCGTCAAACGATGTCGTATTGTCAAAGAACGCTTGCGATGTACTAAATTTGGTTTTGATGATACGGTTATGCTTATCGCCTGTGGCTTGCATAACTTCCGTATATCATTGAAATATAACGCAATATAAATTTAATCTATATAATGTCTAATAGTTTATAATCAGGTCGGTAAATATATTTTATGACATTGAGTACCACTGAGAAGACACGGAGAAACACTGAGTTTTTTTAGTCTCAGTGAACCTCAGTGTCTGCTCAGTGTAACTGTTTTTTTCTGATAAAATAAACTGTAATTAGCTGATGATTAATACTGTAAGATCTTCCGGCCACTCCTGCCGGATTGACTCCTACTTTTTACAAAAACCTTAAAAATAAATGCCGGAATAATATTGAAAACTTATAAAAACTTCCTCCAAAGGCTTTAATTTGACCTTTTAGAGAAGCTTTTTTTCTATTTTATTGAGTCTACTACAATTTCATATTTTACAGCCTAATCCAAACCTCAACAGAATGTTCTGCATAATCATTTTTCATGTGTACAGTGTCTAAATCATCCTGTTTCTGCCTATCTAAAACAAGATAAGGTTCTATTGCAGAGTCTTTGATGCGATTGAATGTGATGAGATAAACAGTCTCTTGAAAACGATAATGTACTTTGTAACTATCCCATTCTTTTTTCAGATGAGGCGTTAGATGTAGTTTATCTCCCACACGATTGATGCCTAGCAATGTTTCCACTAACAGCCGATACATCCATGATGCCGAACCTGTATACCACGTCCAGCCGCCTCTTCCGAGATGCTGAGGGCTTGTGTACACATCGGCAGCTACCACATAAGGCTCAACTTTGTAGATGGCAATATTTTCTGCTGTGGACCCATGTTGTACCGGATTCAGCAGATCGAAGAGTTCTCATGCTTTATCTGTTTCTCCCATCATAGCAAAAGCCAAAGCTGTCCAGATGGCTGCATGGGTATATTGCCCTCCGTTTTCACGGACTCCCGGAATATACCCTTTTATATAACCCGGATTTAGAGATGATTTAACCTGATGTTTTTTTGCAATTCTTTTGCTTGATCTACACAGTACTGAACAAAAGATTTATCACTACGAAACCTTGCCACATCCGAAAACTTAACTAATACATCTAAGCTATGACCGGAAATATAGATTTAACAGAGAAGCAAATAAAATATCTGGAAGAAGAGACTAAATATTTATCTGCCAGTGTAACGCTATTTCAGTACCAGACATTTTTGCGGGTACTACAATTTCTTTTTAGAATTTTCTCTATTTATTTTACAAATATAAACCGAAGCCTTTGTGTTTGTATATAACAATTCATAGTGTAAAACAGTTTTAAACAAAGGCAAGAGAAAATAGCATTTAAGATAAGAATACCAATTGATATTGTAGGCTATACGGGTACATAAATTGAAGAGATAATACTTATTAATTCTTTAAGCTTTAGTATGCAATTAAAATATATTATAAATGAATTCTATATGGCTTTCGGTTTCTATAAAGAGATAAATCTATTTTTCCAGTAATTCTTTTCTATATCTTTTCCTATATTCTTTTGGAGTGATTCCCATCTCCTTAATAAATGAATTGGAGAAATGGAATGGGTCATAGTATCCTAAGCGGAAAGCAATCTCCTTAATTTTCAAATCAGAGAACTGTAAGAATGAGCAGGCTCTTTGTATTTTTAATTGATTATAATATACGATAGGAGAGAAAGAAGTCCTTTGGGAAAATAATGTAGTAAGGTGGGAACTTGAGTAACCGACAGCATCAGCTATATCTTTTAGTGTTATTTTATTTTCGAGGTTATCTTTCATATAGTGGATGCATTGTTGTATAACATCATCTACCTTTACATTTTTTATCTCTCTGAATTGTGTCAGGTATTTGAGTGATGCCAGAAAATGCATCAGACAAAAGCTGATATATTCGAGATTTTCGGGATTATATCCCATCTCAAGGTTTTGATACATGTCCTCAAATAAAACCATACGGTCGCTGTATCTGCTATTATCCGATTCTTGTATTGATAATAATTTGCCGATAATAGAACTAAACATGTATACATTCTTTCCTTTAAAGTGTATCCAGTATATACTCCACGGATTTCGGCTGTCTGCCCCATAAGCATGGCCTTCCTGTGCCGGAATAATGAATGCCTGGTTTTCTAAAAGAATATATCTCTCCTCCCCGCATTCTACCCAGCCTTTCCCTTTTTCACAATAAATGAGAATATTTTCATTTGCACCAGATACCCTTTGGCGAAAATGATATTTTGCATTTGGATAATAGCCTATGTGTGTTACAAATAACTGTCTTGTTATCTCATTTGTCTCTTGGTACTCTCTTATGTTATAGGGTGTAACAATCGCTTTCTCACCTTTGAAACCATCATAAAGAATATACAACTAAAGCAGATAAAAATGGTATAAAATATCGTTTTCCAATTTTAGAATTGTCGGTTGCCGAACGTACCCGAGAGTTGATTCGCCGGATATGTATGCAAAACGATGTAACCATTATCAAGGGTCATGTATCAAAAGATCACATACACACCTTAGTATCGTCCACTCCCAGTTTGTCAATAAGCCGTTTGGTTCAGCAACTCAAAGGTACCAGCTCCCATAAGCTGTCTCAGGAATATGCTCACTTCACGTAAGCAATATTGGGGTCAACACTTATGGTCACGCGGTTATTTTGTAGCCACTACAGGGACTGTAACCGATGCGTCTGGTAATTTTCCGTCAGAGAACAATCAATTACTTCTCGGAAATGGCAGTTATACTATTGCTTTCATGTTCAAAATCGGCTATGAACTGTTTGCTCCCCATTGTATGATCTAACAGCCATTTCCGTATCCTAACATCAGCAACCCCGTTTGCCAAAAGATTGTCTTTTCAATGTGTACTATTTGAAGGGCTGTAGTCAAAGTCCTTCTCGAGACACAATAAATGCTCTTATCGGATACTGATGGCGTTAGGTTAGTTCCCCGCCCATATTGCAGGAAAAAAGCTCTAAGTAGTTTTTTCCTAACAGCTATTAAGATAATTTTATAAAATAAAAGCAGTTCCAATGATAATTACCCCACTGGTGCTGCTTTTGTTATAAATAATAACCTGAGTTCCGTATAAGCAACGCTCATTTTTCGCATCTGCTTTGTGGAACAAGAACTTTAGCCCAATGCAAATAGGACAAAGTTTTTGCTATAAAATTAGGAGCAGGATGATTAGCAGAATAACTCCAACTGGTTTGAAAGCTCTATATCTACCTCAATGGCGGGCTTTTTATCGAAAAAGCAATAGGCTCCCAAGGCTGCAATGAGGTTCATGAAGAAGTTTTGAATACTGCGATGACGGGCATGTTCGATGTCGCAGATATTTTTCAGTTCATCGTTAATGGTCTCAATAATAGAGCGTTTTCTCAACATAATACGGTCGTAGAGGGACATCAGCCGATTTTTCATATTCCTTTTAATGCCTGTAACGAGGTAAATTCCATCGTTGAAAAGCGTCTCAAAAAGCGAGGCGGAAATATATCCTTTGTCTCCATAAAGCTTTCCGGAAAGCTTCTTTTTCAGCACATTAAACACCTCCATGCTGCGGTCATCCGTATTTCCCGGCGAGAAGAAAAAGCTGATTATTTCACCCTTGTCGTTGCAGACAAAATGCAGTTTAAATCCATAAAACCAGCCCATTGTGCTTTTTCCACGTTGTGCTACATCCTCAAAAACCTTGTGATTATAGATACGTTTGTTATGGCAAACGCTGATTTTGGTACTGTCCACGAAAGTTATGCCTGTGCATTTTCCGAAACAAACCATGTTCAGGAACAGCATCATTGGCACAAAAACAGTGCATTCGATGGCAACAAAACGATTGTAGGAGAGTTGTTTGGGAAATTCTTTGCGCAGGTGTACTTTGATGTAATGGAAATAGTAATGTTTGAAATTTTTGAACGTGCCAAAATGGTATAAAATGAGAATCGTGATTATCTCACTGTCGGACATTTCATGCTGACGATTTCGATGTCTCTTCCCGTCTGTGATGGATAAAGTGCGATTTTCTTTAATAACTTGTGAATATTCTTTACAAAATTCGTCTGCCGCACAGAAAATTTCCGTAATTTTATCGTTGGTAAGTAAGCTTATATATTTGTTTAATTTATTGATTATCAACTATAAAGATACAAAATTATTTCTTACTTACCAACTTTCTTATTGATTTTCTTAAACGGAACTCAGGTTAATAGTTTATATATTCAGAATGATAATGGTATCAACAGTTTCAGGCTGAAATTTCGTCCCATATTATATACTCCTTGCCTTCCTGTCACCGGATTTTCATCTGCATATTTTAATCTGCTCAAATGATTTTGGTAAGCCTTATCTGTCAGATTATTTACAGCAAAATAAAGTGAAGCTACACTTTTCCCCTTGTGGATAAAGTCTGTACCTATTGAAGCATTGAACAGAGTGTAGGCAGGTGTCGGTGTTTCGGTTCCGAAGGCTGAGTATATTTTAGCCTGCTTCAGATTACTCTCTATTCCAAATGAAACATAGGTATTGTTAAGCAACTTTTTACCATGACGTATCAGATCGTAACGAATATCAGAAACAAGCTTAGGAGCTGGGGTAAATGGAAGATACTTTGTCGAATCGGGCTGGTTTAGCTGTACCGAGCTTACATACGAAAATGAATTCTGAAAATGTAACTGTTCCACCGGGTGTATATCAATACTTATTTCACCACCCATAATACGAGCATTGCCCGATACAAACTGATATGTTTTGTAGCCGTTGGTAAGTAAGTCATCTCCATTAGTATCTAATAATTTGTGAGAGAAAATATAATTATTTATCCTATTGGCAAACAGAGATAATTCTCCCGAAATAAACGAAGAAGAATACCCTAGTCCCCAATCTACCTGCCAGCTATTCTCCGCTTTCAGATCGATATTCCCTATCTCGTAGCGGATTGTGCCTTCATGGGCGCCGTTAGAAGCCAGTTCGCTGATATTAGGAGCCCGAAACCCATGCGACATATTCACCTTGGTATTCCATTCTTCCGAAAGCTGATAAGTTAAACCTAAGCTGGCACTAATACCTGTAAAATTACGGGAAAAAGCATGGAACTTTTCTTCAGCACCGGGAGTTGACGGAGTAACAATTTCTTCGTCATCATTTAAGAAAAGCTCTTTTGCTCTATTGTGACGATGATCAACACGTACACCACCACTAACATCGAGAGCCCCGAAGTTTTTGCTTACCAGAGCAAAAGCTCCTATATCAAATAAATTGTATTCAGGAATTAGGAATTCTGATCCTTTGTTTAAAGAATGTTGATACATCCCGTTTATCCCCGTAACTAATTTATATCCGCCAACATCGGGCAAAGTATAACGGAGATCGTAGTTAACCGTATGAAGCTGAAAGTATAATCCGTAAGTGTCAGGATCTGCAATTTCTTCAAACTCCTGTCTTCGGTTTTGTTGATAGCCTACAATAGTTTTCAGATTACCTTCTCCCAATATGATGCTGTTATTCAGAACCGCTTTGTAATGATATATTTGTTGATAAGGCATCTGGCGTCCGTATGATTTGTTATCATTATCAGATGCAAGAACTTCTGTTTCTTCTCCGTTTACAATAGCCGGTTTCAGGAATTTTCCGGTTTCTTCATCCCTTTCACCTTCTACTATTCCGGGTGTAAGGTGATAATAGTCAAGTGTAAGGTGCGAGTATCCCCAGCTTCGGTTAATACCAAGCAGGCCAGATACAGCCTGTTCTCTAAATCCCGAATTATACACATAACCGTCGTATTTATTTTTATACGAATGAGCCATTTTATCGCTATATCGCCAGTTCCAAACAAATCCGCTATTATTACCTGCTGCATTTACAGAGTAGTTAAACAATCCGTTATTGGTTTGATATTCGCTCATCAGATTGGCTTTTATTGTTCCTTCCGGCAGAATAGGTTCCGGCAAAAAATTAATAACTCCCGCTAATGCATCAGAACCGTAAATCAGACTTGCCGGTCCTTTCAGTATTTCAACAGAGTTCACGCTTTGTGCGTCTATTTCTATCCCATGCTCGTCACCCCACTGTTGTCCTTCCTGACGCATTCCATCATTGACAACAACAACGCGATTGTAGCCAAGCCCTCTGACGACAGGTTTTGAAATCCCGTTCCCTGTCGTTATCTGAGTAATGCCGGGTTGTTTCGATATGGCATCGATAATATTTGATGAAGATTGTTGTATAAGCTCTTTTTTAGAGATATACGATACCGGAGATGGAGTTCGTTTTATTAGCGAATTACCCGTAAGAGCCGTTATCACCACTTCATTTATCTCAGCGTTCGATTCTTTCATAACAAAATCAAGGCTGGAAGTATTTTTAAGGTCAACAGTTTCAACGATTGTTTGATGTCCGAC
>BNXH01000082.1 GCA_025999435.1 Bacteroidia bacterium | reverse complement strand
TCGCGCGGCTACCCTCTTTGTCATCCTGACCGCAGGGAAGGATCCCGATCCCCAAGAAACAGGAGATGCTTCCTGTCGTCAGCATGACAAACCAGAATTTAACTAAAAAGTAACAAACCTCTACAGTTAATTAGCCTTTAGCTGTTAGCTGTTAGCCCCTTGCTCGCGCGGCTACCCTCTTTGTCATCCTGACCGCGGGGAAGGATCCCAATCCCCGGGAGACAGAAGATGCTTCCTGTCGTCAGCATGACAAACCGGAAAAAACATATGCGACAATACATAATAATCTGTACTTATTTTAACTAAAATGTAACAAACTCCACACTCAATTAGCCATTAGCTGTTAGCCGTTAGCTTATAGCCTTTGTCGCTTCGCGCCATTTGCCAATTTGCTAATTTTCAAATTCGCTAATTCTCAAATTCTCACTACATCTATAGATAAAACGAACACCGAACAATTTTTCACTTTTGGCTCCGCCGATTTTGCCTCGCCTTCGCTTCTACGATTGATAATTCAATTCACTTTTTCATGGATTGCTTCGGGCAAAACTCTCCTTTAGACGCATAAAACCAATACTTTACGCCATTATGGGGAGGCATTGGCCGACGAAGCAATCCGGTAATTTTAATGTTTTCTACTTAACCCTTAAGCTGATAACGACCTGACTACTTTTACTACATTGACATTATATCATAAAGTGTAAACGATTCTGTAAGTTTACTTCGGCAATACCGCCGTCTATATCCAAATATAAGATATTCATATTCGGATAAATCTCCTTAATCCGCTTTTCTACCCCTTTGGCTACGATATGGTTGGCAATACACCCAAACGGCTGTAAACAAACCACTTTATTAACTCCTTTACGTGCATAATGGGCAATCTCTCCGGGAATAAGCCAGCCTTCCCCGAATTGATTGGATAAGCTCAGGACTTCCGATGCTGCTTCTGCTTTAGCATATATAGATTCAGACGGCTCATAGAATTTAAACTTACTGAGTATCTTTTCCGCTTTCTTCACCTTACTGTTTATGTACCACCAAATGAGAGGTTTTAGCGTTTTAGAAAATATTGTTTCCTCATCCAATCCATTTTCGACATTCACTTTGCTGTTTACAAAAAACTGTATCAGGAAATCGAGTAACGGAGGTGTGGAAACTTCCACATTCTTCGAACGCAACCATTCTGAGATATTAGCTTGCGCATAGTTATTATACTTCACAAATATTTCCCCGATAAGCCCTACTTTAGAAAATACCCTGTCATAGACCGGCACATTGTTAAAATCTTCAACTGCCTCTTTCAACAAGCGATATAGCGTTTTCGGATTATTCGCCCGCACAGCGTCTATGGCTCTTTCTATGTAAAAGTCAAATATATTTCGTGATGCTCCGGCTTTCTTCTCGCGTACAGATACTGCACTATGCATTTGCTGTAAACCGTCACCGTAAAGAACTAAAGGCACAGCTATCTTAGCGATTTTTTTCCATTCCAATGTAAACTCACTTTCCCCGTTTTGATAGGTATCTCCCGACGTCAATGCTATCACGGGTATATCATTGAATCCGGCATTCTGCAATCCGGACTTGATTTGCGCGATATAGTTAGTTGCCCGGCACTGGCCTCCTGTCTGAGTTATAGCCAGTACAACGTCTTTCACATCGTAATTACCCGATTGCAAAACATTTATAATATCGCCAAGAATAAGTGTAGAAGGGTAACATACCTCGTTATTCCCATACATCAATCCCAAATCGGCAGATACTTTATTCGACTTAGGTAGATTCTCGACTTTCAATCCGAGTAATTCACCCAATGCAGGAGCAAATGGCGAAATAAAGTCACAGAGCCAAGGAATAAGGATTGTCTTGTGTTCATCTTTCGCTTTTTTATAGGGGACCGAGTAACCTGTATACTGAGAAGTATTTACTTCGGAAGCCTTAACAGCCTTTAAAGACTCGACTAACGAACGCAGGCGAAGGCGGATCGAACCCGGGCTGGCAATTTCATCGATACGAAGAACTGTTATATTCTTACCCACAACTTTTAATATATCGCGTGTTTCGTCCATAAAGAACGAATCGGGACCGCAACCAAAAGAGTTAAGCTGTATCAACTGTACATTCTGAGGAAGTCGAGCTACCTCCATCGCAGCCTGTACTACCCTGTTCGGATACGACCATTGCGAAATGATATTCAACTTGCCGAAGCCATGACTTTCAGGCTTTCGGAAAACATCATCGGTAAGAACCAGTACCCCAAGGTCGGATAGTATTTGCCCTACCTTTTGGTGAATCAACGGATCTGTATGATAAGGACGTCCGGCCACTACAAATATTAATTCTCCGCTTTCAATGGCTTCGTCCAAAAGATTTTTCTGATAGTCGTACAATTCCTTTTTCAACCCGTTTTTTACATCTAATGCCTTCTGAAAAGCTTTTTCAAAGACAGATCTGGAAACACCCAAGCCGGATAAATAATTGAAACAACCTTTTGCTAAAGCCTTATCACTACTGAAAGTAATAACCGGCTCATCAAACGGAACACCGTGCCCGTTTTGCGGATCTATCGAACTTTTTATTACATCCGGATAACCACTTACCACAGGACAGTTGAACGAATTGGATGATTGCCCGAATTCTTTTTCTTCTTTCGGTACAATCGGATAGAATATGCGGTCGACCTTCTGCTCTATTAAAGTAAGAACATGTCCATGCACCAATTTAGCAGGGAAACAGATATTGTCGGACATTACTCCTCCAATACCTTTCTGGTAAAGAGGGAAAGTAGATTCCGGAGAAAGGCGCACATTGAATCCACACTCCGACAACAAAGTATGCCAAAACGGATAATTGTCGAACATATTCAGCACACGCGGTATACCTATTGTTTTCCCGCGTTCTATATTTTCTGCATTCACAGGACGGTTGAATAGTATTTCATTCTTCCTGTCAAAAGCATTATACCCTTCTTTTCTATCGGTTTTTGTAAAAAATACTTTTTCACACTTATTGCCCGCATAACTAATATTCCCGTTGCTAAACCTGAAACGAAGTACCGGACACATATTCGTACAGCCTTTGCAGGTTAACTCTTTTGAATCAATTGTACTTATATCAAACAATGCCTTCTCTCCGGCAAAAGATGTTTCGGTCTGCCTTTTCTTCCACAATCTCCGGCTATACAGTGCCGCACCCAATGCACCCATCAATTCGGGATGGTCGGTAGAACTTACCGTTTTACCCGAAAGCACCTCCAACGCCCGGTATACGGCATCGTTCCGGAATGTCCCCCCTTGTACTACGATGTGATCGCCCAACAGATTAAGATTCGATATTTTCAGAACTTTGAACAAACAGTTTTTCACAACCGAATAAGCCAGTCCGGCAGCAATATCGTCATTGCCTGCATTTTCACGAAGCGACTGTTTCACCTTTGAATTCATAAAGACAGTACAACGGGAACCCAGATCGCTCGGATATCCCGACAAACAGGCTGCACGTGAAAAATCGGAAAGCTCCATATTCATTGTCGATGCAAAATTCTGCAAAAAAGATCCGCATCCCGCAGAACAGGCCTCGTTCAACTCAATATTGGAGATTGTACCGTTACTGATAAAAATAGACTTAATATCCTGACCTCCGATGTCGAGAACAAAGGACACATCCGGATCTACATATTGTGCACCTGAAAGATGGGCTATGGTTTCCACGATTCCATAGTCCAAACCGAAAGCGGACTTCATCAAATCTTCGCCGTAACCGGTTGCCGCCGACGAAAGGAATTTCACCTTCACCCCTTTTTCAGAGGCCTCCTCATAAAATAAGGATAGTCCTTCCATCACCTTTTTCAGAGGATTGCCGTCATTGTTTCCGTAAAACTTGTAGATGATATTCGCATCGGAATCCATCACTACTACTTTGGATGTTGTAGAACCCGAATCGATCCCAAGAAAACATTCGACCTCTTTGTAGTCCTCCATTTTTTTGAACTGCAAGGCCTTTATATTCCGGTTAGCTTGCCATTCAATATAATCAAGTTCATCTTTGAACAGGGGCTCCAAAGCGTCCTCATGGTTCGAAGATGTAGATATATTCAGTTTTTCAATCAGGTCTTTTAGTATAAAACTCGTAGTACTCTCTTCTTTGTAAAGCGCTGTTCCCCATGCCGGAAAATATTCTCCATTTTCGGGAACAATAAAATCAGCGTCAGCCATTTTCAGCACATCGCGGAAAGCATGACGCAGAGCCGGAATAAATGTCAACGGGCCACCAATGCAAATAACTTTCGAAACAATATCGCATCCACGGGCCAGGGTTGTGACCGACTGCAATGCCACTGCATACAGAATGGATGCGGAAATATCCGAAACAGGAATATTCCGGCTTATCAGGTTCTGTACATCCGTTTTGGCAAAAACACCACAACGCGACGCGATAGGATAAATTTTATCAAAATCCAATGCTTTTTCACCCAGTTCTTCCAACGAGATATTCATCAGGCTGGCCATCTGGTCGATAAAAGCGCCTGTACCACCTGCACAACTACCGTTCATACGAATGTCGGGATGCTTGCCTTCGGCAAAAAAAACCATTTTGGCATCCTCGCCTCCCAAATCGATTAGTGTATGTGCTTCACTATAGGAACTCTTCACAACCTCTACAGCTGCAACCACCTCTTGCACAAAAGGAATGCCAACCCGCTCGCCAATTCCCATACCGGCAGAACCTGAAATATGAATATCGAACAGGACATCGGCATATCGTTTATCAACCTCCTGTAATTCCTGCACCAGAGTCTGCTGTATATTAGCCTGATGCCTTTTATAGGTTTTGTATATAATCCGGGACTCAATATCTAATATAACGATCTTGACTGTGGTCGATCCCACGTCTATTCCCATTTTATATCGTAGTTTATTATTCATTCGTAGTTTAATTAGCTTTGTTGTCGGAAGGTTTCAGCGCATTCATCGTAAACTGGATCACATATTTCTCATGATCGGCTATCAGTTGGGTATATGTACTATACGGAATTTCCATAAGTGTCATGGCCAGATTGCCAAACATAAACGGAAACATGCACATCGATAATATATTCAGCAGGAAATCCGCAGCAGGTGTCTTTCTTATAGTGCCCTTTTTTATCTCTTCTTCTATCCGTTCCTCTATCTTGCTGAAAGAACTATATGGATTCCGATTCTTTATTCTATGAGTAAGCCCTTCGGGATTTAAACTTACTTCGTTCAAAATAAAAGCCGCGATTTGCGGATATTCGAAAAGTATTTCGTAATAGGTATGTATCCACATCTCTATCAGTTCAAAGAATGGAAGGTCTGATGTTATAGTGGCGAATAACCTTTGTGTCAGAACATCTAAAGCCTCTTCGAATATGAGCTCAAATAAATTATACTTCGAATGAAAATAGTAATTTACCATTGCCACATTCGTTTCCGATGCTTTGGCTATATCCCTTACACTGGTACCTTTATATCCGTTTTTTATGAAAAGGACTTGTGCCTCCCTTAATATTTTCGCTCTTACGGCTGAGGAATCTTCATTGTTAAACATATGTTCTAAACGATTGTTTAATGACAAAAATAACAAACTCAATTTATCTAAACAAATGTTTAAAACATTTATTAGGATATTAAAAGCTTTCAGAGCTTCTTATTCGTCCGAATTTCTATCTTTGTTCAGAATTAAAAACTACAGCATAAAGCTGATCCGGAAATGATAGACTTCTATTTTATAAAGCCATGATAGAGATTAAACAAGTAAAGGATATTACACCCGAAGTAGTTGAAGCTTTTTCAATTTTAATCCCTCAACTAACAGCGAAAAGTAAAATTCCGGACAAGAAAAGTTTAGAAGAAATAATAGAGACAAAAAACACATATTTATTCATCGCTAGCAGCCCAAATATAGTTGGATCTATTACCGTAGTTGTAACAAATACTCCTTCCGGGCCAAAAGCATGGATAGAGGATGTCATTGTTGACAAGGATGCGCGCGGACAAAATATAGGAGAAAAACTTGTCTCTTTTGCAATAGATTTTACAAAGGGATTAAATGTATCCAGTATAAATTTAACATCAAGCCCCAACCGTGTCGCAGCCAACAAATTATACCTAAAATTGGGTTTTATTTTGCGGGAAACGAATGTATACAGGCTAACAATATAATTTCTATTAAGCAGAAGTATTATTCTATTAACTCATTTTTAACTACCTGCATGTAAGAATAAGCAATACTATCTTTTCCTAGAGAAAGGTAAGATTTATCATTCCATAAAGTAGCGTAGTCATATTCATAAGTTCCGTCCTTCCTCGGACTATCGAAGAAGATAGTATCTCCATTTACTTTATAGTTTCCTTCAAGATGCATCCTTCCATAATCATACTCATAAGTATTATTCCCATAAAGGACTAACCAACCGTTATTACCTGCAACGCCATCTAAATATCCGACTAACAATTCTCCTTTATAAAGGACTTTTTTAGGAAGTAAACCTCCCGGAAGCAAAAAAGTCATCGCAAGTACAGCAATCATCAATACAGAGA
>BNXH01000081.1 GCA_025999435.1 Bacteroidia bacterium | reverse complement strand
TATAACTTTTGCCTGTTCCCGATGAGCCTGTAATGAAGAGATTCTGTCCTTGACGGATAAAATCAAGCGATGAAAGACGCTCCATCTGGTTGCGATCAAGACCACGGTTGATAGTGAAGTCTATTTCTTTCAGATAGCAGTCGAATGGATTTTATTGACTCTTTATCAAAGAGTAATGAAGAGAGGTTTTTAAACAGGTAACGATTTAGAAACGGTTCTCCTGACTTGCGTTTGCATAGTTTTACACAGACCAGATATTTCTCTTAAAGCGAAAATAAGTAAAAAATATTTAATTGATTAGAAAAATGAAAATATCTTTTTAAACAAAAAACTGATATTGTAAATGAAAAATCATATAAACAAATCTTTGATAAATATGATTCATCTCTCAAAATAGCTTAAATGGATTACTCCTAAAGATATCTAATTAATGCGAATCAGTAGTTGAAACCGTTCGCTTGTTTATATAGTTAAAATATTCATTATCAATAAAACAATGGTGTTTAAAATTTGCTCAATTTCATGGGAATCATTAACTTAAAAGAATATTACCATATATTTTCTAGTTATGATTCCCAAGAAGAAAGAGCTTAAACTGATAAAGATTTATATGTATATCTGTGATTTATACGATTCGGAACTGAAGTATTATTGCCAAAGATATAGCAATAATTCCGATCCTGTCTTTACCGATCCGGAAATAATGACAATTTACTTGTTTGCAGGGCATTGCCAAAAATATTTCCAAATCAAAGATATGCATACTTTTGCATCAGAGTATCTTTCTTCTTGGTTTCCTAAGTTGCCTTCCTATCAAACATTTAATCTTAGATTAAACCGTCTTAGCGAGGCATTCAAGATATTGAACCAGAGATTGATCCGTTCATTCATTCCTAAAGATTGCAACTTTGATATATCATTAGTTGATTCTATGCCTGTTATTACCTGTGCCGGCAGAAATAGAGAAGGTAAGGTTGCTAAAGAAATAACAGCTAAAGGCTTTTGCTCTACCAAGAACCAATATTACTATGGTTTGAAACTTCATGCCTTGACATTCAGAAGAAAAGGTACAATCCCATTTCCCGAATCCTTAACCTATACTCCAGCTGAAGAAAACGACCTGACTGTCTTTAAACAAGCTTGGGGTGATAATATCTACAATAGAACAATCTTTGGAGATAAGATTTATTCTGATTTTGAATATTTTAGTAAGGAGAGGACGCTAAACCAAAACATAGAAATGCTAACACCTGTCAAAGCTATAAAAGGGCAATCCGACCAGGAAAAGCAAAGGGATAAAGCTTACAATGATTTATTTTCTATGGCTGTTTCTAAAGTCAGGCAACCTATAGAATCATTCTTCAACTGGTTGAATGAACATACAAACATTCAAAGAGCGCAGAAAGTAAGATCCACTTCCGGACTACTTATACATACGATGGGTAAAATTGCCATCGCTTTTATTTATCTAATTGTTTAAATACTGATTCGCATAATTAAATAAATTATAAATTTGTTGCATAGTATTATCTATATTAAAAAATTCTGATCTTAAAGATGCTTTATAACTTAAATCTTTTCTATAATTCTCATCCTCTATAATTCTCTTTATTCCTTTATATATGGAAAGGGTATCTTGTTTCACAATTAAACCTGCCATTCCTTTATATAATATCTCATATGCTCCAGAAACTTCTGTTGATAAAATAGGCTTTTCCAAACATATGGCTTCACAAAGAGCCAGAGAAAAACCCTCTACATAGGATGCCTGCACAAAGACATCTGCCTTTTTTAGATAAGGAAATGGATTTTCCTTGAATCCTAATAGCCTAACAACATGTTTCAATTCATATGCCTTTATTATATCTTCTAGTTCCTGCCTCTGAGGACCTTCTCCAATAATCCAAAATTCAAAATCATAATCTTCTAAATATAATTCATATAGTATTGGAATTAGTCGATGATATCCTTTTTGCTCAACTAAACGTCCTATGCTACATAGAGTAAATTTCTTCTTTTCTAAAGAATATACGTTCGATAATTGTCTTATCTTTTCTCGATCTATCAGATTATATATTACTTGCTGCTCAGTTCTGATATTAGTAAATATTTTGTTGAAACTGATTCCAACCTGTTTTGAAACAAATATTATTTTATCCATTTGTGAATAACACCATTCTTCCTGTGCTTCATTTTCATAAAAGGACTTACTCCAATGAAGAGCATATAGATCAGTATGAACCCACGCTATTTTATAGGAATTATTATTTCGAGAAGCGATAAATTGTGTAGCCTGGCCTTCTAAAAAAGCTATCTCAAAGTCATATTTCTTTGATAGCTTATCTCCTGCATCTTTTAATAAATACCAATTTATATGTTTGGGGATTTTATTAAAATAAATTCCATAATCATGAATGATTAATAAATCAACTATATATCTTTTTGCATCAATATTCCTTAATATTTCTATTAAGACTTTCTCAGCACCACCATCATTTAAAGTATCAATACAAAATAGAATATGTTTTTTCATTTAGTATTATATTTCAGATTATCAAACAATCTTTCAATTAGCCTTCGTTCTTTTACTATAATATCCGCAGATCCTCCAATATCATATTTAAAATCTAACACCTCTCCATAATTAGTTTTTAATCCATTCGGTAATTCAACTGTAATAAGATAGGTCTCCACTCTATTTTGATCTGTCTGTTGAATCTGTGAAATTAGAGAAATAGATTCAACATAACCTTCAATAGATCCATATTCCATATACGGATAATTATCCAGCTTAATTGTCACACGACTACCTTCCTTTACTTTACCTGCGCCACCTGAAGGAAGTAATACCTGTCCAAAAACATTGGTTTCCTTTGGTATTAAACCAAAAATCTCTTCTCCAGACTGAATAAATTGGTTTTCTGATAAAAATTTCAAATATTCCACCCTTCCAGAAAAAGGAGCCTTAAATACAAATTTCTGTTCCCATACTTTAATATTGTCTGCAAGATCCTGAAATGAAGTTAATAGGTCTAATTGTAGTTTTCTTTGTTTTTCCTTTTGTTCTACATTCAGTTGATTTAATCTACTCTTATTTTCCATTATTTGCCTATTAATGGATGCAATCTCTTTTCTCAGATTCTGCTCTTCTTGCTTTATTACCAAATATTCATTTTTACTCTTATCCACTTCTAGTTCATATGTAACAATTTCGTCCTTACTTAATGATCTATATTTATTTAACCATTTCTCAGATATGAGAAGCTTCTCCTCTGTAGTTTTTAGCATTTTTTTTGATTCTTCGAGAATATCCTCTTTCCACTTTATGTCTTCTATTAGTCCAGACCTTTGCTTTTCATAAACATTGTCTTCTTCATAGTCACATTGGCTCTTAAGAGCTGATAAGAATGTATAGTATTTTAGATTTAAGTCCCCCATAGAGATTTTTTCGGGAAATATATTTTTATCTTTTATAAAAGAGTTACTGTTTATATTGAAATTATTAATTAATTCTGCAACTTGCTGTACATCCTCTGTTACAGCAGAGTTTTGAATAATTGCGATATAATCTCCAGTCTTTACCTCATTTTGTGCTTTATATGAAAAAAGATGAATATTTCCGGATGTATTTGCTACTAACTTTACTGGAGTAGCACTTGAGTTTATCCTTATTTTCCCTGTTACAGTATCAGGATATTTAATAATCCATCCAAATAATATTAATAGTCCACTGAAGAAAATAACAGATATTGCTACCCAGCGCCCGAATGTCATTGGCATCCGGTCTATGATATCACCTATTTCCTCACTTCTTCTTTCTTGCGGCTTATTATCCTTATTTTTGCTCTTCAACAATACCTGAATCCAATTCATATTGACTTTGTATCAGTTCGTAATAATATTTTTTATTCTCCATTAATGTACGATGATTTCCAGCTTCGGCTACCATCCCGGCCTTGAGGACTATGATCTGGTCTGCTTTGCGTATAGTACTTAGCCGATGAGCAACAACAATAACTGTTCTGTCCTTAAATACATTGTTCAATGCGTTTACTATTTTCTGTTCATTAATAGTATCTAACGCATTTGTAGCTTCATCTAAGAAAAGGTAGTCCGGTTGTTTATACAGGGCTCGGGCTATTAATAGACGTTGCCTCTGCCCTCCTGACAGTCCACGCCCCATTTCGCCTATCATGGTTTGATATCCCAAAGGCATCGCTTCTATTTCTCGGGAAATATTTGCAATTTCTACAGCCTGTTGCAAAGCTTTATAGTCTATTTTTTCATCATTTAAGACAATATTGTTCTGTATAGTATCATTAAATAATTTTCCATCTTGCATTACACAGCCACATTTGGCGCGCCATTGTCGCAAACTAATATTGTTTATATTCATATCACCTATACATATTTCTCCATATGAAGGTAAATACAATCTCAAAAGTAACTTTAACAAGGTTGATTTTCCACATCCACTATCACCCACTATTGCTGTAACTTTTCCCTCCGGAATCATTAGGAATATATTTTTCAGCACTAAAGGAGCATGAGGAGAGTATTGAAATGATAGATTTTTAACAACCAAATACTTACTTACAGGAAGTTCAAAATTATTGGAAACAACTGATGTAATATCATCTTCATCTTGCAATTGATGTATCTCATTGATACGCATAAAGCTGATTTTCGCATATTGTGCCGATTGTATAAATCCTACCAGTTGGGCTACCGGTCCATTCAGCATGCCAATAATAAACTGTGTTGAAATCATGATTCCAAATGTTATTTCACCATTGATTACAGCAACAGCACAAAAGAAAGTAACGGCAATATTCTGCAAACTATTTATAAATTGAGCTCCTAAACCTTGAGTATTATTTACTTTTAAGACTTTAAGACTTAATTTATACATACGAGCCTGAATAGCTTCCCATTTCCAGCGCTTAATATCCTCATAGTTATTAATCTTTATCTCCTGTACGTTTTCGATAGTTTCCACCCAGTAACTTTGATTCTTTGAATTAAGATCAAAGTATTCCCAATCCAACTTTTTTCTTATATTCAAAAAAGTAAGAATCCATACAACATAAAGAAAACTGCCGGCTACAAATATGAAAAAGATTGTGGAATTATAGATTAGCAGAATAACACTGAATACTATAAACGTAATACCGGAAAATATCATTCCCAATGAATTATTCATCACAAAACTGCGGATACGTTCGTGATCATTTGCCCGTTGTAGAATATCTCCGACAAGCTTATTCTCGAAAAAGGTAACAGGAAGTTTCATCAATTTTATCAGATAATCCGATATCAATGAAATATTGACCCGTGTGGATACATGTAATAATACCCAATCTCTTAATACATTGGAAAGCGTAATACTTAATAGTAATACAACATTTCCAATAAGCATCAGGTGAATGAAAGATACGTCCCGTGTGTATATCCCGATGTCGATAACAGATTTGGATATAAAAGGAAGTATTGCTTGTAGTCCTGTAGCAATAAGCATTATAAAGAATAAAACTCCGAAAGCTTTTTTGTAAGGTGTGAAGTAACTAAACAGATTCTCGAAACTTTTAAATTTCTCTATTCGTTCATGTGCCTCTATCTGTTTAAAGTTTGCCATCGGTTCCAAAGCCATGATTACTCCATAACCTTCACCTTTTTTATGCCAATGTTCTCTAAATTTTTCGTGAGTATAGGATAATAAACCTTTTGCCGGATCTGATACATATATTTTATTCTTAGTGGTTTTATATACAACAATGAAATGATCATTATCCCAATGAATAATACAAGGCAACATGATTTTATATACCAAATCATCTATTGTAGCTTTAACAGAAACTGTACGAAGACCTATTTTTTCAGCAGCATAGCTTATATCAAGAAAAGTAACTCCTTCACGGGTAATGCCGCACAGATCGCGTAGATATTGAAGTGAATAGTATTTTCCGTAATACTTCGCTATTATTTTAAGGCTGGCGGGTCCGCAGTCTTTAGCATCCATCTGATACTCGTGCGGGAATTTCTTTAAGATCATAAAATAGTTTTCATGGTGAATGCAAATATCATAAATTTTTATTAATTTCGCAATTGTTAATTTTAAAAACTACAATCATGAGAAAACTAACAAGATCGGATGTAGATACATTGAGAAAGGAACTACCCGTATTGGATGAAACTATGCAAAAAAGTATCTATGGAGGATGTGGCAGTTACGGAGGAGATTCCTGGAATGGTTCAGACTCTTGGTATACAATGGCTCAATATGAGACATTAATAGGAAGTGGTAACTGGACAGGCGGATATGTTGAAGGACTAGGTTATGTTGCAAAACCTACTGGGGTGTTTAGTGATAGTAATATCAGATTTTATGCAGGCAGTAAAGATTTTTATGATCAAATGCAAGGAAGCGGATTTGGAAATTTTGTAAGTGGTCTTGCGGATTTTGCTGACCCCACTCCTATATACGGGCTTCTTAGACTGGCAAGTGATACTGAAACTTCCCATCAAATTAGTCAAGTATTAGGAAACATGGATGGAAGCGGATATGCTTCGGGAAATGGCTTTTATTATGGAGTAGTTAATGGA
>BNXH01000080.1 GCA_025999435.1 Bacteroidia bacterium | reverse complement strand
TTATTAATCTAAACAACTATATTAAAATGAAAATTTCTACAAATAAGTTTGTTTCTTTGTCTTACGACTTGAATGTGGGCGAGGGTGAGGAACGTGAACTAATGGAAAGAGCTACAGATGAAACTCCACTGGAATTCATCTTTGGAACAAACTCTATGCTTGAGGCTTTCGAAAAGAACCTCGATGGAATGGCTGAAGGCGATGCATTCGACTTTGTGCTGACTCCGGACGAAGCATATGGTGAATACGACGATGACGCGATAGTGGATCTTCCCCGCAATATATTCGAACAAGACGGTGTACTGAATGAAGAGGTTATCTTCGAAGGAAATACCGTACCGATGATGGATACTAACGGTAACCGGTTGAACGGTTCGGTAGTAGAAGTTAAAGAGGATGTGATCAAGATGGACTTTAATCATCCATTAGCCGGTGAAACTTTGAACTTTTCGGGAAAAGTGCTTGTCGTAAGAGAGTCTACTCCTGAAGAAATCGCCGCGTTATTTGCTCCTCAGGGTTGTGGCTGTGGCTGTGGCGATGGCGAAGAGGATTCTTGCGGTTGTGGAAGCGAGAAAGAAATGGCCGGCGGTTGTGGCTCGGGTTGCGGCTGTGGCGGACACTAATAATAAGAATTTACATAAATAAAATGAGGGTGAGTCAAAGACCTTTTGACACACCCTCTTTTTTATTCTTTATGATTATCAGTTACATTTAAACTTGTTTCTTCTTAAGAAATAATGAGATGGCTCCCCAAAATACAGATGATGTTCCTGCTACCATAAAAGCCATCCATGTATTGATGAAATTATCAGCATTAGAAAGATTGATTATCATGTAAATAAGTGAAATCATAATGATCGCAACTCCTAAGCCGATTAGAAAATTGCCTAATTTTTTTTGATTCATATCCTTATCATTTAATGGTTTATATAATTGCTAATATATAATTTATTTTTCTGACGATCAAGGATGTCTTTATTTTATTATTATCTCATCAATGAAAACAAAAGCCCTTTTGCCTTTCCCTGCATGCCAGCCGGGCATTGAGTTGGTTGGTTTGGCTATTATTTTTACATAACGGGCTTTTATTGTCGGAAACTCGGCATTCACATCTACCGTAATATCTCTAGGATCATTTTCTTCTCTTACCGGATACTGTTTGCTGAATACCTGCTTGTAATCGATTCCATCGTTTGACACAGATATAGTATATTCTGTTACTCCGAAAATCCAAGCACTGATGCCCATGTATGTGCCGACAGTAACTTGCGAAATGTCTGTCGCTGTTTCCAGATCTACGATTGCTTCAAAATCTTTACCTACAAAACCAAGCCATTCTCCGTTTGCATGAGAATTTCCTCCTCTGGTTCCATTAACGAGAGTGACAGGTCCATAGGCAGTATAATTTTTGTGAGGAACCGATACTAACTCTACATTTTTTAATGTAGCTTTATTGAACTCAAATTGATTCGTATATTCTTTGCTCTTATCATTATCTCTGATGGCTACAGCTCTGATTTTTGCCGTCGATTTTATTTCAATAGGTCCGGTGTACTTCATACTATTGACGGACGGTTCACTCCCGTCGAGAGTATAATATACCGGCGCATTGTCGTATGTGAACAATGTTACGACGATGGCTTTTTTGTTTGTGTCGGTTTCTATTTTGGCAGAAATGTCAGTGACATGTGTTGCATAGTTATAACCTGATTTCTTGTATAGCTTCATCAAACCGTCGAGCCGGTGCAGGAATAATTCATAATTCTTCTTTCCGGGCATAGTCCATTGCACTTCGCTCAATGCTGCGATGCGTGGCATAACCATATATTCCACATGGCTGGAAGTCGGTACGTATTCTGTCCAAAGGTTAGCCTGTGTTCCGATAATGTATTTCTGCTCTTCCAGTGTAAGTTCTTTTGGTACAGGATCAAAATTATATACCTTTTCGATAGGAACATATCCTCCAATTCCTAATGGCTCGTGGTCTACATCTCTTGTTTGGTAATAATCGAAGTAAAGGTGAGAAGTCGGTACCATAATCACGTCATGATGTTCTTTAGCGGCAGCAATACCTCCTTCTATTCCCCGCCACGACATAACTGTGGCATTTGGAGCCAGCCCGCCTTCCAGTATCTCGTCCCAGCCGATTATCTGGCGGCCTTTACTGTTCAGGAATTTTTCTATCCGCGAAATAACATAGCTTTGAAGCTTATTTTCTTTTGAGTGTTCCGGGTCGTCCGTCAATCCGAGTTCTTTTATCTTTGCCTGACATTTCGGGCATTCTTTCCATCTGTTTTTCGGGCATTCGTCACCTCCCACATGGATATATTCCGACGGGAATAATTCTATCAGTTCCGAAAATACCCCTTCAAGGAACGTATATGTGTCTTCGTTTCCGGCACACAGTACATCGTCGAATACTCCCCATAGCTGCGATACTTTGTACGGGCCTCCCGTGCAACCCAGATCAGGATATGTAGTCAGGGCGGCCAGCATATGTCCGGGAAGATCTATTTCAGGGATAATAGTTATAAATCTTTTCTGCGCGTAGGCTACGATATCTTTTACCTCTTCTTGCGTATAATATCCGCCATATGGTTTTCCGTCATATTCGCCGGTGTTTCTTCCTATAACGGTTTGTTCACGGTATGCCCCGGCTTTTGTCAGTTCGGGATATTTTTTTATTTCTATCCGCCAGCCTTGGTCTTCGGTCAGATGCCAGTGAAAGCGGTTGATATTATGGAGAGCCAGAATGTCGATATACTTTTTGATGAATTCAACCGGGAACATATGGCGTCCTACGTCGAGCATCATACCTCTATAACCAAATCGTGGATAATCTTTTATCTCCACGGCAGGGAAGGCTATCGATGTCCCTTGAATATTGGCAGGGATTGATTTACGCAACGTTTGCACACCGTAGAATATACCTGCTTCGTCTGCCCCGTCGATGACGATCTGTCTGCTATTAACGGTAAGGATATAAGATTCGGGTTTTTCGTTCCTGTTGTCCGATTTCAGGACGATGGCATTTGCATCGGTCTTCTTATCTGTTATTTTAAGATCAAGTCCGGTACCGAATTTTATATACTCAGCCAGAAATCCGGCAGTTTGTTTTTGTACTGCATTTCCTTTGGTGTAAACAATTACAGTTTTACTATCCAGCGTAAAATCTCCACCTGCAATAGTGGATATACTTTGCGGTAACGGCACTACCTGATAGTTAGCCTTTGGTAAGGAAGTAATGGCAAAGCACGAAATAGTCATAAATGATAGAAGAAATAAAATGGTTTTCCGAAATGTTTTCATTTAGATTGTTGTATTTAATATTCAGTGTGTAAAGATAAGATTTTAACTTTTGGATAAGACTATTAAAATTCAAATAGTTTCGAAAAAAAAATATGTATCTTTACAGCGATTATAAAAACTTTAAAATTACATTGATATGGCTTTATTTAAATCAGGAAATCCATCATTAAAAAACGTATTCGAGAAGGTCGGACAAGCTACCGACGCCAGTCAGGCCATGACCGTTAACGGGACTATAGGCAAGACAGGTATATTATTGGCTTTGGTTGCATTCGGAGCTATTGTTACATGGAATATGTTTGGTAGTCTGTCTTATTCCGGTCTTGTCATGCCTCTATTCTGGATAGGTCTTATAGGTGGGCTTGTTACAGCACTTATTATCACATTCAAAAAAGAACTTGCTCCTTATCTATCTCCTGTTTATGCCATACTTGAAGGTTTTGTGCTGGGAGGAATCTCCGTTATGCTCAATGCCTATTATCCGGGTATTGCTTTGCAGGCAATCATACTGACATTTGCTGTTACTACTATCATGCTTGCTTTATATTATTTTAAGGTGATACGTGCAACGCAAAAGTTCAGGAGTGTTGTTATTATCGCGACAGGGGCTATTGCTATATTTTATTTAGTAAGTTTAATTTTGTCGTTTTTTGGAATTACATCTCCTGCATATGCAGCTACTCCGCTGGGTATAGGTATCAGCGTGTTTGTTGTTATTATTGCCGCTTTGAATTTGATTCTCGATTTCGACTTTATCGAACAGGGTGCAGAATATCAGGCTCCTAAATTTATGGAATGGTACGGTGCTTTCGGGCTGATGGTAACTTTGATCTGGTTGTATATTGAAATATTACGTCTTTTGGCAAAAATTGCTGCAAGTAGCAGATAATCGGACTAAGAAATTATAAGTTGAAAAGACAGGCAATATGTAGCCTGTCTTTTTATTTTGTGCAAAAATGAAAAATCTATTTATGGAAATTTATGAGGATTTTACTCTATATAATAAATAATAATATAAGGAGAATATTCCTTTAAAGATGTGGCTAAGCCCCTTAATTAGCCCTCCGCTCTGTTTTGCCGATGAAATTATTCTCTTCTTTTATCATCGCTTTACGGGGCGGAGTTATTTATATTTTACCAGTAAATTTCTTTTTTATAGTACGAGAACGAGGTGATGAAATTCTCGAATCTGGTTTCACTTCTCGATATTCCCGACATCTCTACTTGTGTCACCAAATTGTTCTCGTCAAACGTATATTTATAGCTGATGTCTCCATATGGAGTAATTGCTCCATTTATTATTCTTTCACCTGTCATGTGTATGACATTGTTTTTATTCCTCTTGCCAAAATATTCTGAAAGGAAAGGCATGTTGGGGAAAAGCCAGCAACCTGATAATCCGGAAACATTGAGAGGCATCTCATAGCAATATTCGGCAGGAATAGCATGTTCCTTGTCGTCATATGTATAGGTGTACTTGTAAGAAGTGTGTCCGGATGTATTGATCTCTGTTATATTGATCTCTGTTATATTGCCATCTACAATCGTATGTGTCTCCGTATGAGACAAACTTGAGTTGTCTCCGGTATATGAATATCTATCGAATTGTATCAGGTATCCTGCCGCATCGTAAACATAAGTAGTAGAATCGTCATTACTCTTCGTCTTCTCCTTTCCTTCCTGTTGCCTATATGTCACATGCAAAGCGTATACAGCCTGCATTTTATCATTAAGCTTCAGAATAAGGCTATCGTACGTAGTTGTTGAAGATGCCTTTGTTAGTCTGGATAGAGCTATTTTATCCGGCCAGTAATTCATTTTGAGCAGTGAATCCGAAGTGCTCGGATTTACAATCTTTGTCACCAGTTCATCGTCAGTATAAAAGAATGTCTGGGAAAGCCGTGTTGTAAATCCCGGATTCTCCTTCGGATAATCAACGGTTTTAAGCAACCACTTTATTTCAGGGTCCTCCATCGGATGATATAGTTTAACATCATTACTACAGGATGTAATAAAAAAAAGAAAGAAGAAAGTAGATATGCAGTAAATAACGGGCTTCATTTTAGCAAGTATATGTTAGTTTTTAAAGCTTTTAGCTTACAAATATAATATTATTCTTCAAAAAAAAGATATTAAATTATTTATTAGTCATTCGAATAAGCAGCCAGAAGAGTAATTGTTTATTTTACTTATTGATAATCAATCATTTAATGATGACATGGTATATCTTTAATTTAACTGCTTTGTTTATAATTAATTGATAATTAATATATTAATCTGGATACTGATTGACATTAGCATTAGAAGTTTGGTTAAATAATCTTATCCTGTTGGCTAATTCATAAATTTGTTTTTTATTTGCACTATTACATAATTTTTTATTAATAACCTCTAAAAAAACAGCCTATAGAATAAACATTACTCTTTTTATTTAAAATATAAGAGAATGGAAGAATTATTATCGCTGACCGACGAGCAGTTGGTTTCTGATTATTCTAATGGCAACAATCTTGCATTTGATATTCTGTTGGATAGACACAAACAAGTTGTCTATAGTTATATTTATTTCGCTGTGCGTAACAGGGAGCTGACAGAAGATATTTTTCAGGAAACATTTATTAAGGCTATTGTCACCATCAAGCAAGGGCGGTATACGGAAACAGGAAAGTTTCGCGCGTGGATATCGCGTATAGCTCATAATCTGATTATTGATCACTTTCGTCAGAAAAAGAATGAGAATACAGTATCGAATGATGAGGCTCCGGTGGACTTGCTCAATAATCCGTCGTTATGTGATGGGACTGTTGAAGATGAAATAGTCAGATTGCAGATCACATCCGATATTCGTAAGCTTATATCATTTCTTCCCGATAGCCAGCGCGAAGTGCTTGAAATGCGCTATTACCAGGATTTGAGCTTTAAAGAAATAGCAGAGCAAACAGGTGTCAGCATCAACACAGCCCTGGGGCGGATGCGTTATGCGATACTCAATATACGCCGCATGGCCGAAGAGTACGAGATTGTGCTTACAATGTAATGAAAAGTAGTTTAGTTAAGTTAGTTTAAGCCGTTTAAGAAGAGACAGGCAGTGCTTTGGTTGGCATTGCCTGTTCTATGTTATGAGATTTATAGTTGCTTACTTTAGCCTATTTTGGATTTAATATATAATGTATACCCGTATATTTACCTAAAATGATTATCTTTACAAAGAAAAATCTAAGTTCTATGACCTTAATCGATTTTTTCTCTCAATTTCCGGACGAAGAGAGTTGTAAGCAAAAATTCAAAGAGTATCGAGACCAATCT
>BNXH01000079.1 GCA_025999435.1 Bacteroidia bacterium | reverse complement strand
ACTTAGTACAATAAGTATTGTCTTGATACCATGAAAACAAATTTTATACATACCTATGTTTCCGTCGATTGTGTTGTATTTGGCTTCGAAGACGACCATCTTAATATACTGTTGGTACAACGCAATGTAGATAAAAAAGGGAATAAAGACTTGAAACTTCCCGGAAGCCTTATCTATAACGAGGAAGATGTTGACGATGCTGCGAATCGTGTATTATTCGAACTTACAGGGATAAAAAAAATGTCTCTCAAGCAGTTTCGTTGTTTTGCATCGCCGGACAGAGCAAGTAATCCTGATGATAGGAAATGGCTGGACTTTGAATATCAGCCAAATATTAACAGGCTGATTACTGTTGCATATCTTGCACTCTGCAAAGTGGACAGGAAGTTGAATAATGTATCAAAGTACAAGCAAACAGAGTGGTGTCCGATAGACAAGATTCCGCAGATGCCCTTCGATCATAATCAGATTGTGAAAGAGTCGCTGGTTGAAATTCGCCGATGGATAGAATATAACCCGTCTATAGTTTTCGAATTGCTCCCTCAAAAGTTTACTATAAGCCAACTGCATAAATTGTATGAGGCTATATATAATAAGACAATAGATATACGCAATTTCCATAAGAAAGTGGCAACGATGAGCTATGTGATCCCTCTCGAAGAAAGGCAAAAGGATGTATCGCATAGGGCTGCCCGCTATTTCAGGTTTGATAAGAAATCGTATAATAAACTGAAAACAAGTATTTAATCTATAAAGAAATCAATCATAAAAACGCACAGCCATTATGTATTTATTAGGATATGACATAGGTAGTTCGTCCGTGAAGGCCTGTCTGGTAAATGCCGATACCGGAAAAATTGTAGCCTCCGATTTTTTCCCGAAAGAAGAAATGAAGATTGTTGCCGTTAAGTCGGGTTGGGCAGAACAAGACCCTGCCGATTGGTGGACAAATCTGAAATTGGCTCATCAGTCGGTGATGCAGAAAGCCGGAGCTAAAGGTGAAGATATACAAGCGATAGGTATTACCTGGCAGATGCACGGACTGGTTCTTGTAGACAAAGATAAGAACGTGCTTCGTCCGTCTATTATCTGGTGCGACAGTCGTGCTGTTCCTTATGGCGAAAAAGCCTTTAAAGCTATAGGTGAAGAAAAATGCCTGAGCCATTTGCTTAATTCTCCGGGAAATTTCACAGCGTCGAAGCTGGCTTGGGTAAAAGAAAACGAACCGCATATCTATGAAAAAATAGATAAACTGATGTTGCCGGGTGACTATGTTGGTATGAAGCTGACAGGCGATATTGTGGTCACTATAGAAGGTATGTCGGAAGGCATGTTCTGGGATTTCAAAACAAATACATTGTCAGAAGACGTATTGAATTATTATGGAATACCTAAGAGCTTTTTCCCCGAAATCAAACCTATTTTTGGTATTCAGGGCTATGTATCATCGGAAGCTGCAAAAGAACTGGGATTGAAAGAAGGTACTCCTGTCTCGTACCGTGCAGGCGATCAGCCTAATAATGCACTTTCCCTAAATGTATTCGAACCGGGCGAAATCGCTTCTACAGCAGGAACTTCAGGCGTTGTGTATGGGGTATTGGATCAACTGAACTACGATAAACTTTCACGTGTAAATACATTTGCTCATGTGAATTATACTCCTGAACAGATACGCTTGGGTGTCTTGCTTTGTATCAACGGTACAGGCATTCTTAATTCTTGGCTGAAGCGTAATCTAGCGCTAGAGGGACTTTCGTACGGAGATATGAACGATTTGGCTGCTCAATCGCCGATTGGGGCAAAGGGTATCAGTATTGTTCCGTTCGGAAATGGGGCAGAGCGTGTGCTGGAGAATAAAGATATAAACTGCTCGATACACGGAGTTAACTTCAATATTCACGACAAAAAAGATATTCTTCGTGCGGCTCAGGAAGGGATCGTATTCTCTTACGAATATGGAATGGAGATCATGCGCGAAATGGGCATGAATATATCTACTGTAAAGGCCGGATATGCCAATATGTTCCTGAGTCCGATTTTCTCACAAACACTATCCAGTGTGAGTGATGTTACTATCGAATTGTACAATACGGATGGTGCTGCGGGTGCAGCAAAAGGTGCAGGTATTGGTATCGGGCTGTATGCTACACCTCAGGAAGCCTTCTCTTCATTGGAGATGTTGGCTGTTATAGAGCCGGAACGAAATAAGAAAGACCAGTACCGCGAGGCATATTCGCGTTGGCGCGACTTGGTAGTTAAAGGTTAAGAAATATTCATTATTAAATAAAATATCAATCATGGAAATTTTAAAAGGAACAAAAGAATTCTTTCCGGGTATCGGAAAGATTAAGTTTGAAGGAAAAGAAAGTAAAAACCCTCTGGCATATCGCTTCTATGACGAAAATAGGGTAGTGATGGGCAAGTCGATGAAAGACTGGACTCGTTTTGCTATGGCATACTGGCATACATTGTGTGCTAATGGTGGTGATCCGTTTGGTGGAGCTACAATCCATCATCCATGGAATATTGGCAATGATGCTATCAGCCAGGCTAAATATAAGATGGATGCTGCATTTGAGTTTATGACAAAGCTGGGCATCAATTACTACTGTTTCCATGATGTAGACTTGGTAGATGCGGGCAATTCTTGGACAGAATATGAAAAGAACCTGCAAACGATAGTTAATTATGCGAAGGAAAAACAAGCCGCTTCGGGTATAAAACTTCTTTGGGGTACAGCCAATGTGTTTAGCCACGAAAGATATATGAACGGTGCTGCTACAAATCCGGACTTCAATGTTGTAGCATCGGCAGGAACTCAAATCAAAAACGCGATTGATGCTACTATTGCATTGGGTGGATCTAACTATGTATTCTGGGGTGGACGCGAAGGCTATATGAGTTTGTTGAATACAGACATGAAACGCGAGAAAGATCATCTGGCACAGATGTTGACAATGGCTCGTGATTATGCCCGTAAAAATGGATTTACAGGTACATTCCTTATTGAGCCTAAACCGATGGAACCAACAAAACATCAGTACGATTTTGATTCGGAAACAGTTATGGGATTCCTTCGTTACTATGGTCTGGATAAAGATTTTAAAGTAAATATAGAGGTGAATCACGCTACTTTGGCCGGACATACGTTCGAACATGAATTGCAGGTTGCCGCCGACGCAGGATTGTTGGGTAGTATCGATGCCAATCGTGGAGATTATCAGAACGGATGGGATACAGACCAATTCCCTCTCGATATTTATGACTTTGCAAATGCATGGTTAGTATTGCTATCTTATGGCGGTCTTGGTAACGGGGGTATAAACTTCGATGCTAAAATTCGCCGTAATTCTACAGATATGGACGATCTGTTTATAGCTCATGTATCAGGCATGGATGTGTTTGCACGTGGTTTGTTGGTAGCTGCTGATATTCTTGAAAAATCGGACTATAAACAATTACGCAAAAATCGTTATGCTTCGTTTGACGGAGGCGATGGAAAAGCATTCGAAGATGGTAAGTTAACTCTTGAGGATTTGCGTACAATAGCCCATAAAGTAGGCGAGCCTAAGCAGATAAGTGGCAAGCAGGAGCTTTACGAAGCTATTGTAAACATGTATATTTAAAATACAGATACAAGTAAACGAGATACAAGTAAGTAAGGCTTGTGTCTCGTGTCTTGTCAACTTGTTAACTAATAAAGAACCAATGAAAAACGAAGTAAGTAAATCATATACACTAAAACTAACTCTGATAGCGACACTGGGTGGCCTTTTATTCGGATACGACACAGCTGTTATATCGGGTACGGTAGAGTCCCTTCGCTATTTCTTTATAGAACCGATGGACTTGTCTATGAACGAAGCCAATGCTATGGAAGGATTTGTGATAAGCAGTGCGCTGATAGGCTGTATTTTTGGTGCAGCTATTGCAGGTTGGATCAGCCAAACTTTCGGACGTAAAAAAGCATTGTTCGCAGCAGCTGTTTTATTCCTGTTGGCAGCTATAGGTTCGGCATGGCCCGAAATCGGATTCCATATGCCTTCAGCCGGAGATCATTCATTTGTTTATCACTTTGTAGCCTATCGTATATTAGGCGGAGTAGGAGTTGGCATTGCCTCTATGGTATCACCTATGTATATTGCGGAAATTGCTCCACCCGAAAAACGGGGAAGCTTGGTTGGGTTCAATCAGTTTGCTATCATATTTGGCATGCTTGTCGTGTATTTTGTTAATTACTTTATAGCTAAACAAGGCGATACAGAGTGGCTGCATACAACAGGCTGGCGATGGATGTTTGCTTCTTTGTCCATTCCTTCCTCTATCTTTTTCCTATTATTGTTTATTGCACCCGAGACTCCAAGGTGGCTTGTAATGAAAGGGTATACCGAAAAAGCCGAAGACATTCTTACCAAGCTTGTAGGCAGTGCAATGGCTAAACAGGAAATTGTTGAGATTAAGCGTAGTTTCGATAATGAAAAAACTGTATCGTTGAAACCTTATTACAGGTTTATGATGACTTGGCTTATTTTGTTTGTCGTTGGTATTATATCCTTGTCATTGGCTAATATTCCGAGTGCATTGGAAATATCTATGATAGTGAGTTTTATTATAGCACTATATGTCCCTGTCAAATCTTACGGATTTGCTATTATAATAACCGGAGTGCTATTGTCTGCCTTCCAGCAGTTTGTAGGTATTAATGTTGTACTGTACTATGCTCCCGAAATATTCAAGAGTATGGGTTCGGGGACAGATTCAGCTCTTTTGCAAACTATAATAGTGGGTGTCATCAACTTGTCGTTTACCGTTCTGGCAATAATGACGGTCGATAAGTTTGGGCGTAAACCCCTGCTTATTACAGGAGCTTTGGTTATGGCTGTATCTATGCTTGGCTTGGGTACATCGTTTTCGCAAGGATTGCCAAGCGGGCTGAAGTTGATGTTTATGCTTGCTTATACAGCCGGTTTTGCAATGTCGTGGGGACCTGTTTGCTGGGTGATGTTATCTGAAATATTCCCTAACTCGGTTCGCTCTAGTGTGATGTCTATAGCCGTAGCAGCACAGTGGGTTTCTAATTTCTTGATTTCATGGACATTCCCTATTATGGATAAGAACGATACATTGATGAGCGTATTTAATCATGGATTTGCGTATTGGGTATACGGATTCTTTGCAGTGCTTGCGGCATTGTTTGTCTGGAAACGCATACCGGAAACCAAAGGAAAGATATTAGAAGATATGGAGAAACTTTGGAAGAAATAAATTTGTTATAAATTCATTTTGGACTTACACTCTTGATTTGATGTTAATAATGTTCTGATGGATTTTTTTCTATAAATAACTTGAAATAGCAAATGACGACATAATTACTATTGTGTCGTCATTTGCATATGATAATTAGTCAATCCTTAAAAAGCACATAAACGATTATATATCAATAAAATAAATCATTAAAAGTTTGCATAAATCTGCAAGAATATATACCTTAGAGTCATAGTTTCTTGCAGATTTGTTATGTTGAAACCGGGTAAAAAAGCACCCCGGCAGAGCCTGTTCTTCTCCCTGGAGGATAGCCTGAATCAAAAGCATCCATTGTACATACTGGCCAACAAGGTGGATTGGGATATGTTTGAAACATCTTTTCGTCCGCTGTATTGTCAGGACAATGGCACACCGGCCAAACCAATCCGGTTGATGGTGGGCTTGCTGATATTGAAGCATGTCCGCAATGTTTCGGATGAAAGCATCGTAGAGCAGTGGTCAGAGAATCTTTACTATCAATATTTCTGCGGGCAACGGGATTTTGTGCCTGTCTATCCTTGCGCTTCGAGTGAACCGGTACACTTCCGGCGCAGGGCAGCCGTAGAGCCAACCATCGGACATGTGAAATCAGACCACAGGCTGGGAGGTAATTTTTACAAGGGAATAACAGGCGACAGCATCAATGTCATGCTTGCTGCTGCCGCCTATAACTTCAAAAGGATGATCAACAAATGGAAATCATCTTTTGACCTGTTTTTTAGAGTGATTTCTTGCTCTTTATTCCGACTTAAATTACCTTTTATTGTCGATTTGTGGGCTTTTTAAGGGACGACTATTTATATTTTGGATAGAGGGTTACAATCAACAAGAAACATGAGTTCTTTCAATAAGCAGCAGGCAACCTTTATAGTGCGTTCTAAGGAAAATCACAAACATATAGAACTTAAATCTTTGCTCGGGAATGAGGCCACTACTGATTTAGGAAGTCTTATATTACTGAAAGATAGCCTTGTATATTTATATACCGGCAAACCAATTAATAACAAACGGGGCAATATCCATTACCGGGAAGAATTGGTCGAGGAACCCTTCCGGTTAATCATCACCAAAAGCAAAGAAGATGAGTCCAAACAATTTTGGTTCATAACCAATGAATTTAAGCTTACAGCTAAAGAAATAGCAGATACTTACAGGCGCAGATGGGATATTGAAGTCTTCTTTAGGTTTATTAAACAAGAATTGAATGTAAAACATTTAGTTTCCCTTAACAGAAACGGCATACAAGTAATGATTTACATGAGCCTGATTGTTGCTATGCTAATCCTGATATATAAACATGCTAATAATCTCGGCTATAAAACAGCTAAACGAAGATTTTC
>BNXH01000078.1 GCA_025999435.1 Bacteroidia bacterium | reverse complement strand
AACCCCTGCCGGCTAATATGTCGACAGGGGTCATTTTTATTTTGGCACAAGGGGGCAGTCATATTTTGGTCAAAGGGGTCAACTTCGACCGGCGCACGGGGTCAACGCGCGCTGGATTTTCCATTTGTGTCTGTTTTTAGTTTTTCTATTTCCTGTTTCACCTCTTTGGTCGCTTTCCTATTACTCCTATTGATAAGGTATCCCCCAAGTGCAGTAGCAGCTACCAAAAAAGCAGCCCCAATGTTTATAAGAGATATAGAATTGGAAAGATGATCTTGCGCCTCCTCTATCCTCTTGTCCTGCGCTACTATCCTCTTATCCTGCGCCGCGATCTTATCATCGATACTCTCTTTTTTTAGCTCTATCTTTTGGCTTTCGAGTTTCAACTCCATCTCTTTAGCGGTATAAACAGTCCCTTTCTGTCCATAGGCAACACCGCACGCCACTAGTAAAATTGTAAAGAATATGTTTCTCATAAACGATAAATTGCGTAAAAAATCAATCCTCTAAATTAACATTTATTTCTTAATTCTATGTATTTCAGGAGCAAAAATTACTCTCCTCTTATTACATCATCTCGCCTTCATCATTGCGAGGGCGATAGCCCGAAGCAATCCATTAATAATCAGCACTCTGGATTGCTTCGGATAAATCCTCGCAATGACGATACTACTTACTACTGACTACTGACTACTTACTACTTACTACTCACTACTGACTACTTATTATTCACTGTTAACTGTTTTCCGCATAATTATCTATACAGTAACAAGCAGATAATTAACAAATAAAAAACCAGCGAATGATACAATTACCACTTATTAGCGAGAGCCTCTTTAAGCAGTATTCTCCCGTGACATCCAACACCGACATTACCGAGTTTGTGCCCTACATCGGCATTGCGCAGGAATTGCACATCGAACCGGTATTGGGCGAACCTCTGATGTCGGAACTCAAAGAGCAAATCGCAGACAACAACCTGACCCCCGAAAACAGCGACCTGATTCTCAAGATCGCCCCTGCCCTGTCCTTTTATGCCGTTTATCAGGCATTGCCGTTCCATTGGGCAACCATTGTCAACAAGGGCGTCACCATCCGCGAAAGCGAGAACAGCAAAGGAATCGACATCAAAGACCTGGCACAACTCCGCCAGTGGATAAAAAACGATGCCGACATTCTGAAAGGACAACTCATCGATTTCCTGAGCCGGTGCCGCGCGTCATATCCCCTTTGGCGTCCCGAAGGCGATTGCCCGGACAGAAGAGAAAAAGATTTCGACAGCGGATTTTATTTCAAGAAATAATTATAAGCTGTTAGCCGATAGCTTTTAGCCAATAGCAGCGCAAAGCGACTAAAAGCTAACAGCTATTAGCTAATGGCTAAAAGCTTATATCAATGAACGTTACCAGTATTTACTTAAAAAACCTGGAGGCATACAACGGTGGCTGCCGCTACATTGTCAACAAAGGATCTACCCGTTCGTCGAAGACTTACAGTCAGTTGCAACTGCTTTATCACATTGCATGCCTGTCCCGAAGGCCACGCGTTATTTCGATTGTATCCGAGTCGATGCCCCACCTCAAAAAAGGTTGCATCCGCGATTTCAAAGAAATACTCAGCAACGACAGCCTGTGGAGCGACCGCAACTGGAACGCCACCGACAAGATTTACAAAGCCAACAATTCGTATATCGAGTTCTTTTCGGCCGACAATCCGGGCAAGGTACATGGTCCCAGCCGCGATATTCTCTACATCAACGAGTGCATCAACATCGATTGGGAAGTGTACCGCCAATTGGCGATCCGTACTACCGAAACAGTATTTCTCGACTGCAACCCCTGCTACGAATTTTGGCTCGACGAAAAGGTGCTCGTGAGTGACGGAGCGCGGCTCGTCCACTCCACCTATCGCGACAATGAGTACTTGTCGGCGGCACAAATCAAAGAAATAGAATCGAACCGGAGCGACAAAGATTGGTGGAAGGTGTACGGCGAAGGGCTTACAGGCTCGCTTCAGGGGGTGGTGATCCAGAATTGGGATATTGTAAGCCAAATGCCGGAGCAGTACAAAAAGCGTTGGATAGGCATCGACTTCGGGTTCACCAACGACCCCACGGCGATGGTAGACATCCGCCTGTCGGACGGCGAGTTGTGGATCGACGAACTGCTATACGAGAAGGGTTACGACAACCCCATGATTGCCAATCTGCTGTCTTCGTGCGGCATTCCCAGAAACACACCTGTCATAGCCGATTGCGCCGAGCCGAAAAGTATCCGCGAAATAGCCTCGATGGGTTGGCAGGTAGAACCTGCTCAGAAAGGGCGGGACAGCATCAACACGGGTATTTCTATCCTCAACCGTTACCGCAAGCATGTGACGCAACGCAGCGCCAACATCATCAACGAGTATCGCAACTATCGCTGGATGACCGACGCTATGGGCAACGCTACAAACACGCCCATCGACCGGTTCAATCACTCGGTAGATGCGCAGCGCTACGTCTGCCTCAACAAGCTGATGGAGCGAAACAACGAACTGAGTTATTCAATTGTTAAACCAGCCACTAGCCGTTAGCTTTTAGCTATTAGAGGCGCAAAGCGACTAAAGCTATCGGCTAAAAGCTAAAAGCTAAAAAAAACATGAACATAGAATTATATATCGGCGGTCGCTTGTGCGACATCGGCAACCCCGAAAATCTGGGGATTTACCTCAAGCGTGTGTTTATCAAACCGTCGGAACTGAGCGTGAAGGACGCGCAAAAGTCATACGAGATAAGCCTTCCCGCGACATCTGCCAACAACGAGATTTTCAACTACACCAACATCGAAGAGGTGCAGGGCAAGTTTAAGGTGTATGACAATGCCCGCCTCTACGTCGATGGCATCCTGATCCTCGACGGCAAGTTCCGCATAAGCCAGATCACCCGCGACGCCTACATCGGCAATCTGGGCGTTCCTGCTCCTAAAACGGTGAAGGATATTTTCGGCGAAACGATGATGAACCAGGCGGGGAAGTGGCCTTTGTCTTTCAATGGTATAGAAGGACTGACTATCTACAACACCGATGGTTACGATAAAGATAAGTACGGAGATCAGTCCCCTTGCCTTTTTCCTTTTGTGTTATACGGCTTACTAAACAAATACGAAGCTAACAAAAATTATTCCAATAAGGATATTTACGATAGTTCGGTGAGATTTGCTATTGATGACTTCCTACCTTCAGTAAATGTTGTCCATATGCTCAAAAAAATATTCGAGAATGCCAAGTATACATTGGGAGGAAGTGCGTTAAGTGACGAGCGATTCAAGAATCTGTACGTAAGTTACAAGAACCCAGCTGAATATGAACTTTTCTGGGGTGCTGGGGAAATGAAGGTGGAAGGACGATGGGGTAGCTACCTGAATGGGAAGAAAGAGAAAAATGGCTATCGGGGCTATAATGAAGAGAATAGGAATGTCGTACTATCAAACTTGTTCCATTCGAGTACTCTTTCTAATTTAAGTATAATAGATTCGGGTTCGAATATTTCAGCAACAAAAAACGAAGAAAATACAACTATTTTATTTAAAGTACCTTATACCGGATTGTACAAATTGGAATTTGACGCCGATTTAGAACTAGGTAATGAATATCTTTATATTCCTCCGCAACAAGGTCTAAGTATTGAGAAATCAGACCTAAGCAAAGACAAATTTGAGATTAAAATAGTCCGATATTCACCTGATAAAGAGTTGCTTACAAAAGAATCTTTTGATAATACTTTCTACCTAAATAATCAGGAAATAGAATCTGATGTAGATGAAGCTATTTTTCCGCAAGAGGGCGGGGTTCATTTTATAGACCCTAAACAAAACAGTAAGTTTATTTGTGGCTTTTCGTGGGGATATCACAAAGATTTTCCATCTTTCTATATGCCGGGAAGCACCGTCCGCCATAACCCGATGGCAATAAGCGGAGGAAAATCTTGGAGTATAAAATCAACGGATAGCACAAGTGACAGATTCTATTCTGCTGTCAAGAGCGATGGATACAGACAAAGGCAAGGCGCAGGATTTGTGAATACCGAGAAGTTTAAAGTCGATCTGGAGGGCATACCTGAAAATAAGAAAACGAGAACCAGTCAAAATGCAAATAACAAAAATGCATCCGGGCACATCAGTCAGGTTATCTGGCTCGAAAAAGGAGATTGCCTGTCCATTGTATCTGTTTCTGTTTTTCTGTTACACTCAATGTCAACCAAATGGATTAATCACAATGTGAAGTTTAACCTTTCTTTAACACCTTTTATGCGTGACAGAAGTTGGCTTAAAGTAACGGACGATGGTAATAGCGACTCCACTATGAATTGGAACGATGCTCCTACCTTTAAAGAAAACGAAATAGACCTGATAAAATTCCTGCCATCGAATACAAAAATAAACGACTGGATAGATAATTTTTGCAAGACGTTCAATCTGGAAATAATAAATACAGGTGGTAATAACTTCGACCTGAATATAAGAAAGAGCAAATTGGTAACGAATCCATCTTTATTAATCGATCTGGATAAAAAAGCGAATGTAACGCAGCGAACAAATGAATCACTGAATTTGCCATACGTCTACGAACTGGGTTTTACTGCCGATACAGGGGAGGAAGGCTACTATGAGACAATGGATGATGAAGTAAGCCCTGAAACAGGCAATAAGACCGGAGAAAAAATAGTAAACTCCGGGAAATACGGTAAAGGTGAATATTATACAGGCAGCGAGGAAACAACTAAACTAACACAAAACTCAAATTTCTCTTATTGCTGGTATAAAAAATTGAAAGAAGACGGTACAAATTTCGAGGTTCCTGTCATTACCGACCACGAGGTATGGGAACAAAAAGACGCTTACGATTATGAAGAAATGAGTGCAAAATTCTATCCTGATAAGAACCAACGATTTTGGTATAAATCCGGAATAAAAGAGATACTTATTAATAATGAAAAACCTGCCAAAGTAGCGATGGTAGCCAACGAGTTTAAAGGACAAAAAAATCTGGTACTCGATTACGAAAACAAAGCAGATTCTATTATGAAAAGTTTCTATCTGCTACTTACAAATAATAACAGCAATTATACAGTAGTGGAGTGTTATTTGTCTCCCGAAGAATATAGCAATCTGAATAAGGCCTTAGTAAAATTCAACGGAGACCTGTACAACATAGCCGAAGTAGATGGCTATGATCCTTTAGACCAGAAGAAAGGGGTACTTAAACTGATTCGAAAAATGATATAACAAATAAAGAGGGTGTGTCAAAAGATGAAATCCCCCCGTCATTGCGAGGGTTCACCCGAAGCAATCCATTAATAATAAACACTCTGGATTGCTTCACTTCGTTCGCAATGACGTATCAAAGACCTTTTGACACACCCCCTTTGATTATTTCTCCACTTTAGTTGCTTTATCCCAAGTGTTAATATCTTTGTTGTAACCTCCATATGGATGTACATAATATAGTTTATTTCCTTCTATCTTATATAGAAATGTGATTGTATAAATTATTTTAAAAGCCTTATCATTAATCATATATTTAGACCCATATTCGTCCATTTTATAACTTATATCTGAATAAAAAGTAACATCATAAACTTTAAAATCATCTGAGAAATACATTCCTCTATTTTCATCCCAATCAAACCTCCACAACCCCTGTATCGGATTATACATTCCTTTATAAGTAGCATAATGAGGATCATTAGGATCATTCCAGTCGCCGCCCCATACGAATTTCTCGGGTTCGTCATCATCGCTACCACCACAAGCCGAGAAAGCAAACGATAAAGTCAGCAGCAGTATAAAAGACAGTATTTTCTTCATAATCGGTCTTGGTTTAGTTTTTAGTTTGTATGCTGCAAAGATAAAGTATTTTGTTAAAGAGTTAAGCAACGAAAGCTATTATTATTAATTTCACCGGAGGTGTTCTGCGAATCTTAATGTAAAATATTATCTTTATAAGAAATTTTCAGAAAAGGTAAAACCACAGAGAAACACAGAGTTTTCACAGAGTAGATATGTTTATAGAAAGAGATTTAACGGAAAGAATTTTAAGATGTGCTTATACTGTTCATACAGAACTCGGACCGGGACTTTTGGAAAGTGCCTATGAAGCATGCCTTTTTTACGAACTGCAACAAAACGGACTAATTGTAGAAAGACAAGTTGAGCTTCCTGTTGAATATAAAGGTATAGAAATAGAAGCCGGATATAGAATAGACCTGCTTATTGAAAATAAAGTTATTTTAGAACTAAAAGCTGTGGAAGAATTTAAAGACATTCACACCGCCCAACTATTGACTTACCTCAAGTTGGCAGAATGTAAAATAGGTTATTTAATAAATTTTAATGTTAAATCGCTGAGAACAGGAATTAAGAGATTTGTAATGTAAAAACTCTGTGCCTCCTCCGTGTTACTCTGTGGTTTAAAGAATAAGGCTAAAAAATAAAAACTATGAAACACCTCTATCTCATTATCCTGCTGCTGTTTGCCACTGGCTTGCAAACGGAAGCATGCACCACCGCGATCGTTTCGGGAAAATATACCGCCAACGGTCGTCCTTTGCTCTATAAACACAGGGACACAGGCTCGTTGCAAAACAAACTGATGCACTTTACCGACGGCAAATACAGCTATGTAGGCATCGTCAA
>BNXH01000077.1 GCA_025999435.1 Bacteroidia bacterium | reverse complement strand
CAAAGAACGCTTGCGATGTACTAAATTTGGTTTTGATGATACGGTTATGCTTATCGCCTGTGGCTTGCATAACTTCCGTATATCATTGAAATATAACGAAATATAAATTTAATCTATATAATGTCTATTATAAAAATCATACTAGACAAAGAAGCGGAATATCAAAAACGAATATTAGAGTTAAAAGCAGATGACAAAGAATATACCGCATCTACATTAATAGTACCTAAAATAAAAATACAAATAAAATCGGTGCATGAATTTTATAATCAATTAGTAACCGAATTTGAGCAATCTAATAAAATAGGTAATTCCAGAATATATAAGGATTCTTTGAGGTCTTTAGAAACTTATTATAAAGGCAAACTTGATATACCGTTTTCTCATATAGATATTGACTTTCTAAATGGCTATGAAAAGCATTTAAGACTGAAAAATTGTGCGGAAACGAGTATGAGTGTATTCTTTAGGACTTTGAGAAGCGTATATAATAAAGCTATTGAAGCAAAACAAGTAAAGAAAACTTCATATCCATTTGATGAATACAAAATATCGAAGTTCTGCATTAAAACAGAGAAACGTGCTATATCTAAGGATAATATTAAACAGATAATGGAACTAGACTTGTCGAAAGAATCTGATTATATGCAATTCAGTAAAGAATTATTCGTATTCAGTTATCTATGCAGTGGTATTAATTTTACTGATATGGCGAATTTGACAACAAATAATATTATTGAAGGAAGATTGATTTATATAAGACAAAAGACAGGAAAGAAAATAAATATTCCATTATCTGATGAAGCCAAAAGTATTATAGATAAGTATATGAATAATGACTTCTCAAATGGCTATATATTTCCTATTTTAGATATTAATTTACATAAAACTGAAACACAAAAGTACAATCGAAAGAAGAAAGTTTTACTAAAAGTGAATAGGTCATTAAAAAAGATTGCAGAGATAACAGGAATTAAAGCTAATTTGAGTACATATACTTCCCGCCACAGCTACGCTACGATTTTGAAAAATTCTGGCGTAAATATAGCTTTAATTGGAGAAACATTAGGGCATTCAGATTTAAAGACCACTCAGATATACTTAGATAGCTTTGAAAATAGCCAGATTGATGAAGCAATGAAGAATTTGCTATAACTGTTAAAAATACCTCTCTATAATTTATGAGGGGTATTTTGTTTTTTGTTAAATTGCGCCACTTTTATATTTTTAATAAAATATCATTATGGCAAAATCAGATGACAGCGGTTGTTGTCTAATATTAGTGATACTTTTCGCTATTATGGGGATAGTTGGTACTCTTACAGAGCCTATTATCGGAGGAATAGTTGCTCTTATTATCGGAGGAATAGTATTATTGTATATTATCACGCCTACAAATACAAATAATAATAAATAAATTAACCACTATGGCACATTGGACAAAAGAGCAACTAATAAAAATTCAAAGATTAAGACCATTTGAATTTGTTGAATCAGAAAAAGAAGTTGATGAATATTATAAACTACAAAAGTATGGTATTGCTAAAGATTCAACTGAATTAAAAGAAGTAATCAAAGAGGGTACATTTCCCGTAAACAATCAAATTTCAAACTTACAAAAAGGCTATTACTATATCATTGATATAAAGCCACAAATAGCCGAATTTAAATCACAGGATAAAACTATAAACATTGCGTATGCTCTGTATAAAGCTAATAAATCCGATACATACGGAAATACAGTTTATCAAATCAATGTAAACAGTTTATTGAATGGTACAGCTAATTCATTATTTGAAAATGATTCTATTACTAAAGCTTCTGATTTAATAGGAAAACTTATACATATTGTTAATATTTCAGAAGAATCAAAATCACGTCAAGCTACATTTACCGAAACTGAAATATTAATGACACCCGAAGACCTTGCCAAATATGATGTTGCACCGACAGAAGAAGATATTGCAACCGATTATCTAATAGCACAATGGGAATTTGAACAGGAAATACAGCCAGATTATGAATCCCAATACGAAGCCTTTGAGTACTTTGAACAAGATATGTATTTCGATTAATATATAATACTAACAATATACAAAGGACAATTTATATTTTTGTATTTATCATGAAATATATTTTGTCTTTTTTTTTATTATGGCTAAAAAAGAAACAATCTACCTAAATAAAGGAGAATATTTAAAAGGTTCAATTCCTACAAATGCAGTTATTTATAAAAAAGTTACAGGAATAGGCGCAACAACACTCGAAATAAAATCAAACCGCCATTCTATAATAATAGAGCCTAATACCCCTGTAATAGAGGGTAAGATTGAGAAACATACTAATCTATTCGGAGTATTTGAGGGAATACAGACAAACCAAATAATTGACTATCTGCAAAATGATACTATTGAATATAAAAAGCTAATGACTACCCCCGAATCATTCGAAAAAGTCAAAAGGGCATTTGCATTGTTAAATATAGATATGTACAATGATTATTTCTTACTATTCGATGAATCACATAAATTAACAAGTGAAATAGATTTTAGGGAAACAATAGCTTTACCAATGCAGGATTTTTGGAAGTTTAAAGAGCGTTCCTTAATATCTGCAACAATTACAAACTTCAATTCATATCCGATTTTTAAAAGGCATAATTTTAAAGAAGTAATCATAGAACCTAAATACTATCACGCTTTAAAAGTAAATCTTTATTCAAGTAATAATATATTACAGGATATACAACACTGCATTAATAACATACCCGAAAACGAAAATACAAAAGTATGTTTCTTTATTAACTCAATAGATATTATAATAGCTGTTATCAATGCTTTAAACATCAAAGACAATTCAAATATCTATTGTGCAAACCAGAGTATTGACAAACTAACAAGAAAAGGACTCATAAACATATTCACTAAAATATCAGACCTCAATAAATATAATTTCTATACAAGCCGTTTTTATTCAGCCGTTGATATAATAACACCTTATAAACCTCATGTACTTGTAATATCCGATGCAATAACAGCACCTCAAACAATGATAGAGCCATTATTAGAATCCCGACAAATTGCAGGAAGATTCAGAAACGGCATAACATCATTTACACATATTGCAGGACTTGATAAAACCATACAGGCAAAGAAATACAAAGAACTGCAAGAATATCTTGAAGAACAACGTAAAGCCTATATTCAGCTAAAGACAATTTATAACTCAGCAACCGAACAGGGTGTTAAACAAGTGATGCAAGAAGCCTTAGAACGTGTTGAAATAAGTAAATATTTAGAGCAAGATAACTCTTTCAACTACTTTATGACTGAAAACCTTTTAGATGCAGAAGCTACAAAATCAAGATATAAAACATGGCAGAACTTTATTTTGTCCTATTCATTTGATGATGAATTTTTTGATATAGAGAATCAATATAATAATACCTATGATTGGGAAACCAATAAACTAAAAATATCCTCTAAAAATGACAGATTATTGCGTAAAGAAATAGTTGATATATTTTTCAATCTGGAATTAGACAAAGGAATAGAAACGGAAGAACAAAAATTCGTATTCGAAGAACTGAAACGTAAAGACGAATTTATAATTGAGATATGCCAAAACTTTGATAAAGAATTTATTGTTGATAAAGAGTATAAAAAACAATCGCTTACATTGGCACTTATAAAGAAGAAGACCGATGAAAAACGGCTTAGTTTTCCTGTTATTGAAGCCGTATTACAATCATTTAAAATTGGTATATCCTATACTGAAAAAGAAATAATAGATACCCTTACTAAAATATATACTGCTTTAGAAATCAATAAAAAGATAAAAGCTACTGATATAAAAGAATATTTTGAAACCACACCCCGAAGAACCATAAAACGAAAAGACCAATTCGAGAAAGGATATAAACTACTTAAAGCAAAATATCTACCCCAAAGGACAAAATGATATTCTTTGTATAGAGAGAAATATAAATTGTCCCTGTTTTTCAAGATACCTCTGTTTCATTATGTTTGCCCTCTAAAATTGAGTACCTTTATATATCAAATAAGGGGAAAAAGAATACTATACTTGTCCTTAGTAAGTTTACTTTTTATATAGTTTTTTGAGAGAAAGACGAGCCAGACAAAACGCTTGTCTTTTTTAATACCCCTTTGGACGGATTTTCTGATTCTGAAATGGTAAAAAGTACCATAAAGAAACTATTTACAAAAAATCCGTCTCCGAAAAATCAGATTACCAGAACGGATTTTTGTATTCGCAACACAAGAAATCTTCTATAAAGAAAGAATATACAATTTTTCCGTCCTGAATTTTTTCAGATTAAACTCAAGAAATTTATTAAAAATGAAGTTATTATGGATAGAAAAACTATCTACGCAGAGAAAAACTGCGATTATCTTAATCAATTTATGACTGAATTACCAGTCAATTGCCTTTTTGACAAAGGGAAAACGGGTTGCGGTGGTACTACTATTGCAATCGAAAACGACAAAGACACTATTATAGCTATGCCCTATGTAAATGTTATTAAAAACAAGGAAGTGCAATATCCGAATGAAAAATGTGATAAAAAACTATTCGGAATATATGAAGGTGTTACAGATGAAGAAATTATAGATTACATTGAAAATAACCAGATAAAGAAATTTGCTGTTACTTATGACAGTTTAGATAGATTAATTAATGTTTTATATAAAGAAAAAGATATTGATGTTTACAAAGATTTCTTTTTGTTAGTGGACGAATGGCATATATTATTTAACTCCTATGCTTTTAGAAATAAAGCTATTAAAAGGGTATTAAATTACGCAAAGCAATTCAAAGAAGTAACCTATATGACAGCAACCCCAATAGAAGAAGAATTTATATTAAAGGAATTAAGGGATTTACCTATTGTTGAAGTTCAATGGAATAATGTTACAACAGTTGAAGTGAAACCGATAGTAACAAATCAGCCTATTACAGCAGTTTGTGAACTGATTAAAGATTGTATTGAAGGAAAGGTCTTTGGCAATCTCCATTTCTTTGTAAACAGCGTTGAATTTATTGCAGATGCTATTCAGAAAACAGGATTAAAGCCAGAAGATGTAAGGGTTGTATGTTCCACAAATAAAAATGTGGGTAAAAGGAAAAAATCCAATCAAAAGAAATTAGGCGATAATTATATAATAGAAGATACCACAACACAGGCAAAGAAAATCAATTTTTATACATCTACTTCCTTTGAAGGATGCGATATATATGATGAAAACGGAAAGACATATATTGTTAGTGATAAAGGTAAATCACACACCTTACTTGATATATCTACACTGATTATCCAGATATGCGGACGGATAAGAGATTCTCATTACAAAACAAGGATAGGTCATATATTCGGAGAAACTAGATATAACAAATTCGTTTCCTATGATGAATTTAAAGAAAGTACACAACGGCAACTTGCAGAAACAAAGGATTGGTTAAATGATATAAACCGAATGAATGATAATAACAGGAAAAAAACAATCAACCTGATAGAACGAAATAATAAATCTGGCTTAAATGAAATGTATATTTCAAATGAGAATGATAGATTAGAAATTGACGAAAATCTTGTTAATCTTGATATTGTAAACTTTAAGATTACTAATCATTTATATCAGAACAGAATAACATTAACAGATGAATATTCAAAGTATGGCTTTAAACCTATGGAAACAGTCACAAAACCTTACACAGATAAATTAGCTGAAAACCCGAAAGCTAAAATATCATTTAAAGACTTATTTGAAGAATATGTTTTAATAGTGGGCGAAAGTTCAAATTATTCTTTTAATGGCACTTCTTATTCGTGTAATTTAGGAAACAAAGAAGACAGAAAAAGTCTTATCGAAGAATTAAAACCATTGGTAAAAGAAGCACATGAAATATTAGGAGTTCAAAGGGTAAGAGAATTGAATTATAATGTAACTAACATTAAAAGAACTATATATAATATGAGAGCCGATTTATCGCAAGACACAAAAATTATTCACTGTTTAAAAGACAAAGGAATAAGAGAAGGCACAACGGCAACGGCTAAAGGTTGGAAAAATGAATTACAAGATATTTACACAGCTTTAGAAATAAAAGATTCTAAAGGCAAGATAAAGAAAGCCAAAGCAATCGATTTAGATAATTGGTTTGAGATAAAAAAGACTACTCCGAAGATAAAAGGCAAAACAACAGATTGTTATACCATTATTAGGAGTAAATTTATTTATAAATAGAAGTAAAAGCCACTGACATTGATTTGTTGGTGGCTTTTTTGTTTAAAATATCTTTTCTTCGTCGCATATAGGACAACGGTATTTCCATAAGGTACTTCCATATTGAGTATATGGATTTGAAGGGTCGCTTTGTCGCCGATGTGCCGCATTAGATTTTACTAATTGCATTTTTACTTCACATTTTAAACAATAAGGGGCTTCACGATTTAACCGTTTGCGTCCTCTCATATAAAGCCAGCCAATAATGGCTATAAAGGCTATCGGGAATAATATTTCCATATTTACTCTTACTTAGTATATGAATAAAAAATCAGACTAGCTAAAAGATTTAGAAATAGAGCAACAAAAGCACTTACTATGACAGAAACTAAAGGATATTTTCTTATATACCTTTCTATTCTTAATATGAGAGGTTTTTTTATCCTTTTGAGTTCTTTTTCTAATATAGGGAGGATTTCTGCATTAATCTGTTTTTTCTTAAATAGAGTTTATATCGAATAATTATATAAAGCGTTCTTTTACATATCTTTGCAAAAAAAAACAGCAAAGTGCGATACGACAAAGTAAAGAAAAATGCGCCCCAAATGTTGAGTATGACAGGTTTTACGGTTCCCCAATTTGAAGCCTTGT
>BNXH01000076.1 GCA_025999435.1 Bacteroidia bacterium | reverse complement strand
TCTGGGCTGTTAGTCCTGACGAAACCCCTAATACAGTAGCCATTATTACAAGTGCTTTTTTCATGTTTCTCAATTTAACAAATTTGCATATGGATGCAAATATAATCTTTTTATTACACGCTCATTATTCGATATCAAAATGTTCGATCATCTCCATGCACATACGACCATTATGGTAAGGACATTTCCAAAACCCTGCTTTATCGTCTTCATTATTTATTGTATTATCCGGCAAACGGCTCCAGTGCCATTCTCCATTTTCCTTATCAACGATCATGTTTTGAATATAATTCCATATACGGGCAGCTTTTTCTTTGTATATAATATTTTGCGAATTTTTATAAGCATACATAAATCCGACTACAGCTTCTGCCTGTACCCACCAATGACGTTCTTTATCCAGATGATTCGCGTCTTTTTCATAAATCATACTGCCATCAGCTTCAAGGCCTTCCGAAGCGACATTAGCTATATCAAGCGAAATAGACATAAGCTCGGCCAATATTTTTTTATCGCCCAATATCTCCGCAGCCTCGAAAAGCAACCACGAAGCCTCTATATCATGTCCATACGATACGGCAGACGATTTCACATCCCATTGTTCGTCAAAGAACAAGTTGAGATGTTTTGTCTTTTTATCTAATATTTTTTCTTTAAAAACATTTATCAAACGTCTTTGAGCCTTCTCCAATTGTTCATCTTTCCAAATACGACAAAGATTAGCATACGGCTCTAACACATGCAAATGCGTATTCATCGTTTTCTTCTCATTGGCATCTTTCTCACTCAGGCGCATATCATCTATAGGCTCCCAGTCCCGAGTAAAGGCTTCCAGATAGCCACCTAAATCATTATCATGGCATTTCTCTATCATATAAAAGAACTCTTTAGCTAATTCCAATGCATATATATTTCCTGTCGCTCTGTAAAATTCAGAAAATCCATACAATGCAAAGCCCTGCGCATAAGTCTGTTTCTTCGTATTTACAGGATTTCCCTTATAATCCAACTCCCAATAGACGCCTCCATATGTTTTATCTATAAAATAAGTTACAATATAATCGAACGCCCGCTGAGCTATTTTCAAATACTTTGGATTTCGCAAAATCCGGTATGCAGATGAAAATGTCCACAGAATACGAGCATTCAGTATAGCCCCTTTATTGGCTCGCGGATATAATACATTATTGCCGTCTATCTGTCCATAGAAGCCACCATGTTCCTTATCTTGCATCTTTTCTATCCAAAAGGATAGTATATTATTTTCAAGTTCCTCTTTAAATCCGTACATATCTCCTATTGATTTTCCAATTTATCAGCCCTGCGTTTTTCCAGTTCGGCTGTCACCTCTTTTACTTTCTTTTCTGTCAACGGATAAAAATACATGCCAATGAATGCCAATAAACAACATATAGCCGGAATTAAACTAATCATCAGACGCTCGCCAAAAATAGTTTCAGTGCTTTGTTGTGCCAAATCAGGATTGTATTTGAATATAAATAATATCCATCCTGTAAGTGCAGCTCCCAAAGCCCAACCTAATTTTTGGGACATGGACGACGAAGAGAATATCAAACCCGAAGTTCGACGATCCGTCTTTAACTCCTGATAATCCACAATATCAGCAAACATACTCCAAAGCAAAGGCAATACATAACCGGCACAGAGTGAAATCAGGGTTTGCAATAACAATATCCAAACCAAATGATTAGGCACAAAGAAGAATATAATGCTAAGTATAGCAGCTCCTGCCATTGCAATCATATAAGTCCTTCGCTTTCCGTATTTTGCAGATAAAGTAGGTGCTAAAATAACTCCTACAAGATTAGCTGCCTGTCCGATCAAAAAATAGATAGTAGTCATATCCCAACCTGTAAGTGGCATCTTATACGTTACATGAACAAAATCTCTGAAATAGTAAATAGCGACCCCATCGCGTACAGCATTAAATAACAATGCAGCAAGCCCGGTTGCTACTAATATCCACCAAGGAGCATTATAAAAAAGATTTTTCAGGTCTTGTTTTACAGAAGTATCTTCTTCTTTATTTACAGGCTCAACACGCTCGCGTGTCCACTTGAAGCAAAAGAAAAATAGTATAGTACAAATTATACCAATAGTAGCCACACCCAATGTCCAGCCAACAGGAGAAGTACTGACTGTTGTCTCCACTGCTTTTTCTACGGCTTGAACTCCTTCTGTACCAAAAGCTTTTGCATAACCATCGATAAGTGGCTGTAGCAGCATAAATGTAATAAAGCTACCGATAAATGCAAACGACATACGATATGACGAAAGTATATTCCGTTCCTGCGGATCAGGTGACATTACTCCCAACAAAGATGCATAAGGCACATTGATGAGAGAGTATACGATCATCATTAGCGAATAGGTAACATATGCATATACCAGCTTACCCGTAGCTCCAAAATCAGGAACAAAGAAAGTAATAACGCCCATTACGGCAAAAGGTATAGCAAACCATAATATATAAGGCCGGTATCTACCCCACCGGGTTTTGGTGCGGTCGGCTGCAATACCAACAAATAAATCGAAAAAAGAGTCCCATACCCGGGCAACCAAGAACATCGTTCCTGCAGCGGCAGCCGTTATTCCGAAAACATCGGTATAAAAAAACAACGAGTACATTCCGAATATTTTCCAAAACATAGATGACGCCATATCTCCGAAACCATAGCCGACCTTCTCTTTTAACGAAACTTTATTTGTATTCATGGTATTTATATATTATGTCAATTCTCAGGTTTTATTTTTTTTCCAGATTTTTCTTTATTAGTGCCGTCAATGTTTCAACAGATGTTGCCGAGCGATAACCATCAGATACCGTATTAAAACAATAATCCAGCAAACGATCGACCGACGATACAGCTACATGCATACGAGTGTCGCAAGACGCGTAATAAAGATATACCGTACCATCGTCATCTGCAATCCAACCATTAGTAAACAACACATTGGACACATCCCCCACACGTTCTTCTCCAAGAGGAGCCATTAAATGTCCTGCCGGCTCTGCGATCAACTTATCAGGTTGTTTCAAATCTGTAACATAAAGATAGATAACATATCTCAATCCGGCAGCACAGGCACGAACACCATGTGCCAAATGAAGCCAGCCTTTAGACGTTTTTATAGGATGAGGCCCCTCTCCGTTCTTCAATTCTTTGATTGTATGATAGTAACGGAAATTAATTATCTTTTCGTCCTTTACTTCTGCATTTGTTATATCATCAACTAACGCCCAGCCTATTCCACCACCACTTCCGGCATCGATGAATCCATCCTGAGGCCGGGTATAAAGGGCATATTTACCATTTACAAATTCAGGATGAAGGACAACATTGCGTTGCTGGCTTTTTGTTTTAAGGTCGGGAAGGCGTTCCCAATTGATTAAATCTTTTGTACGTGCAATACCCGCTGCCGCAACAGCAGACGATAAATCTCCGGCAGGAGCATTCGGATCTTTACGCTCGGAACAGAACACTCCATAGACCCAACCATCCTCATGAGCCGTCAGGCGCATATCATATACATTCGTATCAGGATTGTCTGTTTCGGGCATTATTACAGGATAATTCCAAAAGCGGAAATTATCTATCCCGTTCGGACTTTCGGCTATGGCAAAGAAGGATTTGCGGTCGTTTCCTTCCACGCGCACAGCCATTATATATTTACCGTTCCACTTTATAGCGCCTGCGTTAAATGTGCCATTAATGCCGAAACGCTCCATAAAATACGGATTCGTTTCGGGCGATAGATCATATCTCCAAAAAACAGGAGTATGACCTGCTGTTAACACTGGATTTTTATATCGTTCGAATATACCATTACCCGGTAATATCGGCTCATTCTTCAATGCTACCAGTTGCTCATATTCTGTTGTAACAGCCGCAAGACGTTTCTTAAAAAGCTCATTCATCGTACTATGTATTTTTAAGTTTTTCTATTATTTAGTATTCTTCCTTTTATTATTTCAATTGTTCGGCATAATTTTTTATTACTTTGATTGTAGGGTCTGTATCGAATACAGAGTTCAATCCCTGTTCCTCCTGAGAGGGATCACCTACATAATCATCCCACGGTTTCCAAAACTCATGAACCGGACGCCCATATCCACCCCAAGCCCAGAAGTTACATCCGGCCAAATTTCCTCTTTCTTTGGCTGACGCAACTATCTGCGTAAATATATTTGAATAATATTTATCACGGGCAGTAACCGGGTCGTCAAGTGTATATTTATGATTATCACGCGGAAAACCAAATTCTTCTATTGTTATCGGCTTATTCAATTTCTTAGCAATAGCAATATGGTCTGCGATATATTGATTTGTTCTAATAATAGCAGTATCGACCGACTCCCTTATCTTAGTTATATCAATCCAACTCCAATTCTTCGGCCAGATATGTATGGTCAGATAATCTACATTAGGATCAGCGTGTATGTCTCCATATAACGTCATATCACCTTCTGAACCCATTAAGCCTTCATTTCCGGTCGAGATAAGATGATTCGAATCCAGCGAACGTATTAAGGCAGTAACCTCTCTCATCCATTTTACAAAAGCCGGCTTGCCTTCGTCGCTGAATACGCGCGGCTCGTTACCCACCTGCCACGACATGATGGCCGTATCATCGATATATTTTTTACCTGTATATCTATTGGTACGCGTTATTACATGTTTTACATGATTCAGGAACATTTCATGGCAACTGTCGCAACCGGCATATTGGGCCACATGTTTCACAAACACAGGCCAGTCGTGTACTCCTTTTTCAGGAACGTTTCCTTTTCCTGCCCACTCGAGATACTGTCCATATCCCCCACTCCATTCCCAACTGTTGTTGATGAACAATACCGCATGCATATCACGCTTATCCAATTCGGCCATAAAGAAATCCAGACCATCAAAAATAGTATCATTATACACTCCGGGAGCGGTTTGCAATGTTGGTCTTATTTTAACTTCCTGCCCGGCAACGCCATCTGCTCCAACGAGCACACGAAGATTTGTAATGCCGTTTTCTTTCATAAAATCAAGTTCTTTGAGCAGACGATCCCGATTTCCACCTTCTCCGGTAGAACCCAGTATCGCTCCATACCAATAGTTTGTACCGATGAAGTAATAAGGCTTATCGCCTATTACGAAATGTCCGTCCTTTTGCTTAACAAAAGCGGGTTCACCAGATGTTTGATTCGTCTTTTTATGAGTACAAGAAATTGTAAATAAAGCCATTACTGCAAAAAGAATTAGTTTTCCCATTATATATTTCTTTTTATTTTCAAGAATTTACTTAATATTCAGTTTTTCTTTAAAGAAAGCCTTTGCAGCCTCATTATATTCTTTACCGACACTATGTCCAAACTCGGAGAAGGCCATCCATCGTTTTTCTGATTTTACCTGATTGTACGCAGCAAAATTGATATGTGGCGGACAAACATTATCCTGCACCCCGATACCCATAATCAGAGGGCACTCTATCCATTGTGCCAAATTCTTTATATCGAAATATGTAAGCAGGCTATAAATATCTTCCCATTTTGCGTCCGGATGATTGTTCATATAAAAATCGAAATCACTCTTCGGCCAAGGCGCTATTTTGAAGTAATCAGGATAATCGGACAAGAACGGGATGCTGGGAGCAGCTACTTTAACCCTCTTATCGAGGGCAGCTGCCACGAAAGATAATGCACCACCCTGGCTACCACCACGTACAGCAATCTTATCGCTATCTATTTCAGGACGACTGCATACAAAATCCAGAGCCCGTACCACATCGAGAAATGCTCCCCTGTAATAATAGTCATCCTTATTATCCAGTCCGTAAGTAATCCATGTACCAAAACGGTTTGTAGGCTGATTCAAAGCTTGTCCCCTGATAGACAAGACAAAGTAAGCAAAGCCATCCCACCATCGATTTGGCGGATAAGGTTGCGAACCATAACCCATATATTCCACAATTACAGGATGTTTCCCTTCCCTCTTAGGTTTAGCATAATATCCCCTTATCAGTTCGTTACCAAACGATTTCATTTCTACCAGATAGACATCGTAATCTATTTCAGAGTATTCAGGAACTAATGTCAATTTATAATCGGGCGCTATCTTTGCCAACTCTTTTAAGTTATTATCCCAGAAAGCTTTAAAATCTTCATTGGTATCAATTGGCGAATCTATTTTTTCAGGTTCATAGCCTACATTGAATTTCTTCTCACAAAGTAGTTCATCGTTACGCTTAAACTTTACTGTATATCGGTAAAATCCGGGAGTCGGACCGGTTAATGCATACGATCCGGTATATGTGGTTTTAGCTTTTAGTTCTATATTTAAAGAATCTGATTTTACAGGGCGATAATCATCGGTGGTAAGGCTTACTACCAGTTGTCCCTCTACATCCCATAAATTTTTGTTTTCTAAATTTACGGTTATTTTAATAGGATCGGGAGACATGAAAATATAATCGGAATCGGCAACTGCAACATTCAACAATAATTTATCTTTCGTCTGTGCTGTAGAAATACTTAACCTAGCCCCTTCAAGAAAACCTCCAAGGTTCCATCCGTCATGGAATTTCACAGCTATAACATTATCTCCCGTAAGATTTATATCTCCTTCCGATACAAGGTAATTACGTTCGCCATCGTGATACCCGCTGTAGTTATCCGGAAATTCTCCCGTTTTTCCAACCAGTTTCCCATTAAGATATACTTCATCCGTTGCAGCCAATCTTCCTAAATGAAGCATTGCTGCACCTTGTTTTTTTATGCCGTCTTTTAAACTGTCTGACAATTGTATGCTTTTACGATACCAACCGAAACCATTATCCGGAGATTGACCTTGATCTTTTAATAATTTAGAAGAGAGTACATCCACCCATCCTGAATCATCATAGCCAACATTCATCCAAAGGCTATCTTTACCTTCTCCGGCACGAAACTTCCATGTATCAGTATAAACTTCACTTAGAGTATCTGTAATTTCAGCAACTTGCGATTTACAGG
>BNXH01000075.1 GCA_025999435.1 Bacteroidia bacterium | reverse complement strand
GAACCGGATTTGCAGCTCAAAACTACTCTTTATTAAACCGGATAGCTTTAAACCTGTTGAAAAACGACAAAATAACAAAAGTTGGAGTCAGAGGTAAAAGGCTGAAAGCAGGATGGGACAACAACTACCTAATCAAACTGATTAAAAATTAGATGCGTTTGCCCTGTAATATGAGTCTCCTTTTGAAAAAAGTATAAAAAAAGTGGATTGTGAACTTATATAAATCCACTTATATATCTGTTTATGTGCTTGTTGGTTGGATATTTATGAATATAAAAAGTGGATAGATTGAAAAAATAAGACCTACAATTGCAGGTCTTATTTTCCAATTACATATTTGTTTTCAGAAATTTAATGACTTTTTCATACAAGTAAGCTCTTGTTGAAGCTCCTCTTATCGAATGATCTTTGTCGGGGAATACAAACATATCGAATTGTTTATTCGCCGTAACTAAAGCATTTACATAATTCATTGTATTCTGGAAATGGACATTATCGTCGGCTGATCCATGTATCAATAATAAACTGCCTTCCAGTTTGTTGGCTAAGCTTATAGGTGAACCTGTATCGTAACCGGAGGCATTTTGTTGTGGTGTACGCATGAACCGCTCGGTGTAAACGCTATCATAGAATTTCCAGTTTGTTACAGGTGCGATTGCCACACCGGCTTTAAATACGCCATTTCCGCGACTCATACTCATCAGTACATTATAACCGCCATAACTCCAGCCCCAGATTGCTATTTTACTGCCATCTATATATGGTAGAGATGCAAAATATTTGGCGGCAGCGACCTGATCGTCCGATTCATATATGCCAAGATTCATATATGTACATTTACGAAACTCTTGTCCTCTGGCGCCGGTTCCCCGTCCGTCGACTGCTGCTACGATAAAGCCTTGTGTGGTCAGATAGTCTGTCCAATCCATGCCATAGCTGTCTTGTACTGTCTGAGAGTTAGGACCGCTATATTGTACCATTACTAGCGGATATTTGTGTGAAGAATTAAAGTCAGCCGGCTTCATTATATAGGCGTTCAGGTCTCTGCCGTCTGCTGACTTCACCGTAATAAATTCTTTTGTGGGTAAACTCAATCCGGCGAGTGCTTTTTTCAAATTTGCATTATCTTCCAATACTCGTAGCTGTTTACCTGTAGCATCGTGTACGGTGGTCACCCGCGGCGTTTTGGTATTGGTATAACCATTAATATAGTACTTTCCGTTATTACTGAATGTAGCCGTGTTTGTACCTTGATTAACAGAAAGTTTTGTTTTGAGACCTTTAATCATATCTATTTTATAGATGGCACGTTGTAAAGGACTTTCTTCGGCAGCCTGATAAAAGACTGTTTTTGTAAATGGATCGACAGACAGAAGATCGGTTACATCGTAGTTCCCTGATGTAAGCTGTTTTTGTAATATTCCATTGTTGTCATATAGATATATGTGAGAAAAACCACTTTTCTCACTAAGATATACAAACTGATTGTCGAAAAACCGAATAGAACTCATCAAATCCGAGTCGACATAATAGTAGCTTTCTTCCTTCAGGATGGAGCGGCAGACTGCCGACCGTGCATTTGCCAGATACAAATTGAATATATTCTGATTGCGGTTTAAAGTAAAAATGGCAAGATTGTCTCCTTTAGGCAAGAACTCTATTTGTGGTATATATTCAATATCGCCGGGGATATTCATTTTTCGGATAGTTTTGGCATCTACGTCGAACACATTGCATGTCACCTTCGAATTCTGTTCTCCTGCTTTCGGATATTTGAAAGAGAGAAGAGTTGGATATAGGTCGTTTTTGTACATTTGCATAGAATATTCAGGAACATTCGTTTCATCGAAACGTACGAATGCCAATAAGCGCCCATCTTCAGAAAAATCCATAAGGCGAACCGTACGATATTCTTCTTCGTATACCCAATCGGTAGCTCCGTTTATAATTTTGCCAAATTCACCATCTCTGGTAATTTGTGATTCTGTTTCGAAATCAAATTTGGCTAGCCAGATATTGTTATTTATCACATATGCAAGCATCCGTCCATCGCGGGAGAATGTAGGGATGGATTGTTTTTCTTTGTTCTCCGTTAATTTCTTAACTAAATTGCGGCGTATATCATAATAATAGTAATTGGCTCTGAACGAATGCCTATAAATTGGTTCATAATCGTTATAAACTAACAGTCGTTTTTCATCGGGACTCATTACGAAACCTTGAAAAGAGCCCAATGTACATTCTCGGGCTTTTCTTACATCAAAAACCGTATCCGTAGGCAACCCTGTTTTATAGGAGTATTTTATAATCATTCTGTTTTCTATATCAGCCTGAAAGTATGATTCCCCGTCGGATGATGATGTAACAGGCTGAACACCCCGTGCAGAATATTTGCCGGCTGTAATATCTCTCAATTCCAGACGTTGTCCGTAACCCTGTATAGAAAAAAACAGTAAAGCGAATAATAAACCTAAAAAATGTCTCATGTCTTTTATTTATTTTATGACAAATATATCAATTTTCGGCGGGAGATTCCTCCTTTAAGTTTTATATATTTTGTTTCTCATATCAGATCTTAATTTAAAAATTATATTCCCCCGAAGTACAAAAACGCACTCCTTGCTTTTTTGCTTTCTTAAAAATAGCTTTTGCTTTTTCGTTATCAGAATTAATCCAAGACATACAATCAGTCAATACAACTGTCTTTTTTGCCAGTTCATCGCATTCATCCAATATATCATTTAGAGAATTGGCCACACAGTAGTCAGCAGCTTCGCCGACTAATAATATTTCATCGTACATATTCAGCTTTCCAAGCAATTTTGTATTTAATTGTGTTTCAGGCTCTCCCTCCCATTCTACTGCGGCTTTGAATATACTGTAATGTTCTGTGCTTTGAGAATATCCTTTATAAAACAATTCGTATGCTTTACCATTCTTTATTGCCCACTCAGCAAGGGCATCTGTAATAATTCCATCTATAGCCCAGTTTACAGTACCCAAAATACAATGCATTGGCCATACAGTACAAACTTCTCCTTTCGCTTCAAGCCGTTCTAAGTAGAGTAAAGCCCGTTCTTCATTATATTGAGGTTTCCATTTTCCCGTTTTCACATCACCGGCACTGATCACTGAAAATAATTCGGGAAATTCACCTTTTTCATTTTTCCAGTAATATTGATGCGCAATATGTATAGGTTGATGAGAATCCAGAGTTAATGCAATATAGCTTATTTCCTGATTGTTCCTACGGATAAAATCAGCGATCCTCACCACGTCTACATCGGCGTTCTGTACAAATAAAGCACCCGAAGGTATTGTAAAATCGCGTTGCAGGTCTATCCCCAATATGGCTATTTGTTTATTCATAATTTTCACAGTTTACACTAAGCAAATCTACAAAAAAAATACCAGAAGCATAAAATATGCAAAACAGCTACGAATCGGGGCTTTCAGTTCCGGTTATTTTTTTATATTTTTACAACTCAATTTATGGAGCAGTAATATATGGAAGAAGAGAAGATCGATCTACCCGAAATAAATTATTCAGATGATGATATAAAAACCCTCGATTGGCAAGAACACATCCGCCGCCGCCCCGGGATGTATATTGGTAAGCTGGGAGACGGTTCATCTGCCGATGACGGTATATACGTTTTACTTAAAGAGGTTTTAGATAATTCCATCGATGAATATATGATGGGATTTGGAAAGACTATCGATGTTACAATAGAAGAAGGTAGAGTAAAAGTACGCGACCACGGGCGTGGGGTTCCGCTAGGGAAAGTGAAAGATGTCTCTTCCAAGATGAATACCGGAGCCAAATATGATTCCAAAGCATTTAAAAAATCCGTCGGTTTGAACGGTGTGGGTATAAAAGCGGTTAATGCCTTATCCAAGCATTTTGCAATACAAAGTTTTCGTGACGGACAAACCTCTGCAGTAGAATATAGCAGAGCTATTGTTACTCAGGAAAGCAGCATTCAACCGACGACATCCGAAAATGGTACTTCAATAGAATTTATTCCGGACGATACTATCTTCACAAATTATGTTTTTCGTGATGACTATGTAGAAAGTCTATTGAAAAATTATGTGTTCCTGAATACAGGGCTTACGATAATATACAACGGTAAAAAATTCTTTTCGAAAAATGGCCTTGTTGATCTCCTGAACGAAAACATGACCTCCGAACCCCTATATCCGATTATCCATATAAAAGATGCTGATATAGAGGTTGTCGTTACTCATACAGACCAATACGGAGAAGAATATTATTCTTTTGTAAATGGTCAACATACTACTCAAGGTGGGACGCACCAGTCAGCTTTCCGTGAGTCACTTTCACGTGTTATAAAAGAGTTTTATAATAAAAACTTCGATTATGCCGATATACGCAGCGGTATTGTAGCTGCCATTAGTATAAAAGTTGAAGAGCCTGTTTTTGAGTCACAAACAAAAACCAAATTGGGATCGAAAGATATGGGTCCCGGCGGTCCTTCTGTTCAAAAATTCATAGGGGACTTCCTTAAAAAGGAACTAGATAACTATCTGCATAAGCATGCTGAAACATCCGATGCTTTATTGAAGAAAATACTGGAATCGGAGAAAGAACGCAAAGCTATAGCAGGTGTTACAAAACTTGCACGTGAACGTGCGAAGAAAGCAAACCTGCATAATAAAAAACTTCGTGACTGCCGAATACATTATAACGAGACTAAGGGTGATAATTTGGATGACACCAGCATCTTTATCACCGAGGGAGATTCGGCCAGTGGTTCTATAACCAAAAGCCGTAACCCTAACTTGCAAGCAGTATTCAGCCTAAGAGGTAAACCACTCAACAGTTTTGGGCTGACAAAAAAGATCGTATACGAAAATGAAGAGTTCAATCTGTTGCAGGCTGCATTAAATATAGAAGACGGGTTGGATGGCTTGCGCTACAATAAGATCATTATAGCAACTGACGCTGATACGGACGGTATGCACATTAGATTGTTATTACTGACTTTCTTCCTGCAATTCTTTCCCGATCTGATAAAGAAAAATCACGTATACATTCTTCAGACTCCATTGTTCCGCGTGCGCAACAAGAAAGAAACAATTTATTGTTACACAGAAGAGGAACGCATAAACGCTATTAATAAGTTAGGTGTAAATCCTGAGATAACCCGCTTTAAAGGGTTAGGTGAAATATCACCTGATGAGTTTCAGTATTTTATAGGTAAAGATATCAGGCTCGACCGTGTATCGATGAAAAAGGAAGACCTGGTGACAAATATGCTTAACTTCTATATGGGGAAAAATACTCCTGAGCGTCAAGAGTTTATCATCGACAATCTGGTAATAGAAGAAGACTAATAATATGTTATTAAATATAGTCAGATAGATATAGTTATATAACAGGTTTTCTTACTTTTGTACAAATTACAGAAATTAAACAACTATAATATTAATTAAATTTTAACCTTATGTTTAAAAACCATCCTAAAGGTCTAGTAATTTTGTCTATAGCCAATATGGGCGAACGATTTGGCTATTATACTATGTTGGCAATTTTTGTTTTATTTATCCAAGCAAAATTTGGATACAATAGCGCTGACACAAGTAATATCTTTGCAATTTTCTTAGCTTTTGTTTATTTCCTTCCACTATTAGGAGGTATTGTTGCTGACCGTTTTCTTGGATATGGTAAGACAATAATACTGGGAATAGTTATCATGTTCGGTGGTTATCTATTATTGGCTGTGCCAACAGGAGTTAATGCCACAGGAAAAGCAATGATGTTTGGAGCTTTGGCCTTAATTGCATTGGGAACAGGCTTTTTTAAAGGAAACCTTCAAGCTTTGTTAGGAAATATGTACGATGATCCTAAATATAGCTCAAAACGAGATTTGGCATACAGTATTTTTTATATGTGTATCAACATTGGTGCTTTTTTTGCTCCTAGCGCAGCAGAGGCTGTAACGAATCACTTTCTGTCTAAATCGGGACTGACATATAATTCGGTAATACCTTCCCTTTCGCACCAATTTGCAAATGGAACTATCAACGAAAAAGGTTTGGAAGCACTCACCAGAGCAGCAGATGCTCAAATACCAGGAGCTAGTGCTAATTTAGGTGATTTTGGACAGATGTATATAGATAAATTGTCAGAATCATACAATTACGGATTTGCTGTTGCTTGCGTTTCTTTGGTTTTTTCATTGTTTATTTTTATCCTGTTTAGAAAGACATACAAGAAAGCAGATGTGACTGCCCGTCAACAAATGGCAGCAGACGAAGCAGCAGGAACCAAAACGGTAGAAACTTTATCCCCTGCTGAAACTAAAGAGCGCATAATAGCTCTTTGTCTTGTTTTTGCTGTTGTTATCTTCTTCTGGATGGCCTTCCATCAAAACGGATTGACTCTCACATTTTTCGCCCGTGACTATACAGTCGATACTGTCAGCGGGTTTGACAGATTCAGTTTTGGATTACCTACAATGTTGATGGCTATTATCGGGTTCTACGGTTTGTTTTCTTTGATAACATCTACTACTATAAAAGGTAAATCAATAGGTGGGGGCGCATTTATTATAGCGGCAGTCGGAGGGTATTTGCTTTATAATGGCATGCCTGAACTCTTGGGTATCACACCTCAACGTTTTCAACAATTCAATCCATTCTTTATTATTATTTTAACACCACTTTCGGTTGGGCTTTTCTCATATCTTGGCAAGAAAGGAAAAGAACCGTCTGCACCTCGAAAAATCGGATATGGCATGCTTATAGCTGCTATTGGCTTTGTTATTATGTCAATGGGTTCATTCGGGCTCCCTACCCCTAGTGAAGTGGAAGCGACAGGTGGCTACAATATGGTTACACCTAATCTCCTGATTGGAACGTACTTCACTCTTACTATCGCTGAGCTCTTTTTAAGTCCGATGGGTTTATCTTTTGTTTCAAGAGTAGCTCCACCCCAATACAAAGGTATGATGCAAGGAGGATGGCTAGCCGCTACTGCTGTCGGCAACTATGCTGTAGCAATAATCGGATATTTGTGGGGAGGTATGCAATTATGGTTAGTCTGGGGAATTTTGGTCGTTTTATGCTTAGTTGCAGCCGGATTCATATTCTCAATAATGAAACGTTTAGAAAAAGTTGCGAAATAGTAGATTCGTCTAAAACTAATAAAAAAACACCGGGAAAATCCAGGAGTGGTCGGAAGATTTCAATATATCATATATTATTGTTTATCAATTCAATAGTTTATAATCAGGGAGGTAAATATAT
>BNXH01000074.1 GCA_025999435.1 Bacteroidia bacterium | reverse complement strand
ACTTAATGTAAATAGTTTTCTTTTAGATACTGATTTATTCTATTTAAAAGGTAAATATTTATATTATAGAGAGTCTCGTATATCTATAAATCAAGAGGGATATAGAATTAATAAATATAAAGATAATATCTTCATTGAATTTTTTTCAACTGATGATGGTTTTGAAAAGACACTAGTACTATCTTCTGATAAAATAGAAAAAGATCCGGCTGTCTTCAATATTATGCAAAGAGGAAATATTTTAAAAGATGGATTTACTCTTTTTTTAAGTTACGACAAGGAATACAATACTTATATAAATATAATTAATTTAAACCTACAAGAAGTAGTATGGAGTATAATAGATACATTTAAAGACTTTCGAATAATAGATAATAGACATGTAATTCTAATTGACAAAAAGAGTTTAATGTTTTTTGATTTCGTTGAAAATGTTGAGCTGTGGCACTTTTCCATCCAAGATTTTCCTCCATATATTAATGATTCTTTTCGAGAACAGGAAGCCGATATAAAACAAATAATAGGAGTGTATAACAACTTATTATGGATTTATGTCGGAGGATGGCATTTGGTTGGAATTGACATAAATTCGGGTAAAGAAGTTCATCATATTGAAAATGTTTTGGATTTATTAGGTCTGAGTAAAGAAGATAGGTATCATGTCAACCTTAATGACACTATCCATCTGAACGAACAAGAAGGGGTGCTAAAAATGTTTGCCCATCGCTATTATTTTGAAATAAATCTGAATACGTTACAAGGAGAGGTAATAAAAGACTTTGGTCCAAATTGGAATCCAGACTGGCGAATAAAGAGCAGTAATTATTATCAGCAATATCCTAATCTTTTATTTTTTTGTGGTTATTATAAAGCGACAGATGCCCCCAATGCCTTTGGTATTTTCGATACAGAGAAAGCCGAAATAATTTGGTATGATATTACAAAAGATGATTTAGGTTATTTCTATAATCCGCCACAAGCAAATGATAAATTGTTGGCTATATTAGATGATAAGCACTACTTGTTAATATATGAAAGATATAATGAAGTTAATATATAACCCCCGCTCGCGCGGACTTCCAGTCCGTGTGTTGCGAGAGGCTATAAAATATAAGTCCCTCCCAAGACTTTAAACCAGGGAAAAGGTCTTTGACATGTTGAAACAAAAGGTAAAAAACGCATACAGTACAGAATATTACTTTTCGGTAGGAGGAGAAAAAACCGTGACTGTGTGCAGGATATAATATACCCCTGTATGGTTTACAATTCCATGATGGTAAGCGTTGGAGCTTGGCAGGGGACATAATACGGAAGCCAATTCGGGCAGGCTCCGGGACATGTGATTGGGTTGTTCCAAAAGGATAAGAGCGGGATGATAAACACCTCTATCCACTTGGCTTTGTCTCCAAATGGCATGTTGATGGATAAATTTTACTTGGTGGAGAACAACAAAGAGAAAAATATTGCCGTAACACTGGGTGTAGAAGCGGGGCATTATACGATTGATAAGATAAAGTATAATAATCAGTATTACGACTGGGATAATAGTGCAAAATGTTTCCGTAATGGTACCTCTACAATTATTGCGAAAAAGGATACTGGCAAACCGGATAAGGTCAATTTATTCAGGCATACGGGTGAAAGTTGTAAATATGAATATCTGGAAATAGCATGGAACGGTAGTGATGAAAGTACTCCGGACATAGAACAAGCAATCCGGAACAAAATACCGGAAAATGTTCAATGGGTTCTTTACCCATACACCGAAAGGGATTTGTCCTGTGACAATAATTTCATTAAAGAGTTGCTCGCAAGAGACCGACAGGGATGCAGCGCTGAGGATGTAACTAAAGGGGACAAGTTGTTAAAAGACAACCTTGACAGTACCGATCCCGTACATCTGGTTAATGTCGTTAACAGCGTATGCCTGTCTTCGCTGCGGAAATTAAGCTATCAGGAAAAGATAACTCTGTTTATCAGAATAGCAAAACAGGAGAGCCTGAAAGAAAATTCGGAATTAGCCTTGCTGCGCATGATGAACGCTTTATATACGAATGATTATAAAGCATTCTATAAGTTGCTGGAGGATAATAATAATGAACTGGTCAAACATCTGGTCAGTGAAATAGACGATGCCTCCATCTGGTTCTGGACAGATAAAAGTAATTATACAAACTTTATCGGGGCGCTGGTAACGATGTTTAACCAAAATGCGGAATCCATTGCCGACAGGGGGCCTGCCGGAGAAGTAGATTTCACGCAAAGGGTTATAAACCTGAATCCGATAGAATATAGCCGGGATGTATCTTCTGTTTTCGCGCAAAGCTATACCGACAAGTACAATAACGGGGAATACGATGGTAATACAGGCAATATTACGCTGTATGACGTGTATAAAATGACTGTTTATGGCGGAGACCTGACGCTCGGACAAAACAGCGTAAGCTATGAAAGCAGGAAGGAGAAATTAACCGAGATTTCACCGCTTACACCAATTATAATTATACCGGAAAAAGATAAAATACCATTGGTGGAAGCAGCCTTGGACGGTTATGGCTTTGGAAACGGCGCTTACATTGTCCCTGCTATCTTCCTGAAATACAATGCCGATAAGATACGGAACGACTATATTGAAAAAGGCATAGTCACAACGCTGGATGTAGCTACCATAGCTGCAAGCGGTGGTACGGCGCTGGCAACTAAGGTACACTGGGTGCGCCGTGCATGGGCGATAATGGAAGTCGCCGGAGCGGTAGGCGATACTACCGTAAATGTGGCAAACACAAGCCCCGAAATGAAGCCTGCGATAGACGCCTACAACATGGCAATGGGAGTTATCGGTATTAAGAATGTAGGAAAAGGGATTGTGAATTTCGCCAAAGAGCTGCCTACGAATGTAAAAACATTGTTGCAGGAAAATAAGAGTATTAGGTCGCTGATTGCCGCAAAATATCTGGATTATAGGATTGCCATAACAAGGCTAAAGAATTCAGATAGCTGGGCAGAATTACCGGCTGACGTGAGACAGCAGGTTGTACAGCAGGAAAAAACGTTTATTGTCCTTTCAGATGCCCAAAACTTGCCGGATAATTGGGGGGTGTCAAGAAGCGTCTTTATCAATGGTAAAACTAGTGAAGATATTTTGACCATAACAAAAGGCAGCAGACCTCTACCTGAAACATATTTGGATGCTGCGTATATACAGCAGCATTTAGCTAAGTTTGATGATGGAATTGTGAGATTTACGACAAAATCAAATCTTAGAAAATACGGGACATTAGGTTCTGACGAATGTTTTGCAATGCCTGTAAGTGAATATAATAAATTACGTATAGAAACAGGAAATGATTTATATCTGATAGAAAAGAAATTAGGATTAAATCCGGGTGATTTGACTAATGACGATGCGGTAATTGCACTTATAAAAAGAATAGATGTCGGCGAAATAAAAATACCTTCGGGTAATGAAAGTGGTGCAATACCGGAACTTTGGCTACCCGGAGGAAAAACGACAGGGGGCTATTCGGAAGCTATTATCGATTTATCAAATAAAAATATTCTGTATGAAAATCTTTTAAAATAACAAATTATGGAATATACACTAACAAATGGATGGACTGTAAAAGAATTGGACTACGGTATGGGCTTATTACATGTCATTCCTGTCGGACTTTTTCGTTATGAAGAATATATTGTAATACCTCAAAATGTATTTGAAGATATTAAAAATGGAGAACGTGATATATTTTTTCTGCTAACAAAGTACAAATTATATGATATAATTCCCCTTAGAGGGGAAACAGTAAACCCTAATCCAAAGCCAAACATAAATACCGAGAATTGTTATCAAGGTGCAGATTTTTTTGTTACTCATGAAGAAGATAAATACTACTTTGAATATCTTCTTGCGAGACAAGGGGGGGGGACAAGAAAATTTGAGATAAGTAAGGAGATTTATGAAGATGCCAGAAAAGGGAAAATGTCATCTTCTGATATATTTAGAAAGTACAATTTATATCATTTGGATGTTCTTGAAAATGATGTTAAATAATGAATTAGGAGAAAATCCATTGTGGATACCCCCGCTACCGCGCGATTGTATCGCGCGGTAGCGGCGGAGGATATATGGGTATAATTATGAAAAAGGAGTACAAAATGGGCTACTAACAAAATAAGACAAAGATGGATTTAATAAAAGAATTGGAAAGAAAGCTATTTAAGTTTAATGTGAAAATATCAATAGATTATCATGCAGGAGGCTTTTTTGTAAAAAAAGAGGTTATATATATATACATACATATTGATAAAGTTTATTTTTTACATAGAGAAGAAAATGGTAGTCCAAGAGATAGTAACTATGAATTCATTGTGGAACAGATTGAGCTAAAGTTAAAAGAAGAAAATATGGAGGTATATTCAATATTACAACCAGATAAAAATCTTAATGTTTTAGAATTGTTGTCAGACCAAAAAGAATTATTTTGTGTACCCTCGATATTTATGGAAAATATTGAGGGTAATATAAGCGAGATAGCTGTAGATAATTTAAAAGGGAATATTCAAATATATAACCATGTGTATTCTGTCCCTCGTTAGGAGTAACGCTTTTCGCTATGTAAGAAGTCTGCGCCAGCAGGCAAATTTGACCATCCGGGAGGTTTTAATATGTTATCAATAGGTGATGATTGGGGAAGCGCTAAAGCACTATTAGAAGCAAAAGGGATAAAAGAGGGGACAAAAGCTTTTGATGATTTTATTTGGGAAACCTATAATAGACCATGGTTAGAAAGTGCTATGCAAAGAGGTGATGATATTGTGATTTGGAGCAATCCAATGAAACAGGTAAATTTGTTAAAACCATTTAATAATTTACCTAGTCGTCCCTTAAAAAGCATTCATACTTCTGATTATCAGTAAAATAATATTTGAAATAATTGTTTAAATCTGCAAGAAATCATATCTTTGTGGTATAATTCTTGCAGATTTTTATGCTACAATACAGTAAAAAAGATAATCAGAGAAGTTTATTTTTCTCCTTATCAGATACATTAGATCAGCATCATCCGCTTTATATTTTAGCAGATAAAGTGGATTGGGCAATGTTTGAGTATGAATTCAGCCCTCTCTATTGCCACGATAACGGTGCCCCAGCCAAGCCCATTCGTTTGATGGTAGGTTTGTTGATATTGAAACATGTCCGGGATTTATCAGATGAAAGTGTGGTAGAACAATGGAGCGAAAACATCTACTATCAATACTTTTGCGGGATGCAGGATTTTATTGCTCAATGCCCATGTGCCTCTTCGGAGTTAGTCCATTTTCGTCACCGGATAGGAGAAACCGGCATAGAATTGATTCTCAAAGAAAGCATCCGTATCAATGGCAAAGATGGGGAAGAAAGGAATCTATCAGCCGATACGACAGTTCAGGAGAAGAATATCACTTACCCCACAGACAATAAACTCCACCGTAAGATTATCAGTAAATGTAAGAAGATAGCGCAAAGAGAAGGTATTGAACTTCGCCGGAGCTATACCCGTACGTTAAAAAAACTCTTGCCTGACCAGCGTTTTGGTCGCCATCCCAAAAACAGGAAGAAGGCAGTCAAAGCCAATCGTAAAGTAAAAACCATTGCCGGCCGGTTGGTACGGGAAGTGGAGCGCAAACTGCCTGCAGGGCATCCCTATAGTTCGGAGCTTACTGTTTTTAAGAAAGTATTGGAACAAACAAGGACAAGCAACCATAAAATCTATTCATTGCATGAACCCCAGGTACAATGCATCAGTAAAGGCAAAGAACATAAAAAGTATGAATTCGGCAACAAGGTATCTATTCTTTATACCCAGCATACGGGAGTTATTGTAGGAGCATTATCATTTTCGAATCCCTACGACGGACATACACTGGATGAGGCATTGCGACAATACGAAAGATTATTGGGAAAATCACCCCTAAGCCTAACCGCGGACAGAGGATATAAAGGAAAATCGACAATAAGGGGCACAACAATACAAATACCCAAGCCTTTCAGTAAGAGAGTAAGCCGATATCAACAACAAAAGCTCAAGAAAGCTCACAAAAGAAGAGCGGCTATCGAACCGATTATCGGACACCTGAAATCAGACCACCGCTTGTCGAGGAACTTCTACAAAGGGGGCTTTGGTGATACTGTCAATGCAATGTTGGCGGCGGCGGGATTCAACTTCAAGAGAATGATCAACAAATACAAACAAAAAATAGCCTGTTTCTTTTGCAAAATACAGGCAGCCTTTTTTATACTTGAACTTAAAATGACTTTTTAAGGATTGACTAATTAGATGGATCACATACTTACCTTGCTCCAATAACGAAAATATATTTTCCTATTCTGCGTGTAACATAATACAATCCATGTAGAAATTAAATGAGAAAAAATTCAGGTTCTTATTTATTCAGGTTTACTTCCTTACCTGTTTTACTACTTTTTATTGCCGCTTCTAATATTTCCACTACAATCATATTGTTTTCAAGCGAAGATAAATCTGTAGGCTTTACTTCCAATTCACCCCTTACGGCTGCTTTCAGGTATCGGAATGAATCATTATAAGGCTCGGGAAGGGCTCCGGCTGAGAATCCGGATTCTTTTTTGTCCCTATAGACACGCATATCCGTTGCATTGTCCTGATAAATATAACCTTTGTCACCATAAATATGCATGTCCTTACGGCCTACCGGCCAGTTCCAGGATGCCATAATGAGGGTGGTCGCGTTGGGATATTTCAATACAATGGTCGCATCATCGTCCACTTTAGGATAAACCTGAGGCTTCAGGTGCTGTAATGTGGCATACACGCTGGTTGGCTTCCGGCCGTTCATCAACCATGTGCTCAGATTTACGCCATAACATCCGAAATCGATAACAGCTCCCCCGCCGTTAAGTACAGGATCGGTCAGCCATTCAAGAAATTCAGGGCTGCAACCTATTTCTACAGGCCCCTGATGCCCGTCATAGATATTTATCCTTGAGATATTTCCTATTGCGCCTTCATCCTTAATCAGCCCATATGTTTTATGGTTGGATGGATACCACGTTGTTTCATAATTGGTAAGCACCATAATATGATATTTGCGGGCCAGTTCTTCTATCCGTTTAGCCTGGGCGGTGGTTGTAGACAGGGGTTTTTCCACCATTACATGTATTCCGCGTGGCGCACAGGCTTCTATGACGCGAAGATGATCGTAAATACTCTCGTAAACAATTACGGCTTCGGGCTTAGTCTTATCCAGCATTTCCTCCAGGTTTTCATAAAACGCTTCTCTGCCGACCTTTGCACTCAATGTCTTATTATTCCATAACGCCTTGTTTTTTTCGGCAATACCAACCACCTCAAAGTCTCCGCGGTCAAGACGGGACAGCACCTCCCAGGTATGCCCATGTGAAAGTCCTGCCACTCCCAGACGGAGCGGTTTATCATTTTGGGCCGATACTATCACTACCACTG
>BNXH01000073.1 GCA_025999435.1 Bacteroidia bacterium | reverse complement strand
AACTTGTATTGTGCATGTGTACGGACAAGATTATGTTTTTCGTTTTTCACTTTATAATAATTATCACCATCGATATAATCCATCAGGAAGCGCAATACTTGTTCAAATGTGATATATTTTGCGGAGAAGGCAAGATTCTCTATTTCGGCAGGGGTGATAAACGAAATGGTTTCCGACAGGTATCCGGAAGTATATCCTTCAAATATATCCATCTTGATATATACATTGTCAAGATTCTCATCGTCCTCTTTTCCTGCATTGGTATATGAACGGATCGCATCGCCATAGTCGTTTAATACGATACTGCTAAGAACGGTATCCAAATCGATAACACAGAGCACATTGCCTTGTTTGTCGAAGAGGATATTGCTTATTTTGGTATCGTTATGAGTTACCCGTGTAGGTATTTCTCCCGATTCGGCTTTTGCCCAAAGAGCCAGCATCTCTTCTCGACGGCTTTCTATCCAGTTAATTTCCGCCTGCACTTCGGCTTTTCTGCCTACCGGATCTTTTTTCAATACTTCATCCCATTGCCGGAAACGGAAACGCATGTTGTGAAATCCCGGGAGGATATCAGCTAATGGTTCTTTCATGTCAGCCAGCATCGCCTGAAATTTACCGATACCTTTACCTCCTTGTGAGGCCAGAGCCGGAGAATCGGCATATTCGTATGTGATTGTATCTTCTATGCACAAGCATGCGGCCCAATACTGATCTTCCTGATCTTTAAAGTGTAATTGTCCGTCTACAGTAGGGGTTACAGTAAGGGCTTCTCTCAACGGGTCGCCTCCTTGTGCGATTATTTTTTTCTTTAAGTGCGAGGTTACCTTATAGATGTTTTCCATCATAGCAGGTACGTCTTTGAATATATTTTTATTTTTTCTTTGCAGGATGTAGTTTGGTGATTGCCCTTCTGTTTCTACCAGAAAAGTATCATTTATTAAACCTTCACCCACAGGGCGTATTTCTTTTACTATACCTTCGAAAGCGAAGTTTTTACTAATTTCCAATAAGGTCTCTTTCATGTCGTGTTTTATGGTTAATTTTATAAAATGTTTACAATTTGGAATGTTTTTTACAATGTTATGGGAAATCAAGATAGATTTAATTGTTTACTTTGTAAAAGTATATAATTTCTGAGTTTAAATAAAACTATTATAATCTAAAAACCTAAAAACTATTTAAATCATCATGAAAAGAACTACGTTATTGTTATTGAGTGTTTTTCTTCTGGGTTCGCTGGCCTTATGGTCGCAACAAGTAATAAAAACACCGGTACCAACTCGTCCGGCAGGGCAAAAAGACGCTTTAGAACTGAGGACAGCTCCTATACCGACAGTCCGGGTCGCATTTATTGGATTAGGTATGCGTGGACCTGGTGCTGTACAACGGATGACACATATTCCCGGAGTAGAAATTATAGCCTTATGCGACGTATTGGAAAAGAATACGAGTAAGGTAAATGACATGTTGGTGAAGCGTGGTTTCCCTAAAGCAAAAGAATTTTATGGAGATACAGAAATCTGGCGCCAAGTAACAAAATTGCCGAACGTAGACCTTGTTTATGTAGCTACTGACTGGTTGCACCATGCTCAGATAGGTATTCAGGCATTGAAGGATGGTAAGCATGTAGCTATCGAAGTGCCATCGGCTATGAATATGGATGAGATTTGGGAGCTAATCAATTTAGCTGAACAAAAGCGTTTACATTGTGTGCCTCTTGAAAATTGCGGATACGACAAATTTGAACTAACTACATTAAACATGGTTCAACAAGGTCTGTTAGGTGAGGTTCTTCATGGAGAAGGAGCTTATATTCATGGCCTTCAGCCGTATTGGAATCAATATTGGAATAACTGGCGCATGGACTACAATAGAAAGCACCGTGGCGATCTGTATCCTACACATGGTATTGGCCCTGTATGCCAGGCTATGAATATGCATCGCGGCGATAAGATGAATTTCCTTGTATCGGTAGATACAAGAGCCGTGGGTAATCCTGCGTTTATAAAGGAGCATACAGGTGAAGAGGTGAAAGATTTCCGCAATGGTGACCATACAAGTACTCTGATCAGAACAGAGAAAGGAAAAACAATATTGGTAGAACATAATGTAACGTCTCCACGCCCATATAACCGTATGTATCAATTGACAGGGACAAAAGGCTTTGCCAATAAATATCCAATAGAAGGCTATGCTCTTGACGGTGGAGAAATCGATCCGGAAATTGCAGGCAATCATGAGAACTTAAATGCGCATAGCTTTGTGCCGAATAATCTGAGGGAATCTTTGATGACGAAATATCAGCACCCAATAACAAAAGCTATGTTTGACGATAAGAAGACACTGATCGAAAAAGCCGAAGAAGTTGGTGGACACGGAGGTATGGATTTTATCATGGACTATCGTTTGATCTACTGTTTGCAAAAAGGACTGCCTGTTGATATGGATGTATACGACCTTGCTGATTGGTGTTGTTTAATACCATTAACAGAGATTTCATTGGATAATAATTCTGCGCCTGTCGAGATTCCTGATTTTACTCGCGGTGCATGGAATAAATTAGATGGATTGAAGTTCGCGCAATAATATTTTTTATATATGTAAAATGGAAGAGGCTCTTATGAGCCTCTTTTTGTTGAGTAATGAGTCTTGTACGTTGTTTGTTTGTGTTTCTGTGTTATTTACCAAATAATTTACCTAATATACCCAATATTCCACCTCCTTTACCCGATCCTCCGGTGAAAGATTCAAGTAAAGATTCGAAATTAAATGAGTCATTCGTATCTCCGGATTTTTTGGAAAGAAGTTGTAACAAAGCCGGAACGACTGCTGAAGCTATTGAGCCGGCAACTTCCTTGCTTAACCCTACTTTTTCGCTCAAAGATGAGACAACAGATGTTTGTATCGAATTAACTGTCTGATTATTGGTCGTAGCCGAGTCTCCACTGGAGAAAAGGCCCAGTAATGAAGAGACATTATCCAGGGAAAGATTGTTTTTGAGACCATCTGCTATAGCATTTGTTGTGGTTTCTATTGCAGCTTCTTTTTTGTCATCGGGCACGTTTGCATTGTTTGTGATAGCTCCCAGAGCTTGATCTTTTATAAGATCCAATATTCCATCTAACATAATAAATAATCAATTAAATTTATACTAAAAATTAAACATTTGATCCTCTATTTATGTTCAAGTTGAACAAGCTAAATCAAAGGGATTAATTTGGAGCTTTAGTATAGAGGTATGCTGCAATGAATATAAAGACTATATTGGGCATCCATACGGCCAACCATGCCGGCATTGTTCCTGAGATAGCAAATGAGGAACTGACTGTCTGAAACATGATGTATGTTACGCTTAAAGCCAGTCCTATTCCTATGTTAAGCCCCATCCCCCCTTTTATTTTCCTCGCGGATAAAGATGCTCCTATGATAGTCAATATAAATGCCGAAAACATGGAAGCAAAACGTTTGTGAAATTCTATCTCGAACTGAGTAATGCTTACATTCCCTACACTGGCAATCCCTTTAGATCTTTGCCTCTCGATATATTTGTATAGCTGAGGTGTGGTCATTTGTTCAAAGTCGTTTACCGAAACCAGAAAATCACTTGGAACAACATTTAAGGTAGTATCCAGGCTGGCCCCATTGGTGATAACTTCTTTCATCCCTTTGAACTCGCGGATATTATAGTTCTTCAGTACCCAATGATAGCCCGAATCGTATTCAATACTTCTCGCAGTAAGGCGCGATTTTAATTCTTTACCTTCAAATTTGTCAAGCGATAGGTTGCTACCTTGCTTCGTTTGATTCCGATAGCTCTCTATATATAAAATTACGCCTTCATCTATGCGCATCTGTATCTGGTTTGCAGAAACAACTTCCTTATTTTTTATATATTTATTCTGAAATTTAATCCGGGAATCATTGGCAGGAGGGATGATAAAGCTGCTCAGGATGAAAGAAGCAACAGCAATAACTGCAGCCGAAATCATGTAGGGTTTCATCAGACGTTTAAAACTCATCCCATTCGATAGCATAGCTATAACCTCAGAGTTATCGGCTAACTTCGACGTGAAGAATATGACGGCAATAAAAACAAATAAAGCGCTGAAGAGGTTAGTATAGTAAGGAATAAAATTCAGATAGTATTGAAATACGATGGCCTTTAACGGAGCATTGTTCGTTAAAAACTTATCGAGACGTTCGTTGATGTCGAAAACTACCGAAATGGATATGATAAGCATAATTGAGAATAGATATGTTCCCAAAAATTTCTTTATTATGTACTTATCCAGTATCGACAGTATTTTCATATTCATCCGGAATTATAATCGTTTCGACACGTTTTCAATCATACCTTTCTTCCATATTGTAAAGTCTCCGGCAATAATGTGCCGTCGGGCTTCCGTTACCAGCCATAAATAGAATGCCAGATTATGGATCGATGCTATTTGTAATGCCAGTATTTCATTCGTAATAAACAGATGACGAAGATATGCTTTTGTATATAAAGTATCGACATATGATGCGCCGTTTTCTTCTATTGGAGAAAAATCGGTTGCCCATTTCTTGTTTCGCATATTCATTATTCCGTCACGGGTAAAAATTTGCCCATTGCGTCCATTGCGGGTAGGCATAATACAATCGAACATATCTACCCCACGTTCTATAGCTTCCAGTATATTGACCGGAGTGCCTACACCCATCAGATAGCGAGGCTTGCCGGCAGGCAGAATTTCGTTCACTATCTCAATCATTTCATACATTTTTTCGGTAGGTTCGCCTACGGCAAGGCCTCCGATCGCATTGCCGTCCGCACCTTTAGATGCTACATTTTCGGCAGCTCTTATCCGGAGATCGGGATAGACGCAACCCTGCACGATAGGGAATAAGGCCTGTTTGTAGCCATATTCGCATTCTGTTTCATTGAATCGTTTAACGCACCTGTCCAGCCATCTTTCTGTCAGGTCTAATGACTTTTTCGCATAAGCATAATCGGCATCACCCGGCGTGCATTCATCGAAAGCCATCATTATATCGGCGCCTATGGTACGCTCGATGTCCATTACCGATTCGGGCGTGAATATATGTTTCGATCCATCGATATGTGAACGGAATATGGCACCTTCTTCTGTTAATTTGCGGTTTTCAGCTAAAGAAAAAACCTGAAAACCTCCACTATCGGTCAGTATCGGTTTGTTCCAGCTGTTAAACTTGTGAAGTCCTCCGGCTTGTTGTAAAATTTCCAATCCTGGACGTAAATACAGATGATAGGTATTCCCCAGAATAATCCGGGCTTTTATATCATTTTCCAGCTCGGTCATATGGACAGCTTTTACAGCGCCTTGTGTCCCCACCGGCATGAAAATAGGAGTTTCTATTTGTCCGTGGTCTGTTGTAATAAGCCCCGCACGGGCTTTTGACAGGCCATCGGTATATTGAAGTTTAAAATCCATTTCTTTTTATCAGATCTGACTGGTTTTTGGCTCGTTATCCTCGCTTTCGGTAGATACTAAGTCTTTTAGCTGTACAATTACAATAGAAGTTTTATTCTTTTTCAGAACCGTAAATTGATAATCTTCAGCTTCCAGCTTATCGTGGGTATTTGGTATCCGGCCAAACTTATCTATTAAATATCCGGCCAGAGTGTCGTATTGTTTATCTTTGTCAATCGGGTGTGGCAACTCATCGTTAATATCAGATATGGCAGCGGTTGCTATCACAGAATAGATATTCTCTCCGGTCTGTTCTACAAACGGGATCTCGTTATCGTATTCATCTTGTATTTCACCGACAAGTTCTTCAAGTATGTCTTCCATTGTGATGATTCCCTCTACACCGCCATATTCGTTCAACACCATTGCTATTTGCTGATGTTTTACCTGAAACTCTTTAAGCAACTGACCAATGCGTTTTGTCTCAGGAGTAAAAGAAACAGGGCGGACAATAGAGCGTATGTCTACCGATCCGCTAACGCGCATCTTTTTCAAAATATCTTTGAGGTGGACAACTCCTATAACATTGTCGATACTGTCTTCGTAACACGGAATACGTGAATAACCTTCTTCTATAACAAATTCCAGCGTTTTTTCGTCATAGTCGTTAGCATCTATAGATACTACTTGCGTGCGTGGTACCATAATCTGACGCGCAGTTCGTTCTGAAAAATCGAATGCGTTTTGTATTATGTCAAATTCGGCGCTATCTACCGTTCCGCTTTCTTTTGCCTGATCGACCAGATAGCGTAACTCATCGCTACTGTATACTTCTTGCTCCGAAACAACATGCAAGCCTATTGCTTTTATTACGAAATTGGCAACGCCGTTCAATACCCATATAAATGGGCGGCAAATCCAATAGAAACCATGTAGCGGATAGGCTACAGCCATTGTGGTTTGCTCCGAACGTTGGATGGCTAACGATTTAGGAGCGAGTTCACCCAATACAATATGTAATATGGTGATAATTGCAAATGCGGAAATCAGGGATATGGTAGAAAGTAGAGTGGGGGAAATTGTCAGATCGAACAGGCCTAAAGCATCCCTTATTATTTTAGAGACCACAGGTTCGCCTATCCACCCTAAAGCCAAACTGGATAATGTGATACCAAATTGAGTCGCAGCCAGATATGAATCTAAATGTGTGACAATATGTTTCGATAAGATTGCTGTTTTACTTCCGGCTTGAGCCTTTAGTTCTAATTGAGAAGATCTTACTTTGACAATAGCGAACTCAGCGGCGACAAAAAAACCGTTTAGAAAAACAAAAAAGAAAGTAACGAGTACCGAGAGAAATATGTCCATATTCTATATGAATGATAATAGTGCAAAGATAATATAAAAGTATATCCGTTAAATAAAAACGAAAAAATCTATCCTATTTTATATTATCTTTTTCATCTTAATTGTCAAATGAGTAGCATATTATCGTTTAAGGCGTAATATTTCAATCCAATAGTCGTCGGGGTCGTTAATGAAATAGAGACCCATGTCGTGATTTTCGTAACAAATACAGCCCATTTCTCTGTGAAACTCCCTGATCTTATCATAGTCCCCATCTACCCTGATGCATAGATGGCTTTCGTTTTCGCCAAGTTCGTAGGCTTGTGGATGATCTTTTAACCATGTCAACTCCAGGGAGAAAGACGTTTCGCCATCACCCAGGTAAACAAGTGTAAAAGCGCCTGTAGATGACTCCTTACGTCTGACTTCTTTCAGCCCTAATGCTTTTTCGTAAAATGCGATACTTCTATCGAGATCGGTAACGTTGATATTAAAATGATCGAATCTTCCTTTTATTTCCATAATTCTTATTAACTCTTAAGTGAAATACAAATATACGAAATATCAATCAGTAGTCAAAGGAGTTATCACTCGCCTGGCAAATTTAAATATTTAAAGATTCTTGACTACTTACTACTTACTACTTACTACTTACTACTTACTACTTACTACTTACTACTTACTACTTACTACTTACTACTTACTACTTACTACTTACTACTTACTACTTACTACTTACTACTTACTACTTACTACTTA
>BNXH01000072.1 GCA_025999435.1 Bacteroidia bacterium | reverse complement strand
CAAACGTTATCCCGTCCGTGCCGGGCATACGGATGTCGAGAAATACCAAATCAACGGGATGGTCGAGCAGGAAATTTCCTGCCGATTCGGCATCTCCGAAACTTCCCGACAAGTCCAGCGCCGGGGTGTCTTCCACCAACAGGCGGATAGCTTCGCGGCCTAAGGGTTCGTCATCAACAATAATACAGTTCATATCTTTTTATATAATCAGAATATGCCTGTACGGATAATGACAATAAGCCGGCACCCCGCTATATGCGTCGGAATCGGCTTTGCATGCTATGTCCCGTCGGCTCTTTAATGAAGTGGGCAAAACGTCAAATTTTTAGCCGAAAATACGACCCGAAGCGGGCGAGGTGTCGCTATTTACGGCTAAACCCGCAGGGCATGAATTTGACCAGTGAAGGACACAAATATATCTTTGCCGACAAGCGGACATAGGCTAAAGCCGTTTTCGGTAAAGGGTGGAATTAGTAGTTTGTGTTTGCTCTTCCATTTTCTTTTGAAGTTTAAAATAGGAATATTATTTTTTTAATAGCCGGTATCTGTTTATAGCTATTTCAATACCGGCTATCAGTGACAGGTCAAACGGTTTGAGGCATTTTTTTAGATTTCAATGTCTCAATCTGATTCTGGATCTTTTGATATTTCTGATTATAGATATCTGTATGTTTCCGCATGATATCCATCGTTTGTTCCTTGAAGTGTTGTTTTGAAAACTCTATTAACAACATCATTCTCAGGTTATGGCCTGTATGATTAATCAGATTCTTTATCAGGAAGTTTCTATACACGAGAGATTTTTGTTCTGAAGTCAAAGACTTGATTATTTTATATTTCTCTTCGGCGGTCAACATATCCTTTTTCATACGTAAATAAATTAGTTGAAAATGCTGTTTTAAGCACTCTTTGTTATTATTAAACGAATGAAACCTAAACTGAAACAAAAAAGAATATGCACTTGCCGGGCGGTAAATGCGAAATCAATGTAGAAAAGAACAGCTAATTTGGACGCATTCAGCGTCATTGGAGTAAAGAATTTTACATCCATTGAAAACGGCGAGAATTTCATCAAAATTCCGCAAATGTGGGCAAGTTTGCCCGAAGAAACAATGAACAGGCTGGGCGAACTTTCCAACCTGAAGCCGTCGGGCGTACTGGGCGTATGCGCGGAAATGCACGATAACGGCTTTGACTACTGGATTGCCGCCGCGACAACAAAAGAATGTCCTGCCGGATTTGAGAAGTTGGATATTCCCGCCGCACAGTGGATTGTCTTCGAGATAACCGGCGCGATGCCCAAAGCCGTACAGGACGGATGCCGGTACATATTCAATGAATGGTTTCCGTCGTCGGGTTATCAACATGCCAATGCACCGGAAATTGAGTGGTATTCCGATGGAGATATGAGTTCGCCCGATTATAAAAGTGAAATATGGATTCCGGTTATTAAACAGAATTAAAATAAAATGAAGACACATCTGTTTTTTCTTTTTATATTACTCATTCAGTTACCTTTACGGGCGCAATCCGATTACCCGAAGATACGGATTTCCGAAGACGTCGAATTGATAAAACTTTCGGAAAAGGCATACGTTCATGTATCTGCTTCTGAAATAGACGGATTCGGCAAAGTATCTTCCAACGGCTTGATTTTGGTAAGCAAGGACGAAGCGTTTCTTTTTGACACTCCGGTAACCGACAGTCAAACGGAAACTTTGGTAAAATGGATTGCCGATTCGTTAAAAGCCACAGTTTCTACTTTCGTTCCCAACCATTGGCACGAAGACTGTCTCGGCGGCTTGGATTATCTTCATTCAAAGGGCGTAAAATCATACGCCAATCAGATGACGGTTGATTTAGCAAAAGAACATGGAAAGCCTGTTCCACAAAACGGATTTGCAGATTCCCTGCAATTAAACCTGTATGGCGAAGATGTTCACTGTTATTATTTGGGTGGCGGTCATTCGACGGATAATATTGTGGTTTGGATTCCTTCCGAAAAAATTCTGTTTGGCGGATGCATGGCAAAAGATATTCATTCCAAAGGACTTGGAAACCTGTCGGATGCCCAACCGGAAGAATGGACAAAAACCATTCAAAAAGTGATTGAGAAGTTTCCCGAAGCAAAAATTGTTATTCCGGGGCATGGAGGGATTGGCGGAAAAGAATTATTGCAGCATACAAAAGAATTATTGAAAAAATGAAAACAGCCATCATTTACACATCCAAGCATGGAACAACCGCCAAGGTTGCGCAAATGATTGCCGGACGATTAACCGGCAGTCAGGTATCAATCATTGACCTGAAAAAAGTGAAATGTCCCGACCTCAATTCCTTTGACGGAATAGTTTTAGGCACATCCATTTATGCCGGAACATCATCAAAAACGATGCAACGTTTCTGCAAGGACAACATGGCAGTATTGACACAAAAGCGATTAGCGTTGTTCATTTGCGGAATGGAACCGGACACATCCAAGCGACAACAGGAATTGACAAATGCCTATCCCCAGGCATTACATCAACATGCCGTTTCAACATGCTTTGCCGGAGGTGAATTTCAGTTCGAGAAAATGAATTTCTTTGAACGGGCAATTATCAAGCGTATCGCGAAAACGGATAAGAGTATTTCTCAAATAGATGAGGAAAGTATTAACAGGTTTATTGGAGAATTTTTATTGAATTAATGGTTTAAATTAAAGTTAGATAATTGTCTGAAAAGGGTAAAAAATGGAATCAAAAATAAATTTATCAGCGAAGCAGGCAGAATGCCTGAAAATGATGGAAGCCGCGTCGGTAGTTTATTTAACGAATATCGACAAAGACGGTTTTCCCTCCACCCGTGCGATGCTCAACCTGAAAAATCCGAACGAGTACCCCGGATTAGTGGCGATTCACGAGGCAGAAGAAAATCCGCTTACAGTTTTTATGACCACCAATACAAGTTCGCAGAAATTTGCCGAAATTCAACAAAACGGTAAAGCGAGCCTGTATTATTGCGAGCCGCAAAAATTTTACGGCGTATTGCTGCAAGGTACGGTGGAAATCATTACCGACAACGAATTGCGGCAACGGGCGTGGCAGAAAGGTTGGGAAATGTATTATCCGAAGGGCGAAAGCGATTATACGCTTTTGCGATTTGTGCCTGCGAAGTTGAAAACATACGCTGATTTTACGGTTACAACTGAAAAATTATGATAACAGTTGAACGAACAAATTCGGATAACAAGGATTTCCAAAATCTTGTCCGACAGTTGGATGATTATTTGGATAGAATAGATAAAACGGCTCATTGTGTCTGTGAGCCTTTCAATAAGATTGAAACGATTAAATATTCGATTGTCGTATATCGCGAAAACGAAGCCGTTGGTTGTGGGGCGATTAGAGAATATTCGTCCGATACAACAGAAATAAAAAGAATGTTCGTTTTGGAAAAAGAGCGGCGAAAAGGAATTGCTTCAATAATACTGGACGAATTGGAAAAATGGGCGAAGGAGTTGGGTTTTAGAAAGTGTATCCTGGAAACAGGGAAAAAATTACCTGATGCCATTAGTCTCTATCAAATGAAAGGTTATTCAAAAATTGCCAACTACGGACAATATGAATGTTTGGGCAGCAGTGTTTGTTTTGCAAAAATAATTGTATAATTAAATCAAGAAGGAACAAAAAATGGCACGACCTACAACAAAAAACGATTTGGTATTTGCAGCCGGCGAACAGTTCGGCAAATTGTGGAAACTCATGGACACGATGTCCGACGAGGTTCAGAATGAAACTTTCAGTGTCGAAATGGCCACGATAGGCAAAGAAACCCATTGGGGAAGAGATAAGAATGTGCGCGACGTATTGGTACATCTGTATGAATGGCATCAACTGCTGTTGGATTGGGTAAATACCAATCAAAAAGGCAAGCCTCAGCCCTTTCTTCCCTCGCCGTATAACTGGCGGACATATCCGGCGCTGAACGTTGAATATTGGAAGAAACATCAGAGCACTCCTTTGGCAGATGCGAAGACAATGTTGCATGAAAGTCACGCACAAGTAATGGCTCTGATTGAAGATTTTACTAACGATGAATTATTCTCGGAAACTGCTCTGGCATGGACAGGAGGCGCATTCTTGGGTGCATATTGTGTGTCGGTAACTTCAAGTCATTACGATTGGGCGATGAAGAAAATCAAAGCACACATAAAAACACGCAAGCAATAAACATGGTATGGAATTTATCCCCGCAAAAACAATCCTGCAAAAATTCACTCACGGCGACAACTGGTTTGGTGCAGATTACAATATGAATCTGTATAAAGGTTGCTCGCATGGCTGCATTTATTGCGATAGCAGAAGCGATTGTTATCAGGTGGAAAATTTCGATACGGTCAGAGCGAAAAAAGATGAACTGCAAATATTAGAAAAAGAACTGCAAACCAAACGAAAGAAAGGCGTGATAGGCATCGGCGCCATGTCGGATACCTATAATCCTTTTGAAAAACAATACGAAATAACGCGAAATGCTTTAAAACTGATAAATCGCTACGGTTTTGGCGTATCGCTCGAAACAAAAAGCGATTTGATTGTAAGGGATATTGATATATTTAAAGAAATCAACCGATTGCAAAACGTTATCTTGAAACTGACCATCACCGCTTCGGACGATGACTTGTCAAAAATCATAGAACCTAATGTTTGTCGCAGTTCCGAAAGATTGAAGGCGATGAAGCAATTAGCAGATGCGGGACTGTTTGTCGGCACTTTATTAACCCCGATTATTCCATTTATAACCGATACGGAAGAAAATGTAAAGCAAATCATACGATTATCTTACGAAAACGGGGCAAAATTTGTTTGGTCGATGGGCGGCGTAACTTTACGCGAGAACCAAAGAACCTATTTTTACAATCAATTGGACAAGCATTTTAATGGATTGAAAGACAAATATATAAAAACATTCGGCAACCATTATATTTGCAATTCGCCCAATAAAAACATAGCCATCATTTTCAAGGAAGAATGTCAAAAATACGGATTGTTGTACAAAATGGAGGATATTGTCAAATCCTACAAGAACACAAATGAAAAGGTTAAACAATTAAAGTTGTTTTCCTAATGAAACGATTGAACATGAAACAGGATGAATTTTGGGAATCAAATTATATAGAAAAGCAAACTATGTGGGGCTTTGAGCCTGCAGATTCTGCAATTGCCGCAAAAGATTTTTTTATAAAGGAAAAAATCGCAGACATATTAATTCCGGGAATCGGATATGGCAGGAATGCAAGGATTTTTCTTGACAATGGAATCAATGTTACCGGAATTGAAATTTCAAAAACGGCAATTGATTTAGCAAAATTTGATAATAATAATATGCTGATATATCAAGGTTCTGTAACTGACATGCCTTTTGATAATAAATTCTACGATGGAATATATTGCTATGCACTGATTCATTTACTGAATAAGCGTGAACGGAAAAAGTTTATCAAAGATTGTTATGCCCAATTAAAACCAAACGGATGGATGATTTTTTCGACGATTTCAAAAAATGATTCATTGTATGGGAAAGGGAAGCCACTCAGCAAAAACCGTTTTTTGATGACAAGCGGCGCAAAATTGTTTTTTTATGATTCGGAATCCATTGAGCAGGAATTTAGGGAGTACGGATTGATAGATTTTTCGGAGATGGATGAGTCGGTTAAATTTTTAGAAAATAATCCTCCATTGAAATTTACAGTGGTGAAATGCCAGAGGCGTTTTATAGAAAATTAGAATGGAAACAAAGAAAGAGAAGATGAAAATAGCAATTGTATATTGTTCCAAACAAGGAACTACCGAAAAAGTTGTCCGTAAGATTGCCGAAAAGTCAGGTGGCAATCAAATATCCATTTTCAACCTGAAAGAAGATAAATTGCCCAATATTAGTTCCTTTGAAGGAATTATACTCGGAACGTCCATTTATGCAGGGCAATCATCGAAACTCATGCAGGCGTTTGTCAAAAAACAAACGGATAAAAGCGTTTCGGACATAAACAGCGATAATATAGATAGATTTGTACAGGAAATCAACAGGTAAGGAATCATGAGTCAATTATTAAAGGAACAAAATATCTTTCCGTCAGAGGAAGTTTTAAAAGATGTACTCGGCAATGTTTACAATGTCTTTGAAGAAATGATAACGAGGCTAACTCAAGACGAATTTTCATTAACGGTCACTTGGAACTACTATAAAGACGGCAAATCATGGTTGTGCAAAGTTTGCGACAAGAAAAAGACAATCTTATGGCTTTCAGTTTGGGAAGGTTTTTTCAAAATCTCGTTTTACTTCACGGAAAAACACCTTGAAAGCATTGCGTCTTTGGATATTTCAGAGCAAATTAAAGAAGTATTTTTTCACACCAAACCGGCGGGGAAATTAATTCCATTAATAATCAATATCAATACGAGAGAACAATTAACCGATTTACTGAAAATAGCAAAGTATAAAAAGGAATTAAAATAAAACAAGAAAGAAGAAAATATGGAACACGAAAACAAATCCATTCACGAATTTGACGTGAATTTAATCTGCGAATATTTCTCGCGGTTGGAACGGCAGGGACCCGGCAGTCCCGAAATGACCGTTAAGGCATTGAGTTTTATCGACAACCTTACCGCCGAATCGCAAATACTCGACCTCGGTTGCGGGACAGGCGGTCAGACAATGGTTTTAGCGCAACACGCGCCGGGGGATATAACGGGAATAGACCTCTTTCCCGCTTTTATCGACCTGTTCAACACCAATGCCGTTAAACTGAACCTGCAAGAGCGGGTAAAAGGCGTTGTCGGTTCAATGGACAATATTCCTTTCAGGGAAGGGGTATTTGACTTAATCTGGTCGGAAGGGGCAATCTACAATATCGGTTTTGAGCGGGGACTGAACGAATGGCGTAAGTTTTTAAACCCCGGAGGATATATTGCCGTTACCGAAGCGTCGTGGTTTACAGAAGAACGTCCTGCCGAAATCAATGACTTTTGGATGGATGCTTATCCCGAAATAAACACCATCCCAAACAAAGTAGCACAAATGCAGAAAGCCGGATACATTCCTGTTGCTTCGTTTATCCTGCCGGAGAACTGCTGGACGGAGCATTTCTACGCCCCTCAAATTGCAGCACAAGAAGTTTTCTTAAAAAAATATGCAGGTAATAAAACTGCCGAAGGGTTCATCGCAAGTGAACGGCACGAAGCACAATTATACAGCAATTATAAAGCGTATTATGGCTATGTGTTTTATATTGGGAAGAAGAATGGTTACCCAATCAACTAATTTGAGCGTGGATAAAATTGCTACGGGAATATTCCTGGTAAAACCTGTCCATAAAATGTTGGTCAAATCGCAATTCAAAAAGAAAAAAGCATAGATTGAATGAATAAAAAAATCCGGATAAAAACGATTATACTCGACTTTGACGGCACGATTGCCGATACAAAAGACAGTATCATACAAACTATCCAGGCAACATTGGATGAGTTAGGTATTCAAAGAGCAAATGAATCCGGTATAAAGAACCTGATAGGACTTCCGCTCAGGGAAACATTTGTCAGGGTTGCGC
>BNXH01000071.1 GCA_025999435.1 Bacteroidia bacterium | reverse complement strand
CACAGAGTTGCACCGAGTTAAATATCACGGAGTTACACCGTGATACACCGTGAACCATAACTCCGTAAACTCTGTGGTTAATTGTTTGTTTATGAAATCCATAAATCTTTATTCTATATAATATCTAATGAATGATATTTTGATATATACAAATGTAGTCTAAAAAAATAGACTTCAAAATATTTTGTCTAAAAAAATAGACATTTTGACGGAAATAGTATTTTGATTTATTGTTTGTGTTTTTTAACATAATGAACGCAACAAAGTAGTGCTTGTATGCATCTTTTATATAAAGAATAAATTATATAAGAGATTAAGTTCGTATATTTGTTAATCTTGATATAAATATAATTATTAGCAGATTGATTAAACCTTTAAGATATTGAATAGTCTAATGAGTAATTGAACTTTATGTAAGACTAGTTAAATACTTTAATTAAAAATAAATAAATATAGGAGAGCAGATTATGAAGACTAAAAATTTATTACTGTTGATTCTAGTGTCGGTAATACCATTCTTTGTTTTTGCACAAGAAGAATGGGATGACGTCTACGCTCCTTCAAAATCGAAAGAGAAGAAGAAGACAGAGGTAAAAAAAGTGACTTCCCAGAAGCAAACTAAACCTACTCAAGTACTTTTAGTGAAAGATAACGGAGATGTGACTTTGGAAACTGTTGGCGATGTTACTGTAGACGTGGATGCTTATAACCGCAGAGGAAATGTAGACGTATACGATAATCAGTATGCCGAAGATGATACAATATATACTGAAGAGGAATATCAAGACTATCAGTATACTGACCGGATAGTCAAATTCCATAATCCGGAAAATAGCGTGAAGATATCCAGCGATGGTGAAATAAATGTCTACGTGTTAGATGATAGTTACAGTAACTATTATGGTGCCCGTTCTCGTTTTGGCTTCGGTTGGAATAGTTATTACCCATGGTATGATCCTTGGTATTCACCATCTTATGCATGGGGATATTATGATCCTTGGTATTATGGCAGTTGGGGCTGGGGTTGGAATAGACCTTGGTATTACAGCAGTTGGGGCTGGGGCTCCGGTTGGAACAGCCCATGGTACGGCGGCTGGTATGCAGGTGGCTGGTACGGTGGCGGCTGGTATGGCGGACATAGTAATGACCATTACGGATACCGTCGTAATCAATACAACTATACAGGACGTCCTCGTACAGGATATTACGGATCTAACCGTGGATATGCAGGTGTAAGTCGCGGTTCAAGTGTAGGTGCCCGTCCTAGTTATAATGCTGGAGGTCGTGGTTCGAGTGTAAATACTCGTCCGGGCTATAATGCTGGTGGTCGTGGTAGTTCAAGTGTTTCAACAAGACCGTCTACACGCCCAAGCTATAATAACTCAACTACCGGAAGAGGTTCATCATCTGGCGTATCAACAAGGCCATCTACACGTCCGAGCTATAACAATTCGACAGGTACTGGAGGAAGAGGTTCGTCAACTGGTGTAACTACAAGACCAACAACCCGTCCGAGCTACAATAGCTCAACCAATAGCAGTAGCAGTGGTCGCGGTTCATCTGGTGACGTAACTACAAGGCCATCTACACGTCCGAGCTATAATTCAAACTCTAGTAGTTCAAATACTAGTTCTCGTCCTAGTTATAACTCTGGTAGCTCATCTTCGAGTTCTCGTCCGAGCTACAATAGCTCTAGCTCAAGTAGCAGTTCACGCCCAAGTTATAACAGTTCAAGTTCGTCAAGTTCGTCAAGTTCAAGGCCAAGTTCAAGCTATAGTTCAAGTTCTCGATCATCGAGTTCAAGCTCATATAGCAGCGGCTCTTCCTCAAGCAGTTCATCTTCCCGTTCTTCGTCTTCAAGTGGAGGTGGAAGCAGTAGAAGTAGCGGCGGTGGTCGAGGTAGATAATACTAATATAAAACAAACATAAGTATGAAAGGCTGTTTCAAAAGAATAATTGACGTTGAAACAGCTTTTTGGTAAAAGGTATAAGTAAAATAAATAATTATGAAGAAGATAACATTATTCTTAATCGCAGCTTTATTTTCATTAGGAGTTGTAAAAGCTCAGAATGCAATGGACGCTTATAGATATTCTAAGAATGATTTGACAGGTACTGCGCGTTCTGTTTCTATGGGAGGAGCCTTTGGAGCGCTGGGTGGAGATATATCCGGCATAGCTATTAATCCGGCAGGTATAGGTGTATATCGTAACTCGGAAATTGTTACAACTTTGAACTTTCAAAATTCGGGTACTCAAACGGAACTATTGAATAGTGGCAAAATTGATCAAAATAAATTCAGTGTAAGCTTTGATAACCTTGCTTTTGTTACTACATTCCCTCTGAACAGTGATGTCGCTCCAACTTTGAATGTCGGTTTCTCATATAATAGATTGAAAAGTTTCGACCGTAAATATCAAACAGGTGCAGGTGGGCTGAGCAGATTATTGACTGATCACATGGCAGACATCTCTACAGCGCCATCTTCCTCTGTATCTTTGGATGGATTAACCGGTGCTCCGATGTGGGATGTATGGAACAATCAGGACTGGTTGACAGTTCTTGGATATAATTCATATTTGATTAATGAAACATCATCGGGTGCGTATGAGTCTGCTATAAAAGACTTATATGTTGAGAATAATTTGTTTGCGAGAGAAAAAGGCTCGGTGAGCTCTTATGATTTTAATGTGGGAACTACTTTTTCGGATGTACTCAGTGTGGGGTTGACATTATCTATGACAGATATTAACTATCGTTTGTATTCTATCTATACAGAAAACTTTGGAGATGGAGGTTCCGATATGGGCTACGACATGGAAAATAGCTTCCGCACCGATGGTACAGGATGGCAGGTTAAGGCCGGAGTTATTGTAAAACCTGTACAAGAACTGCGTATCGGAGTGGCCTATCATTCTCCTACTTGGTACGATATGACGGATCGTTTCTTTACAGATTTGACTCATGATTTGACAGGCTTAAAAGGTATTGCAAATATAGCGCCTGATTATGCGAAAGGAACAGTTGGTACATATAATGGTGATGATGCAGCTGTGATGGATTATCAATACCGGACACCGGATAAATGGACGTTCAGCATGGCTGGCGTTATCGGAAGTAAAGCCATTATCAGTGCCGATTATGAATTGACTAATTATGGAAATATGAAATTGTACGACAGGGACGGACGCAATTTTAATGCAGATCCCAATCTGTTTATAAAGAAATTTTTCCGTGCCGCTTCTACTGTGCGTGTAGGTGCAGAATATCGTTTCACTGATAAGTTCTCAGGACGTGTTGGTTATGCATGGATGCAGAGCCCTGTAAAACCAGAGGTCAAGACAGGTGACGATTATATTATTACAGATGCACGTGCTGTTACTCAATATGCATTCGATGGTGATGCCCATTATATTACTTATGGTTTGGGTTACAAGATTACTCCTCAGTTTTATACAGACATTGCTTTTGTGATGAAGAGCCAGAAAGATGATTTCTATGCATTTGATTTTTCAGACAAAACAGTCTTTAAAACAAATAATTTCCAGGGTTTATTAACCGTAGGATATAAATTTTAGAAACAAAATATATGAATAGAAAAAGGAGCATCGAACGGTGCTCCTTTTATTATTCTTATAGTAAAAATTACAAATTCTCCAGCATTCTTTTTATTACTGTCTGAGCCGAAATTTCGCGGTTTGCAGCTTCCTGTATTACAATAGATTGCGGGCTTTCTATTACGTCATCGCTAACAATCATATTACGGCGAACAGGCAGGCAATGCATAAAGTAAGCATTGTTAGTCAAAGCCATCTTTCCGGTTGTTACTGTCCATGAAGTATCTTTGCTCAATATCTTTCCATAATTAGGATCTGCATAAGCAGCCCAGTTCTTCGCATATACGAAATCTGCTCCTGCCAGAGCTTTATCTTGATTGTACTCGACCTTTGCCCCGCGAACAAACTTAGAATCCAGTTCATAACCTTCCGGATGCGTGATAACAAAGTCAACATCGGCTTCATTCATAAAGTCAGCAAACGAATTTGGTACGGCCTGAGGTAATGCTTTCGGATGTGGAGCCCAGGTAAGGACAACTTTTGGACGCGCTGATTTTTTATATTCTTCTATTGTTATCAGATCGGCAAAAGCCTGTAAAGGGTGGCCTGTAGCTGCCTCCATACTGAATACAGGTTTACCGGAATACCGGATAAACTGATTCAATATTTTTTCCTGATAATCATCTTCTTTATTTTCAAATTGGGCAAAGGCGCGTACTCCTATAATATCGCAGTAGCTACCCATCACAGGAATGGCTTCCAGAATATGCTCCGATTTGTCACCGTCCATAATTACGCCTCGTTCAGTCTCTAGTTTCCAAGCCCCTTGATTAATATCCAGTACCATTGTATTCATGCCCAGATTCATTCCGGCTTTTTGTGTGCTCAACCGGGTTCGCAGGCTAGAGTTGAAGAATACCATCAGCAGAGTTCTGTTTTCGCCAAGATGCTTGTATGCATACCGGTTCTTCTTTATTTCAAGAGCCTCTTTCACCGCGGCGTTTAAGTCGTCCAGATCTTTTACATTCGTGTACGTTCTCATTCTAAGAATATTTTTTGTTATTTATTTCTTGATTACAAAGATAATAAAGAAAAGAACGGATAGAATAAGGTTATTCTTCCGTATAGTTCTTTTTGTCCCGTTTCCGGTTGTATGTCTTTTTGCTTTGATGTATGTTGGTGATTCGTTTCCATCCTGCCGAGCGGGATAGTTCTTCTTCTCTGTTAGCCTTCTTTACTGCTTTTATATAATCTTCTATTTTGATTTTTCCATCAGTTTTTTTCTTTTTTTTCATGATCTTATCTGTCCGTCTCCTTCTATAATCCATTTATAAGTACAAAGCTCTTCCAGAGCCATAGGGCCGCGAGCGTGCATCTTTTGCGTACTGATACCTATTTCTGCCCCAAGCCCGAATTGTGCCCCGTCGGTAAACGATGTCGGTGCATTGGTGTAAATACAAGCAGCATCCACTAGCCGTTCAAACAGTTTTGTGGCTTCTTTGTCTTCACTGATGATAGCCTCACTATGCTTCGAACTGTAAGTGGATATATGATCGATGGCTTCTTCTATATTCGATACGGTCTTTACAGCCATTTTGTAATCCAGAAACTCTGTCCCGAAACTCTCTTTATCTGCTTTTTTCAACAGATCGTATGGGTAATATTGGAACAGTGCTTCATAAGCCGCATTGTCAGCATATATAATGACATCTTTTTTCGCCAGATCTTCACACAAGTAATTCAGATCATCCAATCTGTCTTTATCGATAATAAGACAATCCAAAGAGTTGCATACACTTACCTTGCGGGTCTTGGCATTGGTAATTATATCCCGTCCTTTTTTTGTATCTCCTTCTTTATGGAAATAAGTATGGCAAACACCGGCACCTGTTTCAATAACCGGAATATGTGAGTTTTTCCGTACATATTCTATAAGTTCCGAACCGCCTCGAGGTATGATAAGATCGACATATTCGCGGGCTTTAAGTAGTTCGCTTGTTGCCGCCCGTCCATTTGGTAACAGGGTGCACACATTAGGATTTACACCATTCTCGTCAAGAACTTTGCGTATAATATCAGTAATAGCTTCATTGGAAAAACGGGCATCCGAGCCCCCTTTCAGGATGCATGCATTGCCTGATTTCAAGCATAGGGAAAAGACATCGAAGCAAACATTTGGCCTTGCTTCGAAAATAATTCCTATAACGCCGAAAGGAACAGTTATTTTAGAAATATTAAGTCCGTTTGGCAAAATCTTATGCATTACTGTTTTTCCTACGGGATAGGGTAGGGAGGCAACGTTACGCATGTCCTTTACTATATCTTTTATCCGGTTTTCGTTTAATAACAACCTGTCGTATTTCGGATTGCCCGGATCCATTCGTTGCAAATCTTTCTGATTTTCTGCCAGGATATAATGAATCTTAGACTCGGTCTCTTTGGCAATAGCCTCCAGTATTGCGTTTATCTCTGTTTCTTCTAACAAGTTAAGGCTTTTACTTGCCTCTGCCACGAGTTGAAATGTGGGCTGGTGATAGTCATCCATTTTTGTTTGTATCTAAATCTATTAAGAAAGCCGAAAGTTAATGATTATTTATTTCCCGATATACATATAGTCATAATGTATGATGGGTTTATTATTGCTCTTTCCTATTATTTCCCTTGCTTTTTCACTATTATATGAGGTTCGACCAATACCGATTTGTTTACCGGCTTCGTCCATAATGCGTACTATATCATCAGCATCAAAATTACCGGTAATTTTTGTAACGCCTACGGGCAGCAAACTTACAGCCTTGTCTCCAAGTAAAACTTCTCTTGCGTTAGTATTTACATGTATCTCGCCTTTGGTGAATCCATCAGAGTGGGCGATCCATTTCTTAACGCTTGTAGCTCCTTTCTTGGAAGGAACAAAATGCGTAGAGATAACATCTTTTCCTCTGATTAAATCGACCAGTATGTTGTCTTTGCGACCGTTGGCAATGATTACTTCTATACCTTCTTCGGCAGCTTTGCGGGCAACGTTATACTTTGTTGTCATGCCTCCGCGTCCGGTAGATGATTTGGAAGACCGGATCGAGTTCTCAATATTATCCTTCTGTATATCGATTTCACGGTATATCTGCGAGCCCGGCTTATCAGGTGCATCGCTGAATATTCCGTCGATATTGCTGAGTATAATCAGCTTTTTGCTGTCCATCATTGCCGCAACAAGACCCGAAAGTTCATCGTTATCTGTAAACATAAGCTCATTAACCGAAATAGCATCGTTTTCGTTTACTATTGGGATAACTTTATTCTCGAGCATCACGGTCATACAATTCCGCTGATTGAGATAGTGACGGCGTGTTGCGAAATCCTCTTTTGTCACTAATATTTGTCCGCAGATAATGCCATGTTGGCGAAACAGGTCAGAATACCGGTTGATTAGTTTTACTTGTCCGATGGAAGAATATAGTTGGCGTGCGGATATTATGTCGAGTCTGGCTTTAGCCTTTATCTCGGTCTTCCCCGAAGCTACAGCGCCGGACGAGACGAGTATTACTTCCACATTGCTTTTATGCAGTTCGGCAATCTGATCTACCAAAGCCGACATGCGGGTAACATCGAGCGTTCCGTCTTTACGGGTAAGTATCTGACTGCCTACTTTTACTATAATGCGCTCTTTCATAGAAAAATATTAGTGAAAGCGCAAAGTTATAATTTTATTCTTACTAAAATAGGACTAAAAATAGAAAAATGATATTATATACTAGGGCAACCGCGTCAAAAAAGTGAAGAATTAAGAATGGCGCAAAGCGATGAAAGCGAAGAACGAAGAGTGAAACATTGTCCGGCGTTAGTTTTATCTATAGATATAGTGATAATTTGATAATTTGAAAATTAGCGAATTTGAAAATGAGTGTGGAGTTTGTTACTTTTTAGTGACTTTGTTGCAACGGTATTGTAAAAGAAGGGTTACAGGTGTATTTTTGTATTTGCAAATTCAAAAAAGTAGATACATGAGTACCTCACCGATAACCCAGATCAAAGATAAATATAAAATCAAGAAT
>BNXH01000070.1 GCA_025999435.1 Bacteroidia bacterium | reverse complement strand
ATAGAATAAGTAATGCAAAACACTATTAACATCAAAGACGTCAATGACATAGTCATACGTTTTTCAGGCGACTCGGGAGATGGTATGCAGTTAACCGGCACCATCTTCTCAAATCTTTCGGCAATTTTCGGAAACGAGATTGCAACATTCCCGGATTATCCGGCAGAAATCCGTGCACCGCAAGGCACTTTATCCGGCGTATCAGGGTTTCAAGTACATTTGGGGAATAAAATTTATAATTCCGGAGACCTATGCGACGTGTTAGTTGCAATGAATCCCGCTGCACTTAAAGTTAATGCCAAACATTTAAAATCGGATTCGGTTATTATAATCGACACTGATTCTTTTCAGAAAAGAGATTTGGAGAAAGCTTTATTTAAGACTGAAGATCCTTTTACAGAACTTGGTTTAACATCGCAGCAAATAATATCTGTACCGATAACCGGCCTGACCAAAGATAGCTTGGAGGGAACAGATCTGGATATGAAATCCCGTACAAGAAGCAAAAATATGTTTGCACTCGGTTTAGTGTGCTGGTTATTTAACCGCCCATTAGATGTAGCAAATCATATGTTGTCTGCAAAATTCGCAAAAAAACCGGCTCTTGTAGAAGCGAATCTAAAAGTGTTGGCAGATGGATTTAACTATGGACACAATACCGACACCACTATATCATCATACCGTGTAGAAACAGTCAATGTAGAAAAGGGTTATTATCTTGATGTTAATGGAAATACAGCAACTGCCTACGGACTAATAGCAGCAGCCGAAAATGCCGGACGTCAATTATTTTTAGGATCATACCCAATTACTCCTGCGACCGACATATTGCATGAACTTGTAAAATTTAAACAACTAGGCGTAAAAGCTATTCAGGTTGAGGACGAAATCGCCGGCGTTTGTACCGCTATTGGAGCCAGTTTTACCGGATCATTAGCTGCTACTTCGACATCAGGCCCAGGTCTGGCACTCAAGAGTGAAGCCATTGGTCTGGCTGTAATGGCAGAGCTTCCGCTAGTTGTTATAGACGTACAGCGCGGAGGCCCTTCAACAGGACTCCCTACAAAAACCGAACAAACCGACCTTCGTCAGGCTCTTTACGGAAGAAATGGAGAAAGCCCTATCGTTGTGATGGCTGCCGCCACTCCTACCGATTGCTTCGACATGGCGTATTGGGCATCCAAAATAGCTTTAGAACATATAACCCCTGCTATTTTGCTTACTGACGGATATATTGCCAACGGTGCTTCGGCATGGCGTATTCCCGATATTGAAAAGTATCCAACCATTGTGCCTCACGATCAAACCCGAGTAGATGAGAATGAATGGCGAAGCGCATTGCGCGACAATAAAACATATGCCCGCTATTGGGCGGCAGCAGGAACTCCGGGGTACACTCATCGTATTGGAGGACTTGAAAAGGATTATGACTCGGGAGCAATATCGACTGACTCCGCGAATCATCAAAGGATGGTAGACACACGACAAGCTAAGATAGACAAAATAGCTGATTATATACCTCAATTGGAACTTGTAGGCGGAGAAGACTCTGATCTGCTGGTTGTAGGATGGGGAGGAACCTACGGGCATCTTCGCGAAGCTGTAGAAAAGATGAATGAAGCCGGACATAAAATAGCTCTTGCCCATTTCCGCTTTATCAGTCCGCTACCGAAGAACACGGCAGCGATACTTGGTAAATTTAAAAATATAGTCGTAGCCGAACAAAACAACGGGCAGTTCGCCGGTTATCTGACAGAAAAAATTCCGGGACTGAAAATTTCCCGTTACAACAAAGTAGAAGGTCAGCCATTCTCTATACATGAGTTGATCGATGCATTCACTAAAAAACTAGAAGAGTAAGTTATTATGGATACAAATTTAAAAATGGCCCCATCTTTTTCGGCCAAAGATTATAAAAGTGATCAGTATGTCCGCTGGTGTCCCGGATGTGGAGACCATGCCTTGCTCAACTGCCTGCATAAAGCGATGTCTGAGCTAAGCATCGAACCCCATATGACTGCCGTTATATCCGGCATTGGATGCTCCTCGCGTTTACCATATTATATGAATACATATGGATTCCACACCATACACGGACGTGGAGCTGCAATAGCAACAGGTGTAAAGACTGCCAAACCGGAACTATCGGTATGGCTGGCAACCGGAGACGGAGACTGTCTGGCTATCGGTGGCAACCACTTCATACATGCTGTACGTCGCAATGTAGATATTAATATCCTGTTACTCAACAACAAAATATACGGCTTAACAAAAGGGCAGTTCTCCCCTACTTCCGACAGAGGATTTGTTTCAAAATCGTCTCCATATGGTACGGTAGAAGATCCTTTCCATCCGGTAGAACTGGCATTAGGCGCACGCGGAACATTCTTTGCCCGCTGTATTGATGTTGACTTGGCAAATACGACAGAAATACTTGTCGATGCAGCAAAACATAAAGGTACATCGGTAGTAGAAATACTACAAAACTGTGTTATCTTCAATGATGACATTCATAGCAACATTGTAGACAAAGCATGGAGAGCCGAACGTACCATTTTGTTGAAACATGGAGAAAAAATGCTATTCGGAACAAATAATGAGAAAGGCCTCGTTATGGACGGATGGAAACTCAAAGCCGTTACAATAGGTCAGGATGGTTATACAATAGACGATATACTTGTACATGACGCTAAGGCTGGAGACGACGTTCTACACCTTAAACTCGGGCTTATGGCTCCGGAAAACGGACTCCCTGTAGCTTTGGGTGTTATCCGCGATGTAAAAGAACCGACTTACGATGAAGGTGTAGCCAGTCAAATAGAAGCAGTTAAGGCTAAAAATCCGGTTCGAAAACTGAAAGATTACTTGATGACCAAAGATGTTTGGGAAGTAAAGTAAAAGAATATCATACGAGATAAGAGACAAAAGTTTTTTTTAACTTTTGTCTCTTATTTTTTTGAAATTTCTAAAATTTGTTTAATTTTGATAAATATTGCGTACAGGTGGGGTATATCCTACATTAAAAGCAGGTGAAGTGTACGTTTGCTCACGCTTCGGTGATGTTTGGAAAGGAATGAAGATTGTAAAAAAAGATTAATCCAACTAAAGTATTAAAGCTATGAAATTTTCAAGATATATTCTTATATTGTTTATACTTATATCTGTTCAGGGCTTTGCTCAATGGGGAGTGAAAGGTGGAATAGACTATGGAACTGTTACAGAGATGGATTTGCCTGCTTATCGTGCCGGTTTTCATATAGGTGCTACTTATGATATGCCTTTATCGCCGAAGATGTATTTTCAAACCGGAGTTTTATTTGGGTTGCAAAGTTTTGGATTTCATCAAGTAGGATACGATGAGAATTTGAATAAAAAACAGGCTGAAAATAAAAGTATGGTGGACAACTATAACATAGAGGTTCCCGTAACTCTCTCGTTCAGGCCAGAAATAAATCGTCAAAAGCATATAAAATTAATTATTGATCTGGGCTTGTATGGAAAATATGGGTTGTTTGGGAATGTAAAATATTATGATGTTGATAATACGGTCTATAAAGGAACTACATTCCGAGGAGAAGGAAATGGTTATAAACGCTTGCTTATAGGTGTTGGAGCTGGAGCTGGAATACAGTTCGATGATAAGATATATACTTGTCTAGGATTTCAGTATGGACTTACAGGTATTGAGAGTCAATCGCATGTAAAAAATATGATTTTCAGATTAAGTATTGGTTATCGGTTCTGATTAACCAGAATGTACTAGCCCGAACCAGAGTAATATTAGGATTCGGGCTATATTTTCAGCAATTATCTGTATTATGAAAAGGAATATTTTGATATTCGTGCTGATGGTTTTGTTCGTAATCCCACAAATGATAAAAGCCCAGTCTAAATTTTCTATTATACCCGGTTTGTTTTATAATGGCGCCGGGTTTAGCGATGAAGTGAATGGATTTGGCTTAATTGTTGGTCTGGAATATATGCAGCGGCAGAATCACTTTTTCAGCATAGAACTAAGGACTAAGTATGGATATTATTTTTTCGACGACGGTATTGGATGGAGTTTTGATGCCGGCGATAATCAATGGAATCCGCCGAAGAACCCCGGCGAAGCGAGGGTGAAGTATTCCCTGTTTAGCCCTCAGATTGGGGCTGTACCTAAATTTCACTATCATCTGGACGAAACGTTCTCGTTATTTCTCGAAAATGAATTTTCTGTCGGTCTGATGAAAGGTAGTTTTGAGTATAAAGGCTTATCTGATAAGGTGAATTTTACGGAACCTATTTTCTATTATTATATAGGTGCAGGCATAGAATACCAGTTGAGTGATTGGTCTCTTCTCGGTTCCATCGGCTATTCGACACTGAATTTCAGAGATAAAATAAGAAAACATCAGCCAATGGGCTATACAGGCTGGATACCAAACCAGAGTGCGGGTCTGCTGATCAACGTTATATTTAAAATACCTTTATAGAAAGATATTTACCATAAAATTATTACCTTTGCATCACCAAAACGTTTGTATAATTTGAAATAAGTTGTACAAACGAACGAGCTAACAAATGGAGGGGGTATCCGGGACAAAGGGGTATCCTTTTTTTATGCGCTTATGCGTCAACTATTACTTATACTAAAACTATAAAAAGAGAAAAATGAATGAGAGGATAAAAGGCGGTTTACTGGTCTTTTTAGGAGCAGTCAGCTTCGGATTATTATCTACTATTGTAAAATTTGCTTACGAGCAAGGTTTTACATTAGGTGAGATAACCGGAACTCAAAGTTTCTCAGGAATGGTTATACTTTGGGCTCTTTATATGATATCTACCAAGATAAAAAAACAAGATAAAGGCATTGATAAGGAGAAAAAGGAACCTGCTGATAAAACTAAATGTTGGAAAGTATGCATTGCCGGAACATTTACCGGACTTGTAGGTATCTTTTATTATCAATGTGTGAAACTTTTGCCTGCATCGATCGCTATCATCTTATTGATGCAATATCTTTGGATAAGCGTACTTATCGAAGCCGTTGTATTCAAAAAAAAGCCTACCCGCAAACAGCTTTTGCTACTAAGCATTGTTTTAGCCGGTACACTTCTGGCCGGAGGGCTCTTTAACAGCACGATAGAGCTTAACCTGAAAGGCGTTGTTTTTGGTCTGCTGGCAGCTGCAAGCTATGCTATATTCCTGATGACCAGCGGACGTATAGGTAACGATCTGCCTGTACTAAAGAAAAGCGCCCTGATGATCACAGGCTCTTGTATTATGACCTTCATCATTTTCCCGCCATTATTCTTTTTCAATGGAACTTACCTCGGCGGATTGTATTTGTGGGGATTAAGCCTGGCTCTGTTCGGGACAGTTGTTCCTCCATTTTTCTTTTCGATGGGAATACCACGGGTAGGAGTATCTATCGGCGCTATTCTCAGCGCAGCCGAACTTCCGGTAGCAACGCTATCGTCTGCTTTAATTCTTAAAGAAAATGTTGATGCGATTAAATGGATAGGTGTAATTCTGATACTTTTGGCTATTATTGCCACTAATATAAAAACAAAAGATTTGGAAGCGAAAACCACAAATTAAAGTATTGTTTTACCAACCATGATAATTACGGGTATAATAATAGTCTATTGTGCCTTGTTTTATCTGCACTACAATGTTTTCTATTTCGGCATCTCTGCCATCAGGTTCATATTCTACCTTGAGGCTATTACCGAACAATCCGGCAAAGGCATTATATACTCCGGCTTTAAAGCTGCCTAACAATGCTTTGACAATGTTATATGAAGATGTGTTACATTCACGGTCTACAAGTTTTATTAAAATCTTACCCTGAGCTTTAGTCATCTTTTTCAACTTAGGCTTATACTCCGATGTCATAAACTTCTGAACATCTTCCAGATACTTTTGCCGCTCTTTATCTGTGGGCAAAGTCTGCATATATTCATAGGTCTCAATGACCGCTTCTGCTATTTTACGGGCATACGGATAAGTTATCCTGACATCACGCACGAGTTTCGAATAAGCCTGCCGCTGTTTCTCATCCTTGAACTTCATCGGAGCAAAAACATAAACAGGATTTAAATTGAACATAGCAATAGTATCGCCCGTTTCGGATATGACAGCCATATCCCAGTACGTCTTGCGTTCTGTTTGGCAATTCACCGTAACAGCGATAAAAGACAATAAAAATACGATGATTATCTTCTTCATTCTTTGTTCCAATACCTGCGTCAAATATACGAGAAAATCAGAAATCTGAGTATTAGAGCCTGTTTAAATTTCAAAATTTAAAGATTGTTTACTGTTATTGTCGCGTAAGCGTCTCCACGATGGCATATAGTTTGTTTGGATAAGTGCTTCTACCTTTGCATAAACAATTAAAAAGCAAAGTCATGGTAACAACAGAATCAACCCCAATTCCAGTAGAATATCCTTCACTTTTGGAGGAACTCAAAAAAGAACTGACTCAGGAACCGAACAAGTCACTGACCGCATTCTGTAAGGAACATTCAATAAATTATGAGAATTTCAATCTATGGCTTAGAACCACAGGGAGAAGCTTTATCAAATTACGCAGTGAGATACGGGTTTCTGCCGGAATGGAAAAGAATTCAAATGAACTATATTTAAAATGTCTTGACCTCCTGCAAATTGAATTGAACGGGAATGTTCATCTGAGATTTGTAGATTTTTGCGAAAGGAACAAAGTCAGTTACAGGGGCATGAGTAACTGGTTGGCAGGGAATAACCTGGACTTTACTACAATCCGGGCACGGATATGTGAGGCCAAAGGAGTCGAAATACCCAAAGGTTGCTGTCGTCCCTACGTTCCGATTTCCACAGATAGAGATAAAGCAAAGGCCAGATTTGGAAAGACACTGGACACCTACCGTGAAGAATTAGCTTCCAACCTGCGCTATTCGCTGAAGGTACATTGCGGAAAAATGGGAACGGACTATTATAACATGTTGCGATGGATGAAATTTATGAAAGTCAGTGTCAGGCAATTACAAAGGGCTGCACGCCTCAATGCAAAAACCTGCCCCGATGGAAAAGCTATCCATGTCGAGGAATGCTCCGTCATAGAGTTGTGTACATTCCTGTATACTTATGACAAAGACCAAAGACGAAAATAAACAATCCGGCTATGTTTGAACTCAATGAAAACAACCGCTATTTTTTCTTTCCCGAGCCGGTCAATTTGAACCGCAGCATTGATGGCTTATCCAGATTGGTCTGCACCCATCCGGCACTGTCACTGGTTTCGGGAGATATTTTTGTGTTCTTCTCCCGTGACTGCAAGCGCGTAAAGTTGCTCCGCTGGGATGAGGACGGTTTTATCTTATATTATAAGCGGCTCGCGCGGGGGACTTTTGATCTCCCCCGATATAGTACGGAAAAAGGCGTATATGAACTTGACTGGTACACGTTCTATTTCATAATGAGGGGGATCACGGCTCATGAACTCCGGTTCAGGAAGCGTTTTAAAATTACGCCCCAAAGAATTGCAAGTATTTAATAACCAGCAAAATAAGTATTTAATTTCTTGATCAAGTCAAATGATTTTCATATCTTTAATGGCATGAAAGGTTCTGATTTGACATTGATTTTACAGCGACAGTTGGATATTGCCAATGAGACCAACCGGATCTTATTAGCACGTATTGATGACTTGGGCAGAACCATCGGGGAACTTCGTGCAGAACTTGCCATATCGGGTCTCAAACGTGATGAACTGATGGGTACCATTACTACCATGCAGGAAGCGCTTTTAGAGAAAAATGCTGATCTGGGCAAGCAGAAGCAGATTAATAAAGGCCTGTCAAAGCTTGTAGCCAACAAATCAGAAAAACATAAACCACAACCGGAAACCTCTTTTGAACCTGAGGATGAAATTGTAGCGCCTCTATGCCCGGCTAAGGCTGCATATATTCCCAAGGAGAGGGGGAACAATGGAGCAAAACGTAAAGAATACTTCGATCTTGAAACAGTCGTGGAGGAAATATTTCCCACAGACAAAGATTTTGACCCGGCATTAGCCCGGTTTATGAGATTCCGGGATTCCATTTCCTATGAATATGTCCCGGGCAAGTTCATCAAACGTGTGCG
>BNXH01000069.1 GCA_025999435.1 Bacteroidia bacterium | reverse complement strand
GAGTATCTGTGGTACTTTGCTCCAGTGATTTTATATGATGATCAAAAATCGAATCTACCACTACACTAATGCTATCGCATCCAAACGATAATTGAGAAAAAAAGATAAAACAAAAAACAATTAACACAAATTTTTTCATTTTAAATCATTTAAAGTAGCTAACTCCTGTTACATTATAATTTCTAAAGTGTATTCTAGCATTTCCTTTATTAGAAGAAACATCAATATAGCCATCTTTTGAACCCGATGGGAATGTCGTCGTAGGACGATCTGGATTTATTCCTGCGCCAACAACCTTAGATTCTGTATTTGATCCTCCCATATGGGCTTTCCAATTTTTAAGGTTACTACTTTTATCCCCTCTATTAACTACCTGTACATTATATTGCTCTTTTACTTCATGTATCATCGCTCCCATTCCATTCGATGGAAGTAACCCACTTTGAGGTAATTTAGAAATATCTCCGACATCTATAGCTGAAAGTTGCAAATCCCCAATAAGTACGTCGCTACTATTTTCTACTATATCAATTGTTGTCATGCCATCGGTGCCATTCACAACTGCATCTAATACATCTGCATAAGCTTTCTGCTCAGGCGTCATTTTGCTTAAATCCATCCCTGAAACAGCTGACATTGAAACAAGGCCATTCTCATCTATGGAAGTAGTATAATACCCTCCTAAATGTGTATTATGCATATTTATCGCTGCATCTCTATCTCCATGATAGGTTAAGCTATCTCCTTTTAAATCCACATACCTCAACGGATTATTGGCACAATACGCATACGGACTGATCGAGTAATACTTCTCCGCCAGCGGATCCACAGTAGTAAACCTGCCTATTGCACTTTCATAGTACCTTGCCGAGTAATCATACAGGTTCAAGCCGTGCATCTGATCCAGCTCCTTGCCGTTGTACTTGTAAGGCTGGTTCGTTCCATTATCGTACTTATCGGCAAAGGCTGTTCCAAACGGGTAATAATGGTTCCACTGGGTCTTTACTCCATTCTGGTTGACTGTCATCCGGTTGTTACCCAAGTGGTCATTCAAATAGTAATGGTAACCTTCGATATAGCCGCCATCAACCAATATTCTTGTTTTGTTCGTTACAGCAGTCCCCTTTTTCTCCGTTTCATAAATGATATTACCCACGTAGTCAGTATTCTTGTAATCGGTAAAACCATCCGTTGCAGGGGTGGTTGTCTGTACAGGAGAAAGCTGCAAGGTAGGGTCGTAACGCTGCTCGGTCTTCAGCTTCACGCCTGAAGCCGAATAGGTGTAATAGTGGAGAATCTGATGAAGTGCACCCATTGAATCTGGTGATATGCACCCAAAGGAGAGACTATTTATTCATGACAAAATTACCTTTTTTTTCTTAAACTTTCCCCTTTCAGCTCAAAACGGTATGAAGAGTGTACTATCCTGTCAAGTATTGAGTCAGCAATTGTCTCTTCGGGGAATATATCAAACCATTTATCCACGGGGAGTTGGCTAACGATAATCGTAGCTTTAACCGTATGCCTGTCCTCAATAATTTCCAGCAGGTCCAGCTGTTGCTGGTTATCCATGGCGGCCAGTCCGAAGTCATCGAGAATGAGCAGTTCGGTTTTCGCCAGTTTTTCAAAGAAACGGATTACGCTGCCATCGAGCCTTGCGTATTTAATTTTGACCATTAGCTTTTGGGTATTATGATAGGCCACCGAGAAGCCCAACCTGCAAGCCTGGGTTCCCAGGGAGGAGGCCAGGAAACTTTTTCCGCATCCGGTTTGTCCTGTAATCAGGACAGAGTCTCCATTGCGGATAAAATTACCGGAGGCAAGGTTCATCACAGCGGATTGTTCCAACCCCCTTGCCCGGTCAAAGCTCAGTTCCTCTATTGAAGCCCTGTAACGGAAGGTGGCGTTCTTTAGTAAACGGGCGTATCGCTTTTCCTCTCGATAGTCCTGCTCAGCCTGCAACAGTAGCTTTAGCCCGTCGGTAAAGCTAAGCTCATGTACCCTGCGGGTCTCCTCCAGGGCTTTCAGGCAGGATGTCATGCCCGGTAATTTTAAACTCTCCAAATCAGTTTTAATCTTTTCCATTTTTACTTTTGTTTTAATGATACATTGATATTAGTAGTAATAGTTCTTTCCTCTTATATTCAGATGCCGTGGAAGCCCTTTAAACTCCAGCTCATGCTGTATATAGGTCTTATTGTCTATGATCCTGATAAGCGATTTGCAGGACAGCATATTGTTATCCAGGGCAAACCGGCATGCCTTATCAAAGATGACGGGGTCTGTCTTGCGCTGGAGACTCAGTAACCCGTCACAGCGCCTGTAAATCATCTCCGGAACCAGGTTCTGTTCAAAGTTCTTCTCTACCAGTAAGCCCAGCATATGGGAACGCTCCCTGGCCTTGGCTATGTAATAATCGGGAGAACGGTCTTTATAGTGGCGGTGGGTAGAACAAAGGTGCTCCCTGAGCGTGGTATAGCCATAACCGGCAGCCCGGCGGTGGGTAGCCACACATGTTCCTTCGCAAAATATCTGCACAAGGGTTCGGGTATAAATCACCTGAACCTTTTTTCCTATATGGCAATAGGGGACAGAGTAATAATGCTTGTCCCTTCCCAGGTAAATACAGTTGTTATTGGCCACCCGCAGCTGGGCATAGTATTTAACTTCAAAATCTGTTGGAGGTAAAGCCGTCAGTTTGTTTTTTTCTTCGGCAAGGAATTTCTCCTGCCGTGTATATGGCTTTTGCTGCATCCTGGTCTGGTTGTGCTCCATCGTTTTTTCAAGCAGGGCCCGGTTCAGTTCCGCCAGGGAGAAGAATGTAGTATCACGCAATTTTGCATAGACACGGCGGTAAATGATTTTTACCTGGTTCTCGACTGCCGCCTTGTCCCGGGGATGCCGTGAGCGGGCCGGAATAACTACAAACCCGTAATGATTGGCAAAGTCTTCCATCAGACGGTTCAGGTCCGGTTCATAGCGGTCACTCTTTATGACGGCCGCTTTCAGATTGTCGGGAGTCAGTATCTTGGCTGACCCTCCCAGGTGCCGCAGGGCTGATGAGAGAGCATACAGGAAGTCATCTGTAGTTTGTGAGGATACAGCCATCGTAAAGGTATAATCCGAGTAAGGCAGGCAAGCCACGAAGATATGCGCTTTCAGAACTTCTCCTGTTTCCCGGTCAATGTATGACATCGTATCTCCGGCAAAGTCCACATACAGCTTCTCGGCTGCCTGGTGATCAAGTATGGCCACAGGGTGCCGGGCCACTTTCAGTTGCTTCAGGTGGTAGCAGAACTGCGGATAGGAATAGCCATCCGGATGGTTAAGCTTATACTCGTCCCACAACAGTTTACGGGTGATATGGGCGCGACCGAGTTCCTTCTCAAAATATGGAATCTGCTCCCGGAAAACGGTGAACTTATCCTGTGTATAGGCTGCTATGCCTGCCATAAATTTTGCTTCCAAGACCGGATCTTCTAACTCCAGCAGTTGGTCAATGTCGTACCCGTGAAGCTTTAACTTGTCGATGTACGAGTTAACGGTGGCTTTATAAAGGCCCAGTTCCCTGCCTATCCCACGATTGGAGACACCTTGTTGGTGTAATCTCAATAATTGTTTTATTTTGCTCATACGCGTTGGTTTTCCTGCCATAGTATCAGTGATTATGTTTTTTACATAATATAAAACTATGGTAAAGTCTCTCCAAATGGGTGGGTATAGTCAAGATTATATGAACAGCCGATATCGAATGGATATTATCCTGTATAGAGTTTATAGACAGATGTTTATGTATTAAACAATGGGTGCATATACTCAAGATTACCGATGTTTTTGACCGGACTGCTGTTCACTGGGTGCATATGGTCAAGATTCCCGTAATCGAATCGCCTTTTTTTACTCTTTTTAGCTGTTCTCAATCTGTTTTTGGGTGGGTATATGCCAGATTGTCGCTTTTTTACGCTTAAAAATACTTACAATCTGATACTATTTATACAGATTCTATGGGTGGGCATACTCAAGATTATCCATAATAGTTCTTGGCCTTTACCGATGAACTGTTGATCACCATTTGTCTCGGTAAATTTAAGGAATTATATTGGATTTCGGTTATCCCTTTATTCAAATCTTTAACCATCGTACCGTTGGAATAGCCCTGCCATTAATAACAATGGCAGGACTATTTTCTATTATTACTCAAGGCGGAGCCTTGTTTTAGCTCCGACGCAGCGGGACGCTACGCCGAACGAGGGGGGTTGTTCTTTTATAGTGGATTCACTCCTTTCCAAATCTCAAGAATAAAGAATTCGTATCGTATTTTCAGGAATTAAGACATAGAAGACAAAATAAAAAAAACAAAGGCATATAATCAGAACTATTGTAAAAGATCCAACAAACTCCTTCTTGTATATTTTTGTATTCTTTGTATCATCACTTACTAGCTTAGTTCCAAAAATGATATCCCCAAATCTTCTTTGTGGATTTATTAGAATCAGAACAATCTCAATAGGCCAAACTACAATAAAAAGATTCCTTAAAATTAATCTAAGCAGTGTTGTTTTTTGATTACTCACATCTTGTACTTTTAATTTGAGATTTCTTTTACCAATACTCTGACCTCGAAATAAAATATCTTTACAAAAAAACAGAGAGAATAAAATAGATAATAATAGAATCCGACATGCTATATTTTGAGCTAAATTTAATATGAGTAGTATAGATATAAGAAACATACATATTACCATTAAAATTAAACCATCAATCAATAAAGACATTAATCTTTTAGATAAAGTAATATTATTTTTAAACATAATTATATCTTTTTTTTATAATATATTCCTGCTACAGTAAAAGCAACAAAAAAAAACAGAGACTTTATAATAAGATCAAAATCAACAGATATTAATCCAACGATAAGACCCACCGCAAATATTATTGCTGCAAAGAACAAGAGATATACTTGAATTTTATTAGTTATCATTTTGTTTCAGTTGTTTAAATGTCGGCCTAATACTTCCCAAGCTTTATTTAGATCAAGCTTAACTTCTAAACCAATAATAGCAGAAATTGAAAACCCTATATCACCGGCTTTAATCTCTGTCTTTTCTGTAGTAGGAGCTATTTGTTCTCCGTTACTATTGATCGGCTTTGTCTTCGTATTTTCAATTGTAAATGGAGTAATAGTTAAGGAAACTTTTTCTTCATTAACTAATTGTTTGCTTTCACCTTTTTGTATACCCGTATCAGACATACTAAACCCAATCAACCCCGCTCCAATTTCGAATCCTTGTTTAAGAAATTCGACATCCGCTTTGGTTGAGTTGCCTCCACCAATGTAAAAAGGCTCACCATTGCTAATTCCGGCCACATCAGTTGAAATAAGGTTAACTTCAGCTCCGACTTTAACATTGCTGAGCTCCACTTTACCACTTACCTGCAAACCGACAGTCACTCTTGTCTCTGCTGCCTCAACAGCAACATCTCTAATTATTTGACCTACTTTTTTTATGGTTTCCCATGAAGGGAAAGGCCATTGCCCATTTGGGTCAATATATTTAATCGGATTATTAAAACAGTATGCATATGGCGACCAAGAATACCCTTGTTCCGCCAGCGGATCCACCGTTGTAAACCTACCAATTGCACTCTCATAATACCTTGCCGAGTAATCATACAGGTTCAAGCCATGCATCTGATCCAGTTCCTTGCCATTGTATTTATACGGCTGTTTACCTTGTTCGGCTGTCGTGCCTTCGGCAAGGGCAGTACCGAAAGGATAATAATGATTCTTTTGTATTACCGTTCCACTTGCATTAGCTATGGCCCTATTATTTCCCAAATGATCAGTCAAATAGTAATGGTAAACGCCTCCTTCAATATAGCCGCCATCCACTAAAACTCTTTTTAGCGCGCCGTCCTCATATACCTTGTTGCCTACATAATCGGTCGTTTTGGCCATATCCAGATTGGTATCGCCCGCCGTACCTGTAACCGGTGTATATCCCAGATTTTGAGCTTTCATATGCTTGGTTTTCAACTTCACGCCCGAAGCCGAATAGGTGTAATACACCTTGCCACTGACCTCTGTATTCTTGATCAGTAACTCCTGCGGTAAATTTAAAGAATTATACTTAATACCCAAAATTCCTTTATGGGAATCTGTCGCCATCGCTCCGTTTTTGTTGTAGGTATAAGCTCCGGCTGTCCCTCCGTAGTTCTTAAAATCGGCTGATTCGGCCAAAGCGAAGTTGGCTATGGCATCGGTTACCTTGGTCAGTTGGTTGCCGGTATAGGTCATTGTTAAATTATCCACCAGTCCGTAGGCCGAGGCCGTTGTCTTGCCGTAACGTTGCAAGGTTTTGATATTGCCGTGCTTGTCGTAGGAATATGATGTTCCGTACTGTTCGCTGCCTATACCTGTGTAAGCGGCCGTTTTCAATCGCGAGAGGTTATCGTAGGTATAAGTATATTTACGGGTTTGGTTGTCCTGTTTCCAGTCCATCCATTTAATATTCCCGTTGTAAGTATAATCGAGATTCTCGACGAACAACGGGCTGTTGATGGATTTTGTCCACGAACGGACGTTATAGGCATATTCCACCACCTGCGCAGGGGTTACGGTAAAATTCACCGGGTCAAGCGGTTCAGGGTTATTATTGCCGCCTCCGCCTGTGTCTCCTCCGGGATGTTCGGGAAGTTCGGGAAGATCAATACCGCCTCCGCCTGTGGAACCGCTTGCCGTCAGGGTGATCGTGGCAGGCACGCCCTTGACACCGGTCACCACCGGGTTGTAAATATTGAAGATGTGCGTACCCGCTCCTATATAATACCTGATCTTTGACACCGACGGTGTGGACAGGTCTTCTTCATTGACGAAAGCCATATCGTGACACACCCCGTTGCTGTAGGTAAGGAAAGTCGTTACCGTCAGTCCCAGCGCCGGCAAAAGCGGGTATTCGATGGTTACCCAGCCGCTTTGCCGCAAGGTGAATTGCAGGTCGGGGGTAGAAATCCGGTTGTCGTAAAGGAATGTACTGTATGTCAATGTCCCGTTTGCCCCCAGCGAACCCATATACTCAAGGGATTTCACAGGCGTTCCCGGACCGTCCGGAACAGGAATATCCGGACTCGGCATCATGGCCATCGGCGCCGCCGCGGACATCTTCATGATTCCCCCTGCCGGCGCAGATTGGCTTTTAGGCGCGGCAGCCTGCTGCCCGATGCCCTGCCTGGCCAGCCTGCCCTGTTCGTCATAGCGGTTTTGCAACAGGCAGGTTTCAGGCTGGCTGTTCAACTTATGCTTTGTATCGTAAAGCCGTCCGGCGTGGTCGTAGGTATAGGTGTAGACTTCGGTCTGGGTATCCTTGCCTGTGGCCTGGTGTACATGCTTCCTCTGTGTCGGTTGCCCTGTGAAGTTATAGGCGATATACTCTTTTTCTATTCCTCCCGTCAAGTGGTTGTTGCTCTTGGCCTGTATCAGCCTTGCCCGGTTGTCGTAATACATTACCGAGTAGAGATACGTTGTCCCTGTTGTTCCGTCGGCATTCATCTGGGCGGTCAGGGTACCGGTCAGCAGGCCTTTGTTCTTATGCTTATTAGCTGCCTGATGGTCTCCGTAGCATACTCCGTAACCCGTTTCGGTGGTATATTGCGTGTCGGCGGTATTGGGTACTCCCGTAATGCCCAAAAACTCATAGCCATCGTAAAAATTAACAGACAATATTGTTGCCGCAGATGAAGTGACTCCTGTAACCGTGTAACTGTTTGCCGGATTTGTACGGCCGGTATTATAGGTTGCCTTTACAACGATGTTTCCCAACGGGTTAGCCGAATAGTCGAGGCTGTTGGTACAGGTACCCGTCAGCACAACCCTTCCGAAGGCGTCGGGAATGGTAAATGTCCATTCCTTCGGGCTTTTATTGTATTGTTCCCCGTCCTGCGAGAAGATCAGACGGTCGGCTTTATCATAAACATAGTAGTTCCATTCGCAGCCGGGTATCTTCTTCGAAATGCAGCGGTTACGGTTGTCATACTTGTAAAGGTAGGCCAGTTCATTGAGCTTGGCCTGAGTTATCCCTTCTTCCTGAATCCTCGGTGGCAATACAAAGCATTGCAAGCCGAAGTCATTGTATACATAGTAGGTATCGTAGTTCTGTCCGTCGCATACCTGACGGGTGAGTACCACCTGCCCCAGCTTGTCCTTAAACTCGTAGCCGGTGTTGCCGTCCTCGTCCTTCACTTCTGTCACATAAAGTTGTCCTGTGGCATAATTTCCGTTCTGTGTCAGCGTTGGCGCCTGGTTAGTGCCTCCGGCTATGTATAGCTTGCAGTTCAGGGTGGCATCTGTGGTGGAATTGGTCTTGTAAGCTGTTTGGACAGCTTTTCCGTTGCCATTGTCCGCATTGTGCCAGTCCTGACCCGGGCCGAATTGTTTTA
>BNXH01000068.1 GCA_025999435.1 Bacteroidia bacterium | reverse complement strand
ATGAGGAACTTGATAATCTTTTCGATTCCATATTGAAAGAGGTTATGGCCGATTTAGAGAAAGAAGATAGCGAGGATTTATGATAATTACTATCTTTGTCGCTCACCAAAAAATTAAAAGAAAGAATGAAAAGTTTAGTAGAAAATTTAAATCAATTATTTGCAGATTTTGCAAAGGACGCGGCATTACAGGCCGAAAATAATAACAAAGCCGCCGGACAACGCGCGAGAAAAGTTTCACTTGAAATCGAGAAAGCATTAAAAAATTTTCGTAAGGAATCGATTTCCGCTTCAAAATGAGAGGAAGATTATGTTATTGACGCAGGGGATTGTCCGAAAGGATAATCCTTTTTTATTTCTGCTTTTTGAAAATCAAAATATTCGTTTTAAAATATCAGGGATGTTTCTTTGTATTAAAAAAACATTGTGTATCTTTGTTAAAAGAGCTATTTGAATCTATGAAAATAAAGCAGAACAAAGTATCCCGGTTGTTTCTAAATCGTAACCCATTCTCTTTTTCTCGCTTGTAAACTTATGCAAATCAGACAGGTATATTATTTCTAAGTAGTCTGGATATTGCTGTGTCCGAGCATACGGCTGATAGTTTCTATCGGCACGCCCTCTTCGAGCGTAATAAGGCTTGCAAAGCTGTGCCTCCCTGAATGATAGGTCATTGGCTCTTTTATATCCGCCATAATCCGCAACCCTTTCATGTTGGCTTTTACCATGTCTGCGGATTGCATCGGGAACAGGGTATCCCGATTTTCATCCCTGTATTTTTCGATCAGGGCGATAGCTTCGGGCAATAATTTGATACGCGCCCGGTAGTCCGTTTTCTTCCTTGCATATTTGAGCCAAAGGCTGCCTTCTTCATCCGTAAACAGGTTTTCTTTGGTAATGCGGACTACATCTGCGTAAGCTGTACCCGTGTAACAGGCGAAAAGGAACAAATCCCTCGTGAAACGGGTTGAAGGGCGGTTTCGGGGAATATCCAAATCCCGTATTTTCTCGAAACTCTCCCGGCTTAATGCTTTCGGGGTGGTTTCTTTCTGTTTGGGCAGCTTGTAATGGGCAAAGTGAAACCGCTCGGAAATGCCCTCCTTGAAAGCAATCTTGCAGATTTTCTTTAAAATAGCAAGGTAATGGCGGACGGTATCCATCGCATAACCCTGTTCGCCCAAAACAAAATCCTGGTATTCCCGGATGAATTGTTCGTTCAGCTGCCCGAATGCGACATCTTTTGTCTTGAACTTCTTTTTAATGAACTTGCCGAGCGAACGATGCGTGTACACATAAGTGCTTAACGTGGTTGGAGCGCAGTCTATCCCGACACGGGCTTTCAACCCTTCCATGTACCGGTCGAGAAGGGAAAGCAGGGTCATTTGTGCGTCCATGCTTCCCTGATAGAAGACCTTCACTGATTCTGCATCGAAAGGCTTTTTGCGTTCCACGAGGCTGTCAAATGCCGAATGCACAGCCAGCAAAAGTTTCTCGATTTTGGCATTCACTTCGACCGCCTCACGGCTCTTGCCGTCCAGTCTGCTTTCGCGGGGATTCCACAAGCCGGGGGTGCAGGACAGTTTCGTACCGAACTGCGCCATTGACCGGTTTACAGTGATGCGTCCCATAATCGGAGCCTTGCCCGATTTATCCAAACCGCTCTTTTTGAGGTAGAGCAACACCTTGAATTTTTCTACTTTCATACGCTTATATTTTTAGTGGCAAAATTAGCCATTGTACAAGCGTTCTTTGTTATGCAAAAGACTGTCAAACAGCGCAAAGGACACTGATTTGATTTCTTTTGTCCGTATCCTGTTACCTGTCCGTTTTCCGGTAACAACCGGCTAACGGTTTGGTAACTGAAATACTGCGATTTTATGTCCGGTTCTGCATTTTCTGCAAGACGGAAAAATCAATCAAACTTGCTTATTCTAAACCGATTGCGTGTCGTTTGCCCTGTCTTGGGATTGCTTGCTTTTGGAGGGGATTACTCACATGAGACGTCACTGCTATGCTTCGGTAATTACACTCTCACAGGGTGTTCCTCTCGAAACAGTAGGCGAACTGCTTGGACATACCGATTGGCGAGCCACCCGAATCTATGCACAGGTCAGCAATGATAAGATCGGGGAAGATATGCAATTGCTTAACGAACGCTTGTCAGGCAAATACGATTTTGAGGGGAGTAACTCTGCTGATGCAGTATTGTAATTTATGGAGGAAAGAGAAATGAATGCAATAAGGAACAAGAATAAAAACAACACGAAAAGTACCGTTTACAGCACTTTTGCTGTTTTGTTTTACATCAATCGACAAAAGATAAAGAAAAACGGCAGGTGTCCACTGATGGGCAGAATATCCATCAATGCAGAAATGGCTCAGTTTTCTGTCGGGATAGATATCGACCCGAAACTTTGGGATGCAAAAACTTATCGTCTGACAGGCAGAAGTCGTCATGCATCCGAAGTAAACTATCAGATAACACAGTTGACCGAAAAGATTCAGCGGTATTATAAAGAGATACTTGATGAACAGGGATATATTACAGCAGAGCTGGTCAAAAATGCCGTAGGTGGTATTGGTCGAAAGAAAGAAAACTTACTGGAACTCTTTCGGGAGCATAACCAAGAATATTCCAAACAAGTAGGTATTACCCGTTCTGCTGAAACTATGCGAAACTATATTTCGGTGTATAATCAAACCGAGAGTTTCTTACGCACTCATTACAATACAGAGGATATACCACTCCGACAATTAGAATTGTCTTTTATCGAAAAGTTTGATTCGTTTATGCGTATCGAACAGGGATTTACGGCACATACAGTTTCGTCCTATACAATTATGTTACGAAAGATAATCCGCAGGGCAATCAGTCAAGGAATATTGCACAAAAATCCTTTTGCCAGCTATATCCCCGAGCAACCACCCCGTAAGCGTAGACACATGACTCGCGAAGAACTGGATAAAGTTATGAATGTTTCGATAGCCTCCAAAAGAGTATGCCATACTCGCGACATGTTCATCTTTGCAACCTTCACAGGTTTGTCGTATGCAGATATGCGAAATCTATCAGAAGAAAATATCCACCAAGAGCAGAACGGCAGCCTTTGGATAAAGATAAAACGGCAAAAGACAGGCAGTAAATGCAATATTCCACTATTGGATGTACCATTACAAATCATGGAGAAATATAAATCAGAGCGAAAGGGAAGCAAGATTTTCAATATGATAACCCTGTCATGCATGGAAGTTAATTTGAAGAAAATTGCGAAGCTATGCAAGATAGAAACACGGATTACCTACCATCAAAGCCGACATAATTTCGGAACCCTTATCACGCTCTCACAGGGTGTTCCGATGGAAACTGTCAGTCAGATGATGGGGCACAAGTGCATAAAAACCACCCAGATTTACGCCAAGCTAACGCGACAGAAGCTTAATGAGGATATGAAGAAGTTAAGTAGCCGTATTGGCGGGAAATACAAACTGGAGGATTATGTTGAAAATGACAATAAAGCAAATCAATGTAAAACAGAGCAATTAAAACCAAATAATCATGGAAAATAGAAATAGAAGAATCATAATATCTGACAACAGCAAAATAACTGTTCCGAGTGAAACAAAAATGAGCATTTCGGAAATTGCTGACTTGTTTGGCATCTACTATCAGACAATCAAGAAACTTATTCGGGATATTGAGAAATCCGGTGTTGCTGGTGGAGACTATTCGGGGGAGTGTACTTGCGAGGGTTCAAAAATATATCCTGATTATTACAGCTTAGAGATGGTTATTGCCGTTGCTTTTCGGGTGCAGTCGGCAAAAGCAGAAGTGATTCGGAAGTGGTTGCTTAGAAAAACAACAGCAGAGGATTCGGGCATAGGCGTTTTTGTGTGGCGAGATTGGAATTGTATCTCACTTAATTAGGGCTATCTGTATTTTGCATTGCATTATATCCGAATTATTTGGTAATTTTATTGACTATATGAAATTCATTAAGTTGCCCGATAATTTTAGCACAATGGAAAAACCTGATATTATACTAACAAAGGAAGATATTGTTTACTCAAAAATAGGAGCAGCGCTTATATCTGCACAGCGTGTTGAATTTGTAGCAGGACAACTTCTCGAATTATTAGAGGAACATGGACAAATCTATGGTATTATGACCGAAGATTTTACAAGCAGTTCCGAGAAGTCAAAGAAATTAAGAAAAAAGACACTTGGGCAGATTTTTAGATTTCTGAAATTAAATCCTAAATTGGTAATCGCTGATGAACTTGATGAATACGCAAGGTTAAGAAATATCTTAGCTCACAAATTTTTTCAAACTCATTTAAATACAAAGTCAGACGAACAGATGTGGCGGGTTATGGAGTTTTGCTATGCCTTTGGACGTTTCTCAAATAGAATGGAAAAATTCTTTAAAGGATTTTTGTATTTTCTAGCACTAAGACACGTAAAAGATATGTATCATTTACCTAGTGAGATGCAAAGTCTAAGAAGTTCGTTTGAGTATTTCATGAAATCCTTAAATCATAATAGATTGCAAGAGATTCAGGGTGAAAGTATAGATTCTTTTGATGTGTAACCTATTTATTTTATTTACCATGGCAGGCTATCTAAACTAATGTCTGCCATTTTTTTGTATTTTATATTCCTTATTTCATCTGAAAACAAATATAAAAGCAGGGAATAAAACACCAATACCAAGCCCTTCGGGTATTTTGCCAAATCTTCCTTTTTCGCACACGAAAAAGTGTATTTACCAAAATAGCCTTGTCTAATTTATTCCCTTGCTGTTAAAGAGATGTTTATCAGTCGAAAAAAGAAAAAAACAATCATGAAGTGTGAAGCGGTGTAATTACTTCCTGAAACTCGCCTTGTAGCCATCTTCCAGTAGCTTTTCAATATCCGACGAACGATACAATATCTTACCGCCCAGTTTGATGTATGGGATTCTCCCCTCGTTACGATAATCTTGTAGACTTCTCCTGCTTAGCTTTAGTTTTTTCGAGAGTTCTTCATCTGTGTAAAAACTCTCTCCGTTCAGGGTCGGCTTGCGGATGGGAAATAGACGTTCCATTAGCGAAGCCAAGCGATCCAATGAAAGAAGAAACGATTTTACCCCTTCATTGTTCTCCGATGTGATTAATTGGTTACTCACCAAAAGGAACGTATTCAATGTGTTGAACCACCTCCCCATCAAGGTTCGTTATCAAAGAACTACTACCTAAGTGATCCGAATGGTAATAATATTGATAAAGTTCTGCATTATCGTTACCGACACCAAACTTTAACGTCTTTTTAACATTATCGTCACAACAAAATCCCTGCCCATTAACATAATCATCGTTATCCTTACCATAATACGGCACTTCAAATTTAGCATAATTATCCTTAATAACCTGCTGTGATTTTTGATACTTGGCCTTGTAATCGATTTTCGCACCATCCACATTACTTCCCGCATATTCGATACGCCGTGGGTCGCTTCCGTAGCTGTCCAAATCTCCCAGTTTTGAGACAATCCTCTGGCTGCCGATATAGATATACTTGGTGTACTGCCCGCCTTTGGAAACAACCAAATAAGCATTCACATAGGCCGTGAAATTAGCCGTCCCGGTATCTCCCCCGCTAAATACGGAATTGACATACATTTCCTGGCTTTCACCCGATGTCTTTACAGTACGTTCTCCTGCAGCGTCATACCAATAGTTGCTGACAAAGCCGTTATCGTCAATAGCCTGTAATCGGTTCTCTTCGTCCCAAAGCAGTTTCCTTTCGGCCGATTTCGGTGTCTGCGTACCGTCTTTCTTCGGACGCTCGGTATTGATATATACCAGATTCCCATTAGCATCATATTCATACTTATGCTCCTTTTTGGTCAGTTCTTTATTGTCAGATGCCTCTGTGCGATAGTTCTCATCTTCCAGTGTACTGATCTGGAACGGGTTGTCCGCATAGTTGTAATTAAGTTCATAACCCGCTTTCAATACTCCGTCGAACTGGATGCCTTTCTGCTGCACATGCTGTTTCTTGGAAACAATATTATGCAGGTTGTCGTATGCCATTTCTTTACCTCCTTTCTTTTTTGTTTTGTAAAACTCGCCCTGCCAACTTTTCTGACAGGGCGAATTTATTAGAAGTTATTCATCCTTTTCATCATCAAGGCAGAGCCTTGTTTTTAACTCCGACGTTGCGGGACGCTACGCCGAACGAGGATTAGTTACCAAGAAGGATCATCCCAAAAACTTTGTAACCCTTTACGGCAAATTATTACAGTATTCTCATTCTCCAACTTCATTTTAAAGAGCTTTTCTTTATAATCCTTGTAAAAAGTAATTTTAAATTTGCCTTGCATTGGATTATCTGGAGAAGTATGAAAATAAATTGCATTACCACCCTCATCACTTATTGATTCCCATTTTATATCATTTTTAGAATTTATGTCTATATTAAAGAATCCCGGGAGTAAAGCTGTATGATCATCTTCTAAAACAAGACCATTACCTATACAGTCCAACCATACCATATTTGTAGTTTCCAAACTATCTATATCTATCGACCAAATACCGGTTAGTTTTCTATCCAGTGAAGATGTGCATGAAGACAGGAATATGATTAATATAAAAAACATATATTTTCTCATTTCTTTTTCTCTATTACGTTATATGAATCCCTGTTCTTCAAAATATTTCTGCCAATAGATCCTATTGATGCATAACCGGAACTTTCTACTCCTTGATATACATAATTTACAATATGTAACAAGCTTTTTTTATCTGTAAACTGCTTCGGAATATCCCCCCTTTTTGCGGCAGCATCGACTAATTTTGTAGCAGTCAAAAGTGCTGCTGTATGGCTTTCTAATTTATTCCTGTCATTAACTGCAGCCCAGAAAATATACTGTTCAAAACTAAAATTAATTAAATTTACCACCAACATTCCTTTTGCCCCGGCTGCAAATTCTTTGGAAATACCACCATTAACACTTGCATGATTCCATCCTGCATAACTTTGGTTAGGTTGTCCATCTTTTCTCAGAACCTTTCCGCCAATATACAATTCTCTTGTGGTATAATTGGCGTCGACAGTACCAACTGTATTATCCATGCTTGCGAGTTCCGACCGTTCGAAATTAGTAACTTTAGTCCAATCAAAACTCCCTACAGTTATATTCATACCTATTCCTCCAGCCCAATTAGACATATCCTCATTCATCGCCTTAATTTTCGCTCTTGTAAACATACTGAAGTTGTCTAAATTTAGCTCTGCTACTCCCCGGTCTACATCTATTTTAATTCTTGAATCAAATTGACTAACAAGAGGGTCATGAGGATCTCCTTCTTTACCTTCCATCCCCATCGGATCAATATATTTAACAGGATTCTGGAACGTATAAGTGTAAGTGCTTATGTGAGGATACTTCTCCTGCAACGGGTCTGTTGACAACCAAATGCTTACCCGAGGATCATAATACCGTGCCCCGTAATAATACAACCCCGTCTCTTCATCCAACTCTTTGGCATTAAATAAGTACGGCGTATTCCATGTGTTGTTACGTTCCTCGATAAACACCTCACCAAAAGGAACGTATTCAATGTGTTGAACCACCTCACCATCAAGGTTCGTTATCAAGGAACTACTGCCCAAATGATCGGAATGATAATAATACTGGAACAGCTCCGGATTATCATTTGCAGCAAAGGACTTGGTTTTCGGCGTATCGTCACAGCAGAAACCCTGCCCGTTCACATAATCATCATTATCCTTGCCATAATACGGCACTTCAAAAGCTGCATAGCGGTCTTTGATGGTCAGCGTAGCTAAAACGCTTTTTAGCCTCTAAATTTAACTAAAAAGTAACAAACCCTACATCTTTTGTATGTTTTTTGTCGTCTTTTTTCTTGTTTTATTAACTGCTATCCATAATACAGATAATTATTCTTAGAAATCCACCTGTGCGGATAAAAATCCGTACAGGTGGAATGAAGGATTATTAATCTTTTCATTATCAAGGCAGAGCCTTGCTGTTGACTCCAACGCAGGCAGAGCCTACGCTGAACAAAGGAAATATCTTATCTGTTAATACTTCTTCTATGTATTATTGAATCTAAATTACATCCTCCATCTTTAAGATATCTAGCGATTATAGAATCTTTCTTCACATATATACCATTCTTGTACGTTTCAGATAAAAAACTTCTAGCTTGAAAATTTACATATCTATTTTCACTTTTCAAAAGTGGTTGTAGATATTTTATTGCTTTTTTCATTAGAACAGTTTTATCAGAATGTTTGCTTTCTAAAACATATTTATAATAGAGTTTATATCGAATAATTATATAAAGCGTTCTTTTACATATCTTTGCAAAAAAAAACAGCAAAGTGCGATACGACAAAGTAAAGAAAAATGCGCCCCAAATGTTGAGTATGACAGGTTTTA
>BNXH01000067.1 GCA_025999435.1 Bacteroidia bacterium | reverse complement strand
GGCGCTGCCCCTGCTTACAACATTGCTCAGGCTACGGAAAATCCAAGAGCATTTATAACGGCAACTACCGGCCTCAGCGACTGGATATCAAGTAATAATTCAATACATATAAACCAACTGTGGTCCGATAAAAAGACTGTTTACGACCCCTGTCCAGACGGCTGGGTGACTCCATCATGCGAGCCTTTAGGATTGAACCCATACGCACAACAAAATTTGAATAACACAATCTTCCCTTACACGAGGAGCACGCGAAGTCGGTTTATGGCCGCAATGGGTGGGCTATACCCGTGCGGAGGTTACCGAGACGCAGCCTCCGGTGCCATCACCAATAGTTCCCAGTCTGGTTGCTATTGGATCACTGAATCGCCGGGCGATACAGCGTCATCTTATATGTTATGGTTTATGGAGGGAAACCTGAGCAGTACCGGTACGAGACCAAGAGCCATGGGAGCCAGTGTGAGATGTCGAAAAGTGTGACATCCAAACGTGTGTGACCGTACCCGAATCAAGTCCTCCGAGCCACTACGAGCCGCCGGGTTACCCCCCCGCCCCCTCCACCCTATAGGGTAGCGCCAGGCTACCCTATGATAACCAAAAAAAAGGTCGGAGGATGATAAACAGGGATAACCCCGCACGCTCGCGCAGACGTCCCGTCTGTGTGTTGCGAAGCAAAAATAATAATCCTGTCGGTATCATCATCGACAGGGATAACGAAACAATGTGTAAAGTACTTAAACAACGACATCAAATGACAGAGCATAAAATACCAAAAAAGCGCCGGCGGCTTCCCTGCCTGGAAACGCGGGCGCCCTTTAACTTGATTACTATTATTGCTGTGTATCTACATTCGATCGCCGGGAGGGAGCTGCGCTGCACGGCGCAACGCCTTCATGGCGCAGGGGAGCATACGATCCGTCCCGTCGCGACGACGCCGACGGATCCGGGATCAGGGCAAAAGCTTCTGATTCCGGCTACTGCTCGCCTCGATTTTATGCAACGCGGGATATTCATTCCGCACAGACCGTAAGTTCTGTACAAGCCCTATAGCCACACCGTTTGTGATAAATAGCGTGGCTTAATTTTAAAAACTTAAAACATGATTAAATATAGTTAACTATACAGTGCAAAAAGTATGATAAAAACGTCCACTATCCTGAATTATAGCATCTTCCCCGCCTCCGCGTGTGGGATCATGATCTTCTGCCTGATGACCTGCGGGGGAGGTGAAAAGCCCGCCGCGGAGAGTCAGGCCTTGCAGGATGCCGTCCGGGGAGACGCACCCCGGCGGTTCGTCCTGCCGGTTATTCCCGGGGAGCTTACCCGTGCCGGTGAGCGTGCCGGATACCTGGCCGCCCATTACTGGGATCACTTTGATTTCAGTGATACGGCCTGTGTGCATTTGCCCCAGATCACGGAACAGGCTCTGGCCGATTACCTGGACGTTTTTTCCCATACGGACCGGGCGGCGGTGGAAGCATCGATTCCCGCCATGCTGGACAGAGCCAGACGCGAAGACCGTAGCGGTACGATGTACCGCCATTTTATATCCCTGTACAAGAAATACCTGTACGACCCGAATTCCCCGGTGCGCAACGAGGAGTATTATATACCGGTTGTCCGTTATATCCTGGGCGACAGCCTAACCGTGGAGGCGGACCGGCAGCGGGCGGGCTTCGAGTTGGAGATGCTGCTCAAGAACCGGTTGGGCGCTCCGGCTACCGACGTGAGCTATACCCTGGCGAACGGGCAAACAGGCAGGCTGTACAGCCTGCGTAAAGAATACACGCTCCTTTTCTTCTACAATCCGGGTTGCCCTGCCTGTAAAGAGACGACCGCCAGCCTGGCCTCGTCGGAGGTCATCAACCGCCTGCTGCTATCCGGCCGGCTGGACATCCTGGCCGTCTATCCCGATTCCGACCTGGACTTGTGGAAGAAGCACGCCGGGGAGATGCCATCCACGTGGCTGGTCAGTTATGACAAGGGACAGTCCCTGTTCGGCAGGAAGTTATACGACCTGAAGGCCATACCGTCGTTATACCTGCTGGACGCCCTCAAGCATGTCCTCCTGAAAGACGCGGCGGCAGAGGCCGTAGAGCAGTACCTGGCAGAACAATCGGGCCCGGCCTGAGCCATCATACCTGCGAGAATATATAAAAAAAGAAGCAACACGAGTGCACAACGACCCAAAATCCGAATAAAACGATGGGATTATCAAGAAAAAGACAAAGACGGAATAACATGGAAAGCGTGTATCAGACCCAGGGCCCGAGCTTACTTGCCGGCGGTACCGTAATCACCGGCCAGGTAAAGCTCGCCGATGACCTGCGTATCGACGGGAGCGTAGTCGGTGATATTATCAGTGAAAAGGCCGTGATCATCGGCCCTGGCGGCGAAGTGCGCGGAAATATCACGGCCGCCCTGCTGGACATATACGGTTCCCTGCACGGGGATGCCGGTATCACAGGGCTTACCGTCCTGCGCAACGGCGCTATTTTAAACGGTGACCTCAAAGCCACGGAACTGGAGATCGAGTCCGGCGCACGCTTTGAGGGGCAATGCGCGATGGCCGGCACAGGGCCGTCTCCGGGCGGAAGCGGCGAGGCGGACGTCTGATTATGTCAGAAAAACAGCGCACTTTTATTGCTTACAAATTAAACTCAAAAAACAACCTGATAAGATGCAAAAGGCTTATTTATTGCTATTTTTTCTATTGCCGGGCCCCGGGCTTGGCGCACAGCCGCTCTTCAAGGGTCCGTCCCTCTATAAAAGCGAAACAATCTGCCTGACGGTTTCGGCGCCGTCCGGTACCCGCAACGCAAGCTGCAGATTTACGCTACAGGGCCGCAATGCAGGAAGCCGTTACGCGGATATACTGACAATTGCCCGTGGCGACGCCCGGGAGATGCTCGGCTTTTTGTCCCTTCTGAACGACTTTGCCGCCTGCGGCGGTCGTCCGGCGGAGAAGCCCCTGAGCGATTCCATCAAGGTGAAGAAGGGCCTGTCGCGGGCGGGCCAGGTGCGGATTTACAGGACCGGCCGGCGTGGATTTATAGAGGTGGATTACCCTGAAATACAGCAGTTATTGAAGGAATTTACCGCCTGGTGTGTAAAAACAAACACCGGTTACCGGATGGAAACGCATCAAGCGATGGCGATATACATTAATCGCGAAGCTAATTGTAAAGCGTCTGTGCCGGTCTTCCGGCAGCAGAAAACAGGGAAGCTTTTCAGACCGTAAGTAAAAATGAAGAAACAGTATATAGCGGTGAAAACACCGCTAACAAGTGTAGTTTTTGTAAAGTTTGTGTTTTTGGGATCCCTCTTGTCGGGATGATAATACCGGGATCCCTTTCTTTCCTCCCGGGAAAGTCCGGGATAAATGTACGGATACCTCCGGAACAAGGAAAAACCCGATCCGTGCGACAGGATCAGAATGTGAATAGAATATATAGAAATAAAAAAAGATGGGAAAGATAATCGCCATAACCAACCAGAAGGGCGGCGTAGGCAAAACAACGACCACGATCAATCTGGGCGCCTCGCTGGCGGCCATGGAAAAGCGTGTGCTTGTCGTGGACGCCGATCCGCAGGCGAATGCCTCGTCGGGGCTGGGCATCGACATCACGCGTGTAGGAAAATCGATCTATGAGTGCCTGAACGGCGCGGCGCCCTGTCCGCAGGAGGCTGTCGTAACCACGGATACGGCAGGGCTTTACATCCTGCCCTCGCATATCAACCTGGTCGGCGCAGAGTTGGAAATGATAAGCCTTGAAAACCGGGAGATGCGCCTGCGGGAAGTCTTATCGCCGCTACGGGATGAATACGATTATATCCTGATAGACTGCTCCCCGTCGTTAGGGCTGATAACTGTAAACGCCCTTACAGCCGCAGGCTCGGTTATCATACCTGTACAGTGCGAGTATTTTGCGCTGGAAGGCATCACCAAGCTGCTGAATACGATCAAGATCATCAAGAACAAGCTGAACCCGTCGCTGGAAATAGAAGGCTTCCTGTTGACCATGTACGATTCCCGGCTGCGCCTGTCCAACCAGATATACGAGGAAGTAAAGAGCCATTTCCAGGAGCTGGTGTTCACTACGGCCATCCAGCGTAATGTGAAGCTAAGCGAATCGCAGAGCTATGCCCTGCCGGTATTGGAGTATGATGCCGATTCCCGGGGTTCGTCCGATTACATGCGGCTGGCCAGGGAACTGCTGGGCAAAAACGGGCGGGTTATCAGTTAGATTTAAAGGCATATCTTTTTATTTGTTATATGGATTTCAAAGAAACCTTAAAGCAATTGTCCGGGCGTGTGGGACAACTCAAAAGCAGCCTTCACACGGAAGAAGCCACCAAGATGGCGCTTGTGCTGCCCTTACTTCAGGCGCTGGGCTACGACGTGTTCAACCCGCAGGAAGTAGCGCCGGAATATATAAAAAACGGGGAGAAGGTAGATTATGCCGTAATCAGCAGGGGGGAGCCTGTTATATTTGTCCGGTGCAAGCACTGGAAACAGGAACTGACCAACCATGACGAGCTGGCGCTAAGATACCTCTATGACCCAGGCATCAAATACTGCCTCCTGACCAACGGTATCGCTTACAAGTTCCATCTGGCCCTGTGGGAGCAAAACAAGATCGATGAAAGGCCGTTCCTGGAGGTTGACCTTTCGGCGCTTGAACCTTCCGCGATAGATGACCTGAGCAAATTCCACAGGTCAAATTTCGATATCGGCAATGTCCGGGATGTAGCCTACGAAATGAAATATACCAGGGAGCTAAGAAGCCTTGTCCGGCAGGAGTTTGCCAGCCCGACCCCCGAGCTGGCGCTGCTGTTCGCCCGCCGGGTCTATGGCGGGATCATCACCCCTGAAATACTGCGCCAGTTTACCGGATACCTGGATACTGCCATATCGGGCTTTATGAGCGATATGGTTCTGGAACGGTTCAAAACAGTCCTGTCAACGGAATCCGGCGGCCGGGAGCAGGAACAGGAACATGCGGAAGAATCGCTGCTGTCGCTGAATGATAAGATCATAGCCACAAAAGAAGAAACGGAAGGCTTCCTGATTGTCCGCGCGATACTGGGGGAGGTTGTGGATGCCGGGCGTATCGTGTACAGGGATGCCATCAATTATTTCGCCGTACTGCTCGATGACGACGACCGGCAGCCGGTCTGCCGGTTATATTTTAACGGCGGTAATAAATATATCATGACATACGGCCCTGATAAAACGGAAACCCGGAACGATATAGGCTCCCTTGACGGCCTGTATAATTATTCGGCCCGGCTTAAGGATATTGTGAGGCATTACCTGGCCTGTGACAGCCGCCTTGTTACTGTCCATGATACCGGAGAAATCCCCGGGAACCATTATACACCGGATACCCCCGAATCATAAGCCTTATGGGAACAACGATTGCAGTGGTAAATAAGAAAGGCGGCGTGGGTAAAACCACTACGGTTATTAACCTGGCCGCTTCGCTGTGCGCCCTGGGGAAGAAAGCGCTGGTCGTGGACACCGATCCCCAGGCAAACGCGTGCCTGGGCCTGGGCATAGACATCCGCAGCGTGAGCAAGTCGCTTTACGACTGCCTGGCAGGGACAGCTACCACGCAAGAGGCGGTCGTTGCCACGGATACCGAAAACCTTTACGTCCTGCCTTCGCATCCCAGCCTGGTTGTAGCCGAACGGGAACTGCTGCGTACCAATGAACGGGAAAAGCGGATGCAGGAACTGTTGCACCCGCTCCGGGACGGATACGACTATATCTTTCTGGACTGCTCCCCGTCGCTGGGTTTGATAACGGTCAACGCGCTGACGGCCGCCGATACGGTGATCATACCCCTTCAATGCGAATACTTTGCCTTGTCGGGCATGACCCAGTTGCTGAATACGGTTAAGATAATCAGGAACAGGCTGAATCCGGGCCTGGAGATCGAAGGTTTCCTGATCACCATGTTCGATGCGCGTATGCGCCAGTCACAGGCGATACGCCAGGCCGTACTGGATCATTTCAGGGAGCTGGTATTTGAAACGGTAATCCGGCGCAGTTCCAGGCTGAGCGAATCACAGCGCTTTGCAAAGCCCATGATTACCTATGATGCCGGTTCCACAGGCGCCCAGGATTATATGCGGCTGGCCGCCGAGATACTGGAAAGGGCGGGCAAAGGTTAGCTTTGACGGATGATGCCTGCCATATGCTGTGTGGATACCTTCGGGTAACCGCCTTTAAAAAGCTCACTGGCCGCCTTCGACCGGACCCATTATAACAGGCAGCGGAATGCGCAGGGCCAAGGCAGAGAACCTGAAAAAGTTTATAAATATATGTATGCGCGTGCTTGCAGTAACAACTTTTTCATTCTCTCTTTTATCACCTTTTCCTGTCAAACTAACCATGTATAAGATAAATAACCCTGCCGATAATGATACCGGCAGGATTATAATTATTGCTACGCAACACTCAGACGGGACGTCTGAGTGAGCGGAGTAAACAAATCACATGAGGTCATTAAAAATATACTTGTAATCAAACAAAGACTCCTTATATTATTCACTTCGAGAAATATTTTTTTGTTATATAATTTCCGAGATAAAGAGTGAGTAATAAAATGAAAAATTGAATAATAAATACAGGATATAAGGTGTTGGGTTGCATATATCTATATACAAAACTTATAATTATGATAGGAAAGGTTAATAGAGACATCCATATTGTCCAATCTCCAGAATATAAATCTGAACCCATAATAGAACACACTGTGAAAAGTCCTATTATATTATATATTAATATAATAAAAGCTAGTATTATACGCTTTTTAATTATCTTATTCATTCTCATATAAATTTATAATTACCATATTGCCATCACAAATTTCCAAACAGATATTACATCAAAAGCAGCGGCAACAGCTGCAGCTCTTGCCCGATCTTTCGCAGGAACGCTAGGGTGCATCATAACCCCTGCAGAGCCTATTGCTAATTTAATATCAGCTCCAATAGTTTTCTTCTCAAAAATTGCATCATAAGGCCCTTTTGCACCCTTTGCATCATATCTCAAGTCATGTAGCATTGCAGGATATTCACTTAGATTTCTTGGTAGATATTGATATGAATCTACAGGTTTTACACCTAATTCCTTATTTCCATATGTTTTTGGATTATTTGGCCCTGTATAACTTGTATTAAAATAATTCTTATGAAGAGTTTCTGCATTTACACTATTATCACTTGTCCCGAAAATAGTAAAATCTTTTCCATATATAATTTGATCATCAGCCATTAAATTTCCGGCTGCATCGACAACTGCCCCATATTCATTATTACCACTTCCATCATTGAAGAATGTATATTGCGAACTTATCGAACCATCTTTATTGTATTTTGTATAAGATGTTCCACTTGCTACATGAGTTACGCCTCCTTTTTCTCCATATTTTGAAATAACATCATCTTGAGAACGAACATCTCTGTCATAGTAGTATTCATCAACACCATCTACAACTCTATGAACCCAATCCATCCCTGTAGGATCAGTTCTTATTATCGGATTATTACCCACATACGCATACGGACTAATACTATAATACTTCTCCGCCAGCGGATCTACAGTCGTAAACCTGCCTATTGCTGCATCCATATACCTTGCTGAGTAGTCATACAGATTTAATCCGTACATCGGATCCAGTTCCTTGCCATTATACTTATATGGCTGGTTCGTACCATTATCGTACTTATCAGCAAAAGCCATCCCAAACGGGTAATAATGGTTCCACTGGGTCTTTACTCCATTCTGGTTGACTGTCATCCGGTTGTTACCCAAGTGGTCATTCAAATAGTAATGGTAAACGCCTCCTTCGATATATCCTCCATCCACTAAAACTCTTTTTAGCATGCCGTCCTCATATACCTTGTTGCCTACATAATCGGTCGTTTTGGCCACATCCAGATTGGTATCGCCCGCCGTACCTGTAACCGGTGTATATCCCAGATTTTGAGCTTTCATATGCTTGGTCTTCAGCTTCGCTCCCGAAGCCGAATAGGTGTAATACACCTTGCCACTGACCTCTGTATTCTTGATCAGCAACTCATACGGTAAATTTAGTGAATTGTATTTGATTCCCAAAATTCCTTTGTGGAAATCTGTCGCCATCGCCCCGTTGGAATAGCCCTGCTATTATTAGCAACAATGACAGGGCTATTTGTTTATCCTTACTCAAGGTGGAACCTTGTTTTAGCTCCAACGCAGCGGGACGCTACGCCGAACGAGGGAATTTATCTGAGCATATCATTCAAAACTTTCCATTTTATTTATAGCATCTAATTCTGTTTCTAAATTTCCAACATATTCATCAAATGTTTCAGTCACTGAATTCCAATATCGAATAGGATAATTTTGTTTCCTTATACAAATAAGGAGCTTTAGCAGTTTATTTTTATTTAATACATCTCTATTCTTTCTATACCAATCTTTTATATCTTTCACATCTTTTTTTGTAATCATTGGCTGTAAAGAATAATTGTTCGTATTAAATTTAAAA
>BNXH01000066.1 GCA_025999435.1 Bacteroidia bacterium | reverse complement strand
GCGCCAGCAAATGCAATCCAAGTATCTGGTAAGGGATTATATCAAAGCATGGCTGATGAGCGATATTATAAAAGGAGACACCAGCGAACAATCCCTGCTGGCATACATGGTATATGAAGGTAAAATACTATATGCTTTATCTCGACTTCTTCCCGATCGAAGTGCAAATGATATCATTGGTTATACCCCCCGGCAGTTGGCTTGGTGTACGAATAATGAGAAAAATGTATGGCAAAAATTAGTAAAAGGAAATTACCTCTTCTCTACCGATCATATGATTATTACGCGATTGATCAACGATGCGCCATATACAGGTATTATATCACAAGAATCGCCGGGACGTACCGGAGCATGGATAGGCTGGCAGATAGTCAATAAATATGCTGAAAAGAAAAATGCATCACTGGAAGAAATAATCAGAACTGATGCCCGGACAATATTGAAAGAAGCTAAATACAATCCATAATAAAAAAGAATATTTACTTATGCGAATCAGTAGTTGAATTAATAATCACAGGAACGAAGTGTTCAATTATTTTCTTCCGCGCGCAATCACAGATTGCTTGCATTCCTTTTGCCCAAAGCCGCAAAAGGAACCAAAAACGCTTTTGCGCCCCGCTTCAACGTCCGACCCATAACGGACTTAAAGGCTAAACAAAAAAACTCGCTACGGGTTTTGTAGTATACGAATCATTAGATAAGCTCAGACACGTTTTTGTTTTTAACGCCTTTTTCGTCCTATGGGTACCCCGTACTTGAAGCTAACGGCGCAGCTGACGCCTGACAAGGCAGCCGCTTGTCGCGCATTAGTTCCGCAGGCGGGGCAGTGATGAGCATATGTTGAGAATATAAGCAATCACGGATTGCGCGCAGAAGAAAAGGATGAAAATAACCGAACGTTTTTACATTACAGGAATAGCTTTAATTGCTGATTGGCATTACTTATTAACAGGCTTGTTCAAAACTAAAATATTCTTTAAGCGTTATTTCTGTTATCTTTGATATTCAATAATCAAAAAAATGGCAGAGACAAATAAAAATCAGGGTAGAAAAAAAACGAGGGAAACAACTTTAATACCTGATATAGGAAAGATACAACCGCAAGCCAGGGAACTCGAAGAAGCAATACTTGGCGCCTTGATGCTCGAAAAAGACGCGTACTCTCTGGTTAGCGACATCCTGAAACCTGAGAGTTTTTATGATACTATTCACCAAACAATCTATCGTGCTATTGTGAATCTGGCTGTCAAACAAGCGCCTGTTGATATGCTTACCGTGGTAGAACAATTAAAGAAAGACGGTGAACTGGAAATGGTCGGTGGACCTGTATACATTGCACAATTAACGGAGAAGGTTGCATCTGCCGCCCACATAGAATTTCACGCCCGTATTATAGCTCAAAAATATCTGGCCAGGGAGTTAATATCCTTCTCATCGGCTGTAACCAATAAGGCCTTCGATGAAACAACAGACGTTGATGATCTCATGCAGGAAGCGGAAAGCAAATTATTTGAGATATCGCAAGGAAATGTAAAGAAAGATGTAACTCAAATTAATCCAGTAATCAAAGAAGCCTTACAACTGCTGGAAATAGCGGCAAACCGCCCGGAAGGTTTAAGTGGACTACAAACAGGATTCACACCTCTGGATAAAATCACCTCAGGTTGGCAAAACTCAGATTTGGTTATTATAGCGGCACGTCCGGCAATGGGAAAAACAGCATTTGTTCTCTCGATGGCTAAGAATATGGCCGTATCTTACAACTACCCTGTCGCATTATTCTCCCTTGAGATGTCGAACGTACAGTTGGTAAACCGTCTGATAATAAATACATGCGAGATACCGGGTGAAAAAATCAAAAACGGACAGCTCCTGCCTTATGAATGGGAACAACTCGACTTTAAAATAAAAGAATTATACGACGCACCATTATTCATTGATGATACCCCCAGCTTATCGGTATTCGAATTGCGGACAAAAGCCAGACGGTTGGTTCGTGAGCATGGGATTAAAATGATAATAATTGACTACCTGCAATTAATGAATGCCAGTGGTATGAATTACGGCAGCCGTGAACAAGAAGTGAGTATGATATCCCGGTCGCTCAAAGGATTAGCCAAAGAACTTAATATACCTATCATCGCGCTGTCGCAGCTCAACCGTGGAGTAGAAGGGCGCGCCGGCGCAGAAGGTAAGCGTCCTCAGCTATCTGACCTTCGCGAATCGGGAGCAATAGAGCAGGATGCCGATATGGTTTGCTTTATACACCGTCCTGAGTATTATAAAATACTTGAAGACGACAAAGGGAACTCTCTTATAGGGCTTGCCGAAATTATCATAGCCAAGCATCGTAACGGAGCTACAGGAGATGTTTTACTACGCTTCAAAAGCGAATTCGCCCGCTTTCAAAATATTGATGACGACTATAACTTTGGAGCAGGACAGCAATTCTCTTCAAAAATCAACCGCACTATTCCGGATAATGGTTTTCAACCGACACAAAGTGGAGACAACGATTTTGTCCCATTTTAAAATTATACTACAATAACAAGAAAAGGAAGCTGTCTGAAAAGATGGAATCCCCGTCATTGCGAGTGAAGTGAAGCAATCCAGAGTATTGGCTATAAACAGATTGCTCCGGTCAGTAGCCCTACCAATGACATATGAAAGACCTTTTGGGACACCCTTTTTTTTCTACAATAAGAAAAAAGCCCGCTAATGAATTAGCAGGCTTTTTTCCGAAAAGAGAAACTATTTAGTTTTACTTATTTTGCTTCTATTGCTTTCTTAGAATGTTCTTTTTTGAAGATCGTCCAAGCTATCGGCGTTGCTACAAATACTGAAGAGTATGTACCAATAAAGATACCGATAAAGATGGCGAATGTAAAGCTTCTGATAGTGTCGCCACCTAATAAGAAGATGCAGAACACCACCAACATCGAACTGATAGCTGTATTCAATGTACGTCCCAAAGTTGAGTTCAATGCTTCATTAATTGTTTCTGTTATATCCCGTTTAGGATACATATTCCTAATTTCACGAATACGGTCAAAGATAACAACCTTATCGTTAATAGAGTATCCCACAACAGTAAGTACCGCCGCAATAAAGGATTGGTCGACCTCCATCGAGAATGGCATGATCTTATACAGTAACGAATATAAGATAATAACCATCACAGCATCATGTGCCACAGCAATAAGTGTTCCCACAGAGAACGCAATATCGCGGAAACGCAACAAGATATACAAGGCCATGAACGCGATCGCAATTAATACCGCAATCGTTGCGGCCGTTTTCAGGTCATCGGCAACACTAGGTCCTACACGCTGAGAACTCTGTACATATTTGAAGTTGAACGCATCTATGGTTTCTTTATCCGTAGCTCCTTTCGGAGTAATATTATTTGCAGCCAAAGACAAAGCCATCTTAGCCCTTATTTCGTTTTCAACGCTGTCTGTTGCTTCTTCAATCTTATAGTTAGTCGTAATACGTACCTGACTGGTAGATGAAGACTGACTAGCCGAACCACTGGTAAGAACAAGTACTGTTGAATTAGGAAATTCAGAGACCAATACCTTTTCAACGTCATCAGCATTAACTTTCGTATCGAAACGAACCAAATAGTTACGTCCTCCGGTAAAGTCTATACCACCATTCAAACCATTGATAAACAAAGACGCTACACCTGCAATGATTAACACAACAGAGATAATCACGATGTGTCTGGTCATACCAAGGAAGTTAATATGAGTTTCCTTGAATATTTTCTTAGATATAACCGTTGTAAATGTAAGGTGTCTTAGTTTTCCTTTATCCAACATATATTCATAGAATATACGGGTTAGGAACACGTTCGTGATAAACGATGCAATGATACCGATAATCAATGTTGTCGCAAAACCTTGTATAGGTCCTGTACCGAAGTATGCAAGTATTATCGCTGTAATAACCTGAGAGGCATGCCCGTCGAAAATAGCAGAGAATGCATGCCTATAACCATCAACAATGGCGACTTTGGTATTCTTTCCTGCCTTAAGTTCTTCTTTTGTACGCTCATACACAAGTACGTTAGCGTCCACTGCCAGGGCCAAAGCTAACACAAGTCCGGTTATACCCGGCAATGTCATCACCGCTCCGAAAGCCGCTAATATACCTATTGTAAAGAATAAGTTCACTAACAATGCCACATTGGCGATCAAACCCGGAATTAATCCGTACACAAGACAGATATATAACATCAACAGCACCAAAGCCAATACAAATGATATAATACCGGCATTAATAGCTTCCTGACCCAAAGAAGGTCCAACAACATCTTCCTGTACAATGTGCACACCGGCTTTCATCTTACCCGACTTTAACACATTTTCCAAGTCTTTCGCGTCTTCTACAGAGAATCGGCCTGTAATTTGTGAACGTCCTCCATCTATCTTACCATTCACATTTGGCGCCGAATATACAGATCCATCCAGTACGATAGCAATACTTCTACCTACTTCCGCACCTGTAATCGTAGCCCAGCGTTGAGATCCGATAGTATTCATTTGCATATCTACTTCCCAAGCCGAACCATGTTGACTTTGATCGGCTTTAGCAGAAATAACCACTTCACCGTCCAGTGCAGGACCTTTCTTTACACCATCGCCACGAAGGGAATAAAGTGCAAATTGTGTTTCTTTTTGGTCTTCTGCTTTAAAACCCCAAGCAAATTCCAGCCCACTCGGACGTTCCGGTAAATCTTTATATTTATGTAAGATAGCATTTACTGAAGCTGTATCGTTCTTGTGAACGAAAGCAACCATAGCGCCATCGTAAGGTATTCTTTGCAAATATTGATCGAGAGACTTCGCAAACGCCAATTGAGAAGCCGGAGTTAGAACGGCTGATGAATCTACAGATAGAGAGTCCTTTACGATTGCTGACGAATCAGATGCTGTCGCACTCAACGCTTGTCTCGATAATTCACTTACAGTAGCTAAATAACCTTGAATTTCTGAATAATTATATGTTTTCCAGAACTCAAGATTTGCACTACCTTGAAGCAATTTTCTTACGCGTTCCGGTTCTTTTATCCCAGGAAGTTCTATCATAATACGTTCAGCGCGATTGTCCAATTTTTGAACATTCGGAGCAACCACACCAAAACGGTCGATACGAGTACGCAATACACTGAAAGAGTTATCTGCTATAGCTTGCAATTCTTTTCTCAAAACACCTTCTACTTTTGCATCGTTATCTTGAGGATTTATCTGATCTCTCAACTTCGTGCTAAATATTCCGGCGAGTTTACCTGTTCCGTTCGCAGCCTTAAACTTATCCAAAAATATGGAAATATAATCCCGGTTACTTCCTTTACGGTTTTCATCCGACGCTTCTTGCAGAGCTTTATTAAAAGCAGCATTATCCGGATCACCCAGAGAGCTAAGCACTGCTGACGCATCTACTTCAACAATGACACTCATCCCTCCCTTAAGGTCGAGACCTAAACCGATTTCTTTTTCACGGCATTCTTTCAGAGTATAACCAATACTATCTCCTAGAAAAGGAATACCCGGCCAAACTCTTTCAGTTGACATCGAGTCCAGATAGTGGCTATATTGTTTATTATACAGCTCATCATACAATTGCTGATCACCTTTCGAATGTTCAGAAGCGTAAGCGGCTGCATATTTTTCAGCCTTGCTTTCTTGGTTTCTGGTAACAAACGTAAAGGACAGATAGAATAAACATACCAATGTCAAAAGAATGGAAAATGTTATTACAAAGCCTTTGTTTTGCATTTTAAATTTTACTTTTCGTTACTATAATTATTTTATTTCTATTTCACTCAAAATTAATTAAATATACATATACCTCGTAAAACCTCTGCGTAAAAACGGCTAAACCGAGACATATATACACTTTAAGGCGTGCAAATATAATCTTTTATTCTTTAAAAAACACAAAAAATATTAGAAACATTTATGACAAATAGAATATCCGGTAGAGAAAAATATTATGAAAATAGTCTTTCTTTAAAAGTAAAGGTTTTACCTTTGTTTGATTCAAATTAAACAGTAATCATTATGAGGAAGTTGATCTTATTCTTGTTTTTCATTCTATTTTTATTGGCAGCAAAAGCACAAGAGGCACGTTTGCTTCGTTTTCCTTCTACTAATGGAAGCGAAATCGTGTTTTCCTATGCCGGCGACCTTTATAAAGTCCCCTTTAACGGAGGAGAGGCAAAGCGCCTTACATCTCACATCGGATACGAAATGTTTCCCAAATTTTCGCCTGATGGTAAAACAATTGCGTTTACCGGTCAGTATGACGGTAATACTGAGGTTTATACAGTTCCTTCGGCAGGAGGAGAACCATTACGTGTCACATATACAGCAACTAATGCCCGTGACGATATCGGGGACCGGATGGGACCTAACAATATTGTAATGGGATGGACTCCTGATGGAAAGGATATCGTTTACCGGAATCGTATAGGAAGCGGTTTTACAGGGCGTCTATATCTGGTAAATAATGAAGGTGGATTGTCAAATGGACTGCCTTTGCCCGAAGGTGGTTTTTGCAGCTATTCTCCTGATGGTAAAAAACTGGCATATAATCGTGTAATGCGCGAATTTCGTACATGGAAATACTATAAGGGAGGGATGGCCGATGATATCTGGATATATGATCCAAGTGCAAAATCGGTACAAAACATTACGAATAACGATGCTCAGGATATTATGCCGATGTGGATAGGAGACGATATTTATTTTATATCGGATCGCGATCGCACAATGAATATATTTGTCTATAATACAAAAACCAGGCAAACATCTAAGGTTACTGATTTTACAGAATATGATGTGAAATTCCCAAGCTATCATGGTAATATCATTGTGTTTGAAAACGGCGGATATATTTACAAGTTGGATGTAACAAACAAGCAGCCTGTGAAAATCAATATTACTCTTGCTTCGGATAATATTTACGCACGCAGTGAAGTTAAGGACGGTGGTAAATACATAACCGGCGCAAGCTTGTCTTCAGACGGAGAACGTCTGGTTGTAACCACACGTGGTGAGGTTTTCAACATACCTACCGACAAGGGGGTAACAAAAAATATAACACGTTCACCAGGCGCTCACGATCGTGACGCGGAATGGTCGCCTGATGGAAAATCAATTGCCTACATTTCCGATGCAACAGGAGAAACAGAACTTTATTTGCAAGATGCAGTTGGATCTGACCCTGTTCAGCTTACCAAAAATAATGACACATACATTCGTTCATTTGTATGGAGCCCCGATTCAAAATCGATTGTTTACACCGATCGCAACAATCGTATAAATCTGTTGGATGTCTCTTCAAAACAAAAGACAGTATTGTTGCAAGATCCCGCAGGTGAACCTCGCGGAGTAATTTTCTCTCCCGACAGCAAGTGGTTGACATATTCTCGTATGGAGTCCAATGATTTCAATGTTGTATATATATTTAATATAGCGGCAAAAAAAGAATACGCGATTACCGACAAGTGGTACGAATCGTATAGTTCTACGTTTAGTAAGGATGGTAAATACCTTGTATTCTCTTCTGCCCGGGATTTTAATCCGGTGTATGGCTCTAAAGAATGGAATCATATATATCAAAATTCGAATGGCATCTATCTTGCTCTTTTGTCTAAGGATACACCTTCTCCATTTCTTGAAAAAGATGCAGTAGTAAACGAGAAGAAACCGGCAGAGAAAAAGGATTCGGTAGTTACCGTTAAAATAGATTTTGATGGAATAGCCAATCGCATAGTGAAGCTTCCTGTTCCGGCCGGTTCATACCGGAATTTCTATATGGATGGAAACAAGGTATATTATTCGAAACAAGGTGCGGTAACTGTCTTTGATTTGAAGACTCAGAAAGAAGAAACTTTGGTTGAAGGCGCTTCGATGAATGTGGATTATAATAGTAAAAAAGCGTTGTTTTATAAAAACAGGCAGCTTTATGTTGCTAATATTCCTGCTGGAAAAACGGAACTGAAAGATCCTGTAAACCTATCGAATATGAAGATATATACAGACTATCCTCAAGAATGGGCTCAAATATTCGATGAGGCATGGCGGGTATATCGTGATGGATTCTATGTGGAAAATATGCATGGCGTGGACTGGAAAGCAATCAAGAAAAAATACGAGGTGTTGTTGCCTTATGTGAAAAATCGCTTAGACCTGAATTATATAATAGGTGAAATGATTGCCGAGTTGAATTGTGGACACGCATATGTAAATCCGGGAGAAGCGGATCGCGCGGATAGGATTAATACGGGTCTGCTTGGCGCCGAAATATCACGTGATAAGAGTGGATTTTTCCGTATAGAGAAAATATTGCAGGGTGCCGCATGGGATAAGGGGCTTCGCTCGCCACTGACTGAACCGGGAATAGACGCTAAAACCGGAGATTTTATAGTAGCTATAGATGGTATCGCCGCTAATTCAGTAAAGGATATGTTCTCGTTGCTGGTCGGCAAGGCCGGGGTTTCAACCGAAATATCGTTGAATAGTAAACCGCAGTTGGCAGGAGCCCGTAAAATTGTAATTAGTCCGATTGCCGACGAAAGCCCTTTGTATCAATACGAATGGGTACAAAATAATCTTAAGAAAGTAGAAAAAGCT
>BNXH01000065.1 GCA_025999435.1 Bacteroidia bacterium | reverse complement strand
AAGCATCTCTTGTCAGTTCCGCTTTTAAGGAACAAGATCCTTCGTGCCTCAGAAACAACGTTCGGCAGAGCGAAGCGGAGCCAATGACAAAGAGAATGTTGCATTAATTATCATAAATTACTTAAAAACTAAAAATAGAAAGGAAAATTATTATGAAAACAACATTGTACCGCGCTTCATCGAGAGGTTATGCTTATCACGGCTGGCTGGATTCATATCATACATTCAGTTTTGCAAATTATTACGATCCCACTCGTATTCATTTTGGAGCACTTCGGGTTATCAACGATGATATAGTAAAAGGAGGAGAAGGCTTTGGCACCCATCCGCACGACAATATGGAAATAATATCAATACCATTATACGGAGACCTGGAACATAAAGATAGTATGGGGCATACCGGTGTTATCCATGCGGGCGAAGTTCAGGTGATGAGTGCCGGTAGCGGTATCACACATAGTGAGTATAATGCCAATAAGGAGAAACCTGTTAATTTTTTCCAGATATGGGTTTTCTCTGATAAGGAAAACGTAGAACCTCGTTACGATCAGAAAGCCTTTGATTTTTTACACAATAAAAATCAGCTTGTTCAGGTTGTTGGCCCTAAGCATGACGCGGCAACAGGATTATGGATACATCAGGATGCCTGGTTTAGTATAGGTACTTTCGACAAAGGGCATGTTCTCGATTACAAGATGAAAAAAGAGGGCAATGGAGTATTTGCCATGGTGGTTGAAGGTGAATTTACAATAGAAGGACAGAAGTTACATCACAGGGATGGTTTTGGTATATCCGATACCGGTAGTATTAAAATAACAGCAGATTCGGAAAACGCCCGCATTTTATTGATGGATGTACCTATGTCATTTTAAAACAAAGTAATTGACTAGTCCTAAATAAGCGTTACAGGTTTATTTAGGACTAGTCAGTATTTTATTCCTTATCTGTATCTACTGATTTCCAAACCAGAGCAGCCAGAGCGGCTCCGACAAATGGAGCAACAATAAATATCCATAATTGAGAAAGGGCTTTTCCGCCTTCGATAGCATCGAATAGAGCCGGGCCGATACTACGTGCAGGGTTTACAGATGTCCCTGTAAGAGGTATACATACTATATGCACCAATACAAGGCTAAGACCGATTGCCAGTCCGGCAAAGTTTCCGGCTCCACCTTTCGATGTAGTACCTAAAACAACTAATACAAAAACAAAAGTAAATACGATTTCAGCCAATAGTCCTCCCATAAGGCTTACACCCGGTTGAAGGCCATTTGCACCTGTTGTTGTTGCAAAAGCGCCGCCTTGAGCGATATACGAAGCCGAACCGGTATCGATAGATGATACAATACCATAAAGGATAGCCGAACCGATGATAGCTCCTATTACTTGAAATACGATATACATCCCCGCATCTTTTCCCGACATTCTCTTAGATAGAAAAACACCAAGAGTGATAGCCGGGTTGATGTGGCATCCTGAAATTTTACCAATGGTATAGGCCATAGCTACAACGGATAATCCGAAGCCGAATGCTACAGTCAGAACCTGCGCTGTAGAACCAACTCCCCAATTAAAAATTGCACTACCACAGCCCATGAGAACCAGAACCATGGTTCCAATCATTTCTGCTAAATACTTTTTCATAAAGTTTTCATTTGAGTTAAACATTTTGTATAATTTGCTGAATTTGTGTAATTAGGCATAAATGTAATGAAAATATATAAATTTCATAAAAAAAAGAAGTAAATCTATCCTTATTTTTAACATGGATGTCATTATATTTGTTTTATAAAATTTAAACAGGCTCTTAAATCTTAAACTCTGCATTATGAAGAAAACGGTACTTTTGGTTGTGTTTGTTGTATCCACTTTCTCGGTGTATGGCCAGGAATATATGGTTCCTAAAAATGTGAAATTCGAAAACAAGGAAGATTATGCTGCCTATGAGCCACAGGTGAAAGAAACAATAAATTGGTTGTTAGCTACATCTTTGGGAAAAGAAGCAAATAAAAGAACCGAAGCGAATGCTTTTCTGATAATGTGGCTGACCGGAACACCGAATGTTTCTATTAATGTGAACACTGACATACTACCGTTTATAAAAAAGAGCCCGGAACTACTTCTTCCTTTCATTGCCGGATGTGTCAAATATTCGTTAGAGAATAATTATTCGAAGGATGATATATTGCTGAATAAAGCCGGAATAGAAACTATCATTGCCTTTTACCGGAATAATAGAGGATATTTGAAAAAGGATGACAGTATCGAAAAATATGAGAAATTGATAGAAAAAGGGAAGCTAGAGGAAGATATAAAAAAGAAACTTGAAAAAGCAATGAAACATTAATTATATTTATTATTGAGATAAAAATCGAAGCTGCTCGAAATAAAGACCTTGCCGAACATACCAAATCCTATGATATGGGTATCGTTATCCCATGCAACATTAGTAGTAGATAAAAAGAGATAGTTCGTAGAATTGACAGATCTCATTATTGTTTGGTCTACAAAGGGATTTCCTTGTACTGAAGTTAGAGGGCTTCCGGAATGGTTCTGTAAATAGTTATCGAACTTAGCCTTTACTGCATTCTGATGTTTTTCCTGAGAAGGATTTGTCAGAATGGCAACAATAGCGGTCAAAAGAAATATATACTTCTTTTTGAACCTGTGTCTGTTCCTCTGTTTATATAGTTCCGCGTATTTATCTACTTCCATAGCTCATTTCCTCTTCGTCTGAATTCCGCGCATATTATTGCTGTCGCTATGGCTACGTTCAACGACTCTGATGTTTGCTGCCCGGCCGGATAATTTGGTATATATAGTTTTTTGTCGATAAACTTTTCTATTCCGGGACGTATACCATTTCCTTCGTTTCCCATAACTATGATGCCATGTGCGGCGATGTCTTGCTCATACATATTTGTGCCGTCAAGAAAAGTACCGTATACAGGAATATCTTTATTTTTATTCAAAAAACCGGCTAAGTCAGTATAATGTACATTTACGCGAGTCAGGGCTCCCATAGTGGCTTGTACTACCTTCGGGTTGTATATATCGGCTGTGTCGTGCGAGCAAAATATATTTTTTATCCCGTACCAATCGGCTAGCCTGACTATAGTCCCCATATTTCCCGGGTCTTGTATCCCGTCTAAGGCTAATACCAGTTGTCCTTGTATATCTTCTATGTTATCTCTTTCCGGCTGAAAGAAAATCCCCAGGGCTTGTTGCGGGTTTTGAAGAAAGCTGGCCTGTGCCAGTTGGCTATCATTAACCTCTATTACTTCATCTATGTCGCTGATATTTGCTGTCGCTAAAAATGAGGAAGTAGCCACTAGTATCTGGCACTTGAGATGAGGTAAGAGGTCGCATACCAACTTATTCCCTTCTGCTACGAATGTGCCGTATTCCGAACGGTATTTTTTATCTTTTAGCGAACGTATATATTTCAGCTTATTTTTACTTAAACTCATAAAATATTATTTGTTACTCATAACTTCAAGCCTGTATCCGGATTTGTATATTTGTTGTTTGATGTGGCATGGAAAAACTGAATATAGTAAGCTTTTATTTTTTCCAGGTCATGTACCCATATAGCTGTGTGGTGAAGTTCCATTTTTTTGTTTTTAATTATCTGTTCTTTTTACAGCAAAACTACAAAAAGAAACAATTAAAACCCTAAATTTGTCGTTCATTTGATATATAGTTTTCTGTTAGTGCATTTTCAATGAAGAGTAAATCAGTCATTTTTTTTGTAATTATAATATTTTGCGTTGCTCTGATACAGTCGTGCAGCTCCACGAAGTTTGTACCCGACGGTGAGTACCTGCTCGCCAGTGCTACAGTAAAGAGTGATAAGGAAGTTGTTCCTGTAATGGAAATGGAAAGTTATATAAAGCAAAAGCCTAATTTCAAGACATTTGCTCTCTTTAAATTGCCTCTTTTTTTATATAACCTGTCGGGTAAAGATACGACTAAATGGATAAACAGGACTTTGCGTAGTGGAGGTGATCCTCCTGTTATTTATGACAGTACAATGTTAGACCGGACGGTTGTTGATATGAAACGTATGATGACAAACAAAGGTTATCTGAATGCGACAGTTACCCCTATTGTAAAATTGAATAAGAAGAAAGCAAGGGTTGTTTATAATATCAAGGCAGGGGAACCCTATCGTATTGACAATTATAAAATAGCAGTAAGTGATACTGTATTGCCTAAACGGAATCTGCCCATACCATCTGAACTATTGCGTACAGGCAGGAATAGAAGTAATCTGACGATGAATATCGATTCTGTATTGTACCGGAACACTCTGGTTCAGAAAAATTCTTTATTCGATCTTGATAAGCTGGATATGGAACGTGACCGGATAACTTCTATTTTGCGCCGTACAGGCTATTATGCCTTTAATAAAGAGTATCTGGGATTTGAAGCTGATACTACGCCAGGCAACAATAAAGTAGATTTGGATCTTACTATTTATCCGTATTCGGAACGCACACAGGCCGGTTATTTAATAGAAACGCCCCATCGTCAATATGTAATAAAAGACGTAGAATTGTTGGTCGATTATAATCCGCTTGAAGATGGCAGTGTTAATGAATATGTATCTACAAGTGTTTATGAAAGAAATGGTTATAAGATAAAATATGGTATAAGAGGGGAGTATATTAAACCCGATATAATATTAAGCAATTGTTATGTGATACCGGGAGCCTTATATAGCGAAACTATGACTTCTCTCACATACAGCGCCTTGTCCCAGTTGCAGATATTGAAGAACGTAAATATCAGTTATACTACCATTTGGGAAAATGATTCCACTAAATTACGCTGTGTTATAACTTGCGTATCGGATAAAAAGCAAGGCATTTCAGCAGAAATAGAAGGGACAAATTCGGATGCGTATTTAGGGGTTGGTGCAGGATTAGGATATCTACATAGAAATATATTCAAAGGTTCTGAATTATTTAATATTAAGCTTCGTGGTTCTTATGAAGCGATTACCCCCGATTTTACTAATTTTGACGACAACTACTTCGAAATAGGAGGAGAGGCTTCTGTTACTTTCCCCCGTTTTATGTTTCCTTTCCTCAACGAAGATTTCCGCCGGAGTATCCATGCGTCCACACAGTTCAATTCCAGTTATACATTTCAGCGACGTCCGGGTTATTTTGTCAGAACAGTGTTAGCTACGGGTGTTAAATATATATGGCAAGACAGAAGATTGTCGTTGAACAGACACGTGTTCGATCTCATAAACGTAAGCTATATACATTTGCCCAAAAATAGTTTAAATCAGGACTTTCTTAACGATTTGACTCCGGCTGCCCGAAGATATAGTTTTGAAGACCACTTTATATTAAGCACAGGTTATACTTTTTCCAGGAGCAATGTAGCCAGTCCAACCCGAAGGGGACAGCCGATATACTCCTTGAGGGCTTCCGTTGAGACAGCAGGTAATTTGTTGGCATTAGCAGCCAAGCTGACCGGCGCGAAGGCAGATGAATTAGGCTCAAAGCAAATCTTTGGTACTAATTTTGCCCAATATGCACGAGGTATAGTAGATTATAGCCGTACTCATCAGGTGGATGAGAAGAATTCGATAGCCTGGCATGTCGGGGGAGGGCTGATTTACCCATACGGAAATAGTAAACAGAACCCTATCCAAAAGAGGTTTTTCTCAGGCGGAGCTAATAGTGTAAGAGGATGGGCTATCCGGGAGTTAGGTCCCGGTTCGTATTATTTTATACCTGCCTCTCCTACCGACAGGGATAACTTCTACTATCATTCAGGCGATATTCGTTTCGATGCCAGCATAGAATACCGGAGTAAATTGTTTTGGATTGTAGAATTAGGTGCATTTGTCGATGCCGGAAATATCTGGACTATAAAGTCATATGAGGATCAGTCCCGGGGATTCTTTAAACTAAATCAATTCTATAAGGAGATCGCAGTGGCTTGGGGATTAGGCTTGCGGCTCGATTTCGATTTTGTTCTTATACGTCTCGACGGAGGATGGAAAGCCTATGATCCATCAGATCAACCGGGAAAGACAAGGTGGCCGATAAAAGATCCTTTCAAATTCAACGATAACTTTGCCTGGCATATTGCTGTAGGTTATCCGTTCTGATTTTGTACTTATATTAAGTTCTATAAAATATCTATTGTTGTATTCGATTGTTCTATTTTATTGATTATTTAATAAGAAAGAGGGTGTGTCAAAAGTAGAACAGCACTATCAATGTATTACCCTCTTTGTCATCCTGAGTGCAACAAAGGATCTCAACCCTGAGAAACGAGATGTTTCACTCCGTTCAACAGGACAAAAAGAAAGTAAAAAATACTTTTGACACACCCTCTTTTCTTATTATCAGTATAAGATCCGTTAATCTTCTTCTTTCTGGCTTGCTTCATATTCTTTCAGAAGTTTGTCTTGAACATCGCTAGGAACAAGTTCATAACTCGCAAACTTCATCGTAAATGATGCCCGCCCTCCGGTTAGAGAGCTTAGCGAAATAGAATAATTTGACATTTCCTTCAAAGGTACTTTGGCATTCAGTATTTCAATCCCTCTATCACTTTCCATACCCATGATCATAGCGCGACGTCCCTGAAGATCACTCATCACATCACCCATCTTATCCGACGGAACCGATACAGCCACATCATATATAGGCTCCAGAATCTTCGGTCCGGCATTTTTGAAAGCTTCACTAAACGCATTACGTCCTGCGAGCATAAATGAAATTTCATTAGAGTCTACAGGGTGCATTTTACCATCGTAAACGACAACGCGTACATCACGTGCATACGAACCTGTAAGAGGCCCTTGCTCGAGGCGAGCCATGATACCTTTTAGGATTGCAGGCAGGAACCGAGCATCGATAGCGCCACCCACAATACTGTTCACAAACACAAGTTTGCCACCCCAATCGAGATTATACGTCTGCACATCACGCGCTTGCACTTTAAATTCCTGAGCGCCAAATTTATATGTATCAGGTACAGGCATACCTTCTGTATAAGGTTCTACTACCAGATGTACCTCGCCAAACTGTCCGGCGCCTCCCGATTGTTTCTTATGACGGTAATCTGCCCGTGCAGCCTTCGTGATAGTTTCACGATAAGGTATCTTAGGTTCGGAATATACAATTGCAATTTTATCGTTGTTTTCAATTCTCCATTTCAATGTCTTAAGGTGAAATTCTCCCTGTCCCAATACAATGAGCTGTTTAAGCTCTTTCGAATTTTCTATTATCCATGTAGGATCTTCCTCGTGCATGCGTTGCAGAATCTCACTCATCTTTTCAGTATCTTTCTCATTTTCTGCTTTAATCGCGCGGCGATATTTAGGATCAGGATACTTTATAAAGTCAAATTTATTATCTACACCTTTGGCATTCAGCGTATTTCCTGTGCGGACATCTTTAAGCTTCACAGTAGCACCTATATCTCCGGCATACAACTCTTCCACTTTGGATCGTTGTTGTCCGGCCGGCGCGAATATTTGTCCCATACGTTCTTTTGAACCCCTGTTCGAATTGATCAGGTCATCACCTTCATGCACTTTCCCGCTCATTACTTTGAAATAAGAAACTTCTCCGACATGAGGTTCAACCATTGTTTTAAAGAAGAACAGGCTTGTAGGAGCATCCACTTCCGGTTTTATTTCTTGTCCATCTGTATTTACCGGAGCTTGCAAGTCGCGCACATAAGGTACAACATTACCTAAAAACTCCATGGTGCGCCGTACGCACATATCTTTTTCGGCCGACACGCAGAAAACAGGATAAAGGTCTCTGTTCACCAATCCCCAACGGATTCCCATACGCATTTCATCTTCGGTCAGGGTTCCCTGGTCGAAGAACTTCTCCATTAACGATTCTTCATTTTCTGCGGCAGCTTCTACTAATTTCTGCTTTAATTCTCTCGCTTTTTCCCTTTCTTCATCGGGTATATCGAGAACCTCAGGTGCTCCGCCTTCGGGCTTCCATCTGAGCATTTTATATTTTAATACATCAATCACGGCATTAAAACCTTCTCCGCAATTGACAGGATATTGTATCAACACTGCCTTGTCGCCATAGTCGGCTTTCAGCTGTGATACAACGTTATCGAAATCGGCTTTCGGGTGATCGAGCTGATTAACGATGAAAATAACAGGTTTCTGTAGCTTTTGAGTATACCTTAATTGATTTATGGTACCTACCTCTATTCCGTATTGGGCATTAAGTACCATCAGGGCGGTATCGGTTACATTAAGCGATGTAACGATATTTCCTGCGAAGTCATCCGATCCCGGACAATCGATAAAATTTAACTTACGGTTCATCCATTCCACAGAGAAAATGCTGGAAAACACTGAATATCCATATTCTTTTTCCACCGGAAAATAGTCCGAGACTGTATTTCCGTCTTTAACACTTCCTCTGCGTTTTGTGACGCCAGCTTCATAGAGCATGGCCTCGGCGAGAGTGGTTTTGCCTGCTCCCGAACTACCAAGAATAGCTATGTTCTTGATTTCTTGTGTTTGGTAGGTTCTCATGGCTTAAACTGTTTTTACATGGTTAATATTATGTTACCTTTTTTCAAAATGCCTCTTTTTCGAGGCTATGTCTTCAAAATTAGTGAAATGTTCTGATGAAACAACAAAAAAATCGTATTTATTTTTAGTCATATTTATTTAATTGATCATAGTACATGACAAAAAATATTACAAAATCTTATATTGCCCTTACAGGGCGCGGTTTCAGGGATTGTAT
>BNXH01000064.1 GCA_025999435.1 Bacteroidia bacterium | reverse complement strand
ACCTTTGCAGTGTGAAATATATTGTGCCACTCCTTTTATTTCGGGAGCAGCGTCAGCAGGAGCAACAGCCAAGCCAACAGCTTCCATCACATGATAGTCCGGCAGATCGTCTCCGGCATATAGAATTTCGTCAGCTTTATATCCTGTCTTTTGCATATAATCGTTCAGGTCAATTATCTTAACCCTCGATTTCATATAGATATCCTTCACACCCAGACGGGAAAAGCGAAGTCTTATATTTTCAGTATCTGCACCCGTTATTATTGCCACACTATAACCATGCTTCACAGCCAGATTGATCGCATAACCATCCTTTATGTTAACCATACGCATTGGTTCTCCGGTCAAAGACAATGGTATCGAATTGGGAGATAATACGCCGTCTACATCAAAAATAAATGCCTTAATCTTGCTTAAATCATAGTTTATAGTGCTCATTGCTTACTTATTATATATATTTTCGCTTATAAGTTTATATATCTGCCTGATATTTTCATCTTCTATCAGGTCTAAATGCTTATTAATAACATTCTCATCGTACCGTACTGCCGGTCCTGTCTGAGCCTCCTCCGGACTCAACGCATGTACTTTTGCTGCCGTTTCATCTATTAAAGGAAGGCTTACATCGAAAGGAAGATTCACGTGATTAAGGAACTGTTTGGACAGTGTATACATATGATTTGTAAAGTTGCAGGCAAATACACCTGTAAGATGGACATATCTCCTGTCATATGATGATAATTCGGCAACCTTACCTGATATTTGTTTAGCCACACTCCTTAGTATATCAAGATTCCCGGACTCATTGGCTTCTATAAAAACCGGGACTTTTAGCCAATCCACTTCCCTTCCTTTACTGAACGTTTGAAAAGGATAAAGAACTCCATAGCGAGATGTATACTCATGAAAAATATTCATAGGCACACTTCCTGCCGTATGAATCCACAAACCGTTATTCGGTGGAACTTGAGAAACAATATCTTCCAGTACAGAATCTTTTAATGAAAAGATATACAGATCTGCCGAATTATCTATTGATGCTATATCTGTTATAGGTACAGCATGTATTTTTTGCGCAAGAGCAAAGGCTGATTCCATCGTACGGCTATATACCTGAATTATATCGAACGAATGTCTATATAACTCTACGGCTAAATGAGTTGCTACGTTTCCTGCCCCAATAAATACGACCTTCATCTAATCCTTCTTCTTTGCTGTCAGCACCATAGCCACACCAGCAATGATAAGTCCTAATGGTACTATCAGATTTGAATAATTACTCATCCATCCGAAAAATGTATCGGCATTAAGCAAGATACCTACACCTAGAAATATCCATCCAAGAACCTTTTTGGGCTGTATAAAAAGAAATACAATTCCGGCAATGAGGAAAAACATTCCCACACTAATCAGCCTGTTACCATAGGGAATTTTATCGAGTATATGTAATTTATCTAATAGAAACAACACACCAAATATAAGGATCGTTATTCCATATGATAGACGATCGTTGGATTTACTTGCCGCCATAATCTTATTCTGCTAATTGATTTATATTGAATTTTCCGACATGTATTTTTTCCCATTGTAGCTTTTCTTCATCGAAAGGGGGACGATCTTGCGCCTTATGTCCAATCACAATAATGGACAAGACTTGCATTTGAAGAGGAATATCTAAAAGCTCTCTTACATATTCATCCGATGGTGTATCTGCCGCCGTACTACGTTCCCGAATCTGTATCCAACAACTGCCAAGCCCTAAATCTTCTGCTTGTAATTGCATCATAATAGATGCAATAGAAGAATCCTCAATCCAAACATCGCTAGTAAAAGGGTCGGCCATCACCACTATTGCCAGTGCACAACCTGCAATGGGCTTACTCCCTATCTTTTTACAATGCGACAGCTTCTCTAGCATTTCTTTATCTTCTACTAAAAGAAATTGCCACGCATTTGAACTTTTAGATGTAGGAGACATCAATGCTGCTTTAAGAATAAGCTCTACCTGTTCAGGAGTTAAAGCCTCTTCTGTAAATTTACGGGTACTCCTACGCTTCATTATCAATTGTTGAAAATCAGTCATTTTCCTTTATATGCCTTGTTAAGTTTTCGATTTCTTGTTCCAGTTCTTCAAAACTTTTCACTCCCTCTGTACTGCTTTTTCTCAACAAGATATTTAGTGTTTGCATAATTAGCTTTAGATCCAATGCCAACGAGTATCCGTTGATATAAAGAAGATCATATTTTAGCTTATCCCTTGCAGAAGTATTGTATTTTCCTTGCACCTGAGCCAAACCCGTCAAACCGGCTTTTACTCTATGGCGTAAATTATATTCGGAAATTTCTTCTGAAAATTGCTCTACAAAGAATGGGCGTTCGGGCCGGGGGCCAACAATACTCATTTCTCCAACAAGGATATTATATATCTGTGGAATTTCATCTAAACGCGTAGCTCTAAGAAAACGTCCAAATTTCGTTATCCGTTTATCTGTTTCTTGTGCCAGAACCGGACCGGACAAAGCTTCTGCGTTTTCGATCATCGTCCGGAACTTATACATTTTAAAGACTTTATTATTACGGGTCACACGTTCTTGCACAAAAAAGGCCGTACCACCACCGATTTTCAGGGCAAGGTAAACCAGTACAAAGGGAACAAAAAACACAAAAAGCGCCGCTCCTCCAAGCAATACGTCAATAAATCGCTTCAGAACAAGGTTACTCTGTGCCAGATCCAGTGTTCTTACATCTAATACAGGAGAATCATCTATCTGGTAAAAGTTTGAATTAAATTTTAAAATCTCAGAGTTTTTGGGCTGATAAAATACCGTTCTATGATTTTCTATGCAGTAAAATATGATTTGCCGTTTCATTTCTTCTTCTATATCCTCTGTCAGAAAAGTCACTTCGCATTCGTTAATAAAATCATATAAACCGGGATGACCGGGTGCACAAACATGTTTTATGTTCGCCCACATACCATTAGATTCCAGCAACTTGAAGGCTAGCACCTGAGATTTCTCGTGTCCTATAACTAAAATAGACCTACCCTTGTATAAACGAAAGTGCATGTGACTAGCAAATAGATGCCAAAAAGAAATAAAGACTACTTGCAAAACGGCAGCCGTCAGCAATATACTTCTAGGATAAGCAAACTCCCTGGATAAAAAGCTAATAGCCATTGTTACAAATAACAAGGACAATATGGTAAGCACTACAGTATAGCTGATACCAAAGAAGGTAAAGTCTTTAGGTTTATCCAGTTCAAAAATCTGGCTAAGGAAGAAATACCCTATTAGCATATATGGCAAAACCGCCCAAAAAGCATTATAGTTTGCCGTAAAGTTATCCAGATCATCTTTGAATATATAGAAGGCAACTATATTGGCAGCATATACAAAGATTAAATCCAATAATGGAACGATAATCCTAAACCCTCTGTATCCGAATAATTTTTTGAGGATAAAATCCATATAATTAATACTTTATTTTTTCTTTGTCTTCCCTTTAGCCTTTGATGGCGCTTTTTCATCTGTAGAGCTTACAATTTTCATTACAGATTCAAAATCAAGGCTAGTAGGATCTGTTCCCTTAGGAATCTTATAGTTATTTTTCTTATATGCTATATAAGGTCCATAACGTCCGTTTAAGAGTTGGAGGTCTGCATCTTCAGTGAATACTTTAATCACTTTTTCTGCGTCCTTTTTCCGTTTGTCTTCAATTAATGGTATTGCATCCTCTATGTTAACACTATAAGGATCGTACCCTTTAGGTAAGGATATGAATTTGCCGTCGTGTTTTACATAAGGGCCGAAACGGCCGGCGCCGACACTGACCTCCTTACCTTCAAATTCTCCGATAGTACGGGGAAGATCAAATAGCTTCAAAGCTTCTTCAAGTGTTATTGTGGCTATGGACTGGCTCTTTTGGAGACCTGCAAACTGAGGTTTTTCTTCTTCCTCCTGTACTCCGATCTGTACCATTGGCCCAAAGCGGCCGATCTTTACTGATACCTGTCGTCCTGATTTAGGATCAACACCCAGTATACGCTCTCCCACCTTATGATCGGTCTGCATATTTGTTGCAGATTCTACTGTTGGATGAAATGCTTTGTAGAATTTATCGATCAGCTTTGTCCAATTTTCTTCTCCATCTGCAACCTGGTCAAATTCCCTTTCAACATTTGCTGTAAAGTTATAGTCTAAGATATCAGGAAAGAATTTTGTCAGGAAATCATTCACTACTATTCCGGTGTCTGTTGGCAACAATTTTCCTTTATCTGCCCCGGTTATTTCTGTTTTCTGGTTATCTGATATTTTGTCTTTTTTCAGAGTCAGAATATTATATTGACGTTCTGTACCTTCTATATTCGACTTTTCCACATACTCGCGATTCTGTATAGTAGATATTGTAGGTGCATAAGTAGACGGGCGTCCAATACCCAATTCTTCCAACTTACGAACCAACGATGCTTCGCTATAACGGCTCGGACGCTGAGTAAAGCGTTCTGTGGCAACAGCCTCCTTCATATCTACAACATCTTGCACTTTCACCTGAGGCAAAAGAGTTGTTTCATTATCTATATTTTCGTCGTCAGAACCTTCCAGATAAACATGCAAAAATCCGTCAAACTTAATCACTTCACCTACAGCAACAAACTTCAAATCTTTACTATTGGATATATCAACCGTAACAGTTGTTTTTTCAAGTTCTGCATCAGCCATCTGCGAAGCAATCGTTCTTTTCCAGATCAGGTCATAGAGTTTTTTCTCCTGTGCCGTTCCCGATATTGTATGTTCCGACATATACGTAGGACGAATAGCCTCGTGTGCCTCTTGAGCGCCTTTACTCTTGGTAGAAAACTGACGAACTTTTGAATATTGCTTTCCGTATGCAGATTCTACTTCTGCTTTCGCTGTATTTATAGCCAAACTCGATAAGTTTACAGAGTCGGTACGCATATATGTGATCTTTCCCGATTCATAGAGTTTTTGGGCAACCATCATAGTAAGCGATACCGGGAATCCGAGCTTGCGGGAGGCTTCCTGTTGGAGTGTAGAAGTAGTGAACGGAGCAGCCGGCGATTTTTTAACCGGCTTAGTCTCTACATCCTCGACTTTGAATGCTGCATCTTTCAATTTTTCTAACAGATCGAGAGCCTCTTTTTTTGTCTTTAAACGTTTACTAAGTTCAGTCTTAATCTCAGAAACGACACTATTGTCATCCTTCGTAAATATAGCTATCACTCTATAAGAAGTTTCCGTTTTGAAGGCCTGTATCTCACGTTCGCGTTCCACAATCAGCCTTACGGCCACAGATTGTACACGTCCGGCTGATAATGCAGGCTTTACCTTGCGCCATAATACAGGAGACAGCTCAAAGCCAACTATGCGATCGAGCACACGGCGAGCTTGTTGGGCATCTACCAGATTCTCATCTATATTACGGGGATTTTCTATAGCATGAAGAATTGCATCTTTGGTTATTTCGTGGAAAGCGATTCTCCTTGTTTTCTTTTTATCAAGCTTTAAAGTCTCATACAAATGCCAGGATATAGCTTCTCCCTCACGGTCTTCATCGGAAGCCAACCATACCATATCTGCGTCCTTTGCCGCTTTCTTCAGTTCATCCACAACTTTCTTTTTATCGGATGGAACTTCATATATGGGAGTGTACCCGTTTTCCAAATCAATACCCAGGTCTTTTTTCTTCAAGTCTCTGATATGTCCGTAGCTGGACATTACTTTGTAATCTTTACCTAAAAATTTCTCTATTGTCTTGGCCTTTGCCGGGGATTCAACTATTACTAAATTTTTCTGCATATTAAGGCGTATTCGCTATCGTACCGAAACTGTTCGGCTAATTAGTTCTTTTATTGACCGCAAAAGTAATGATTTTGTTTTAAAAAGCAGTTAAAATAGTATTTAGAGTTCTGTTTAAATTTTATAGCAACAATTTTTTATATCTGTTTTCAGATGGATTTTTTTCATTTTACCTAAAGATTTAGCGGGCTAAGGCTAAACCAAAAGGAGATACGTCAAGATACGGCCGATAAACTCTATTCTTCAATACAAACATTAGAAAATACCTCTGAGGAGCGATCTTCGGAGGTTTTTTAATTAACTTTGCACCAAAATATACAATAAGAATGCATAAATCCGGATTTGTAAATATAGTAGGCAACCCCAATGTAGGTAAATCCACATTGATGAACCTTTTAGTAGGTGAAAAAGTATCAATCATCACATCGAAGGCACAGACGACCCGCCATCGTATCTTAGGGATCGTAAACACCGAAGATTATCAGATTGTATATTCCGATACTCCGGGAGTCCTTCGTCCGAACTACAAATTGCAGGAATCTATGCTCAGCTTTTCAGAGTCGGCTTTGAGTGATGCAGATGTTCTTCTTTATATGACAGACGTTGTAGAGAAAACAGATAAGAACGAAGAATTTTTGCAAAAAGTACAAAAAGTGGAAGCTCCTGTACTTTTGCTAATAAACAAGATAGATCAAACCAATCAACAGGAACTGGAAAAGCTGGTAGCTCAGTGGAAAGAACTTTTACCCGGAGCTGAAATATATCCGATCTCGGCATTGAATAAATTCAATGTAGATGTGATAAAAAACCGGATATTACAATTAATACCCGAATCGCCTCCATATTTTGAAAAGGACGCTCTGACAGACCGGCCTGCCCGATTCTTCGTCACAGAAATTATAAGAGAAAAAATCCTTCTTTACTATCAGAAGGAGATACCGTATGCAGTAGAGGTCATAGTGGAAGAGTTTAAGGAAGAAAAAGATATAATCAACATCAGGGCTCTGATAATTGCCGAACGCGACACACAAAAAGGGATTATTATAGGGCACAAGGGCGCTGCCCTGAAAAAGGTGGCGACTATGGCAAGACTTGATATAGAACGTTTCTTTAATAAGAAAATATTCCTTCAAATATTCGTTAAGGTAGAAAAGGATTGGCGAAGCAGGGACAACCTACTCCGTCAATATGGATACCGTCTGGACTAATTTTATTCTTCTATATTATAACCTACCGACTTCAAATCATCCCAATAAGCGGGATATGACTTCGTAACCACTTTCGGGTCGGCTATTGTTATTGCTCCTAATTTTATCGCTGCCGGCGCAAAGGCCATTGCCATACGATGATCTTCGTAAGTTTTTATTACTGGATTTTCTTCCGGTTGGCAACGCTCGCCATTCCATTCTAAAATACTATTCTCACTATCATAGATGAGGTAGCCGAGTTTTTTCATTTCATTTTTCAGAGCTTCTATCCTATCTGTTTCTTTTATTTTCAAGCTTTGCAAACCTGTAAACAAAAACGGGATATTCATCATACAGCAGGTTACAACAAATGTCTGTGCCAAATCGGGTTCATTCACAAAATTATGAAACATCTTTTTTGTAACCCTATTCGTTTTAACTAACGTTACGCCTGTTTCGGTAAATTCTGTCGCAATCCCTAAATCGGTAAAGAGTTCAGCTACTTTAGAATCACCTTGCATACTGTTCTTAAATAAACCTGTCAACTGAATATGGGCCTCATCTGCCAAAGCTGCCATCGCATACCAATATGAAGCAGCCGACCAATCCGATTCTACAATATAGTGTACCGGCTTGTATTCTTCATAATGCATTCTTATAGTATTGCCTTCCCAGTGAGCCTTAACGCCAAACTGAGCCATCATACCCAAGGTCAGCTTAATATATGGCACGGAGATAATTTCGCCTTCAAGATGTATAGTCAGTCCTCTGCTCATAGTAGGTGCAATCATTAATAAAGCCGAAATAAACTGCGAACTAACATCTCCGGACAAATAAATTTCCCCGCCATCAATAGCTGTACCTTTAATTTTTAAAGGAGGATACCCTACTTTTCCTAAATATTGTATGCGCGCACCTAAAGTGACTAAAGCATCTACCAAAATATGGATAGGGCGCTCCTGCATCCGTTCGGTACCTGTAATAATCCATTCCCCGGGAGTAATAGTCAAAAACGCAGTCAGAAAACGCATCGACGTTCCTGCGGCTTTTACATCTATCAGATTACTCCCCGAGGTAAAAGCTTCTACCATGACAGCCGTATCGTCACAATCGGATAAGTTTTCTATATCGAAAGAATTCAGGCTTAGAGCATTCAGTATAAGAGCCCTGTTACTTATACTTTTCGATGACGGAAGTTTTATCTTTGAATTAAATAATACGGGCGCCGTTATTTTATATTGCATAGATAGATTTTTTAAACTTGTACGAAAGTAAACAAAAACCCATTAAGAACTCAAGGCTTAAGTTTAAATGATTATCCGCAAAGATACCATAAAAAACGATGTGATAATATACATATGTCAGTTATCAGTCAACAGTCAACAGTCAACAGTCAACAGTCAGCAGTCAACATAAAACAAACTACTACTTTGATCTCTACTTTTAACTAAAATGTAACAAACTTCTACAGTTATTTTTTAGCTGTTAGCCGTTAGCCCTTGCTCGCGCGGCTACCCTCTTTGTCATCCTGACCGCAGGGAAGGATCCCGATCCCCGAGAGACAGGAGATGCTTCCTGTCGTCAGCATGACAAACCAGAATTTAACTAAAAAGTAACAAACTTCTACAGTTATCAGTCAACAGCCAACAACTCGTATCTCGTATCTCGTCTACTCGTAACTTTTTAACTAAAATGTAACAAACTCCACACACATTTTCTCATTTTCAAATTCGCTCATTTTCTCATTTTCAAATTGTCTATTATAGATA
>BNXH01000063.1 GCA_025999435.1 Bacteroidia bacterium | reverse complement strand
TAGCCGAACCATTCTTACATGCAGCAACACAAGCTCCGCAACCAATACAAGAAGCAGCATCCATAGCCTCATCCGCATCTTTTTTAGGAATAGGTATCGCGTTAGCATCAGGTATACCTCCAGTATTTACACTGACATAACCTCCTGCCTGCATAATCTTATCAAAAGCCATACGATCTACCATCAGGTCGCGAATCACAGGGAATCCTGCCGAACGCCAAGGCTCGATTGTGATAGTTTCACCATCCTTGAATTTACGCATATGCAGCTGACATGTTGTAATATCCTCGTCCGGTCCGTGAGGATGCCCGTTAATGTATAAGCTACACATACCGCAAATACCTTCGCGACAGTCATGGTCGAATACTACAGGTTCTTTTCCCTCATTGATCAGATTTTCGTTTAAGATATCAAGCATTTCCAGGAATGAACTCTCTGTTGAAATGCCATCTAGCTTATGTGTTTCAAAAGCCCCTTTTACCTGAGGACCTTTTTGACGCCAAACTTTTAATGTTATATTGATTAGTTTTTCCATTTTTTTGAGTTTTAAAGTTTTTAGTATACTAGTTTACTAGAGATTCTTCTTTCAACGATTTGATTAAAGCTTTTAGCATTCTCTTTATTTCTGAAAGTAAAGAACAGATTACTCCATGATCTTTCTCACTCAGAAAATCTAACTCTTTCGATATAATCAATTGTGTATCGAGCTCAATAGCAGAACCTAGTGCTATATGAATAAAACGTTTACAATCTTTTTTAGAACCTCTGCCAAATCCTTCTGCAATATTAGATGGAATCGAAACTACGGCTCTTTTTATTTGAGAAACTAACCCGAATTGCTCATCTTTAGGAAATGAATGCATCACAGAATAAACCAATTTTACAAGGTCTATACTTTTTTGCCATACAATCAAATTCTTATGAGAATCCATTTTAATTTTCTTCAGTAAATATTTTTTTACTCTTTATTCTCTAGTACACTTGTATACTTATAAACTAGTATACTAAAATTAAGCCTTATAATTTCTTTGTTGTCTTACTACGAACTCATAATCAAGAGGTTCTTTTACAAGTTCAGGAGCATCGTTGTCACCCTGATACTTCCAACAAGCAACATAAGAATAATGCTCATCGTCACGCATAGCTTCACCCTCTGGAGTTTGGAATTCTTCGCGGAAGTGTCCACCACAAGATTCATTGCGATTTAGACCATCATAAGCCATCAATAGTCCGATTTCGATAAAGTCGGCCAAACGCAATGCTTTTTCAAGTTCTGTATTCAGATCTGACACTTCTCCCGGAATACGTACATTAGACCAGAATTCTTTTTTTACCGCTTTCAATTCCTCGATAGCCTTTTCCAAAGAATCTTTAGTCCGTGCCATACCAACCTTGTCCCACATAATGTGTCCAAGTTGCTTATGAATAGAATCTACAGAACGATTGCCTTTTATACTCATTAGTTTGGCAACTTTCTCTTTAACCTCAAGTTCCGCCTTTTCAAATTCAGGAAGATCTGTACTGAAACGAGGTACGGAGATCTGGTCGGCAAGATAATTTTGAATAGTATATGGCAATACGAAATATCCGTCAGCCAATCCTTGCATCAAAGCCGATGCACCCAGACGGTTAGCTCCATGATCGGAAAAGTTAGCTTCCCCTAGCGCAAATAGCCCCTTAACGGAAGTCATCAATTCGTAGTCAACCCAGATACCACCCATTGTGTAGTGGATAGCAGGATAAATCATCATCGGAGTTTCATATGGATTTTCGTCCACGATCTTTTCATACATCTGGAACAAGTTGCCATATTTAGCTTCTACCACATTTTTACCAAGACGATTGATTGCATCCGCGAAATCAAGATAAACGGCCAAACCTGTAGAGCCAACACCAAAACCGGCGTCACATCTCTCCTTCGCGGCACGTGAAGCCACGTCGCGAGGAACCAGATTACCGAAAGCAGGATAACGTCTTTCCAGATAATAATCCCTATCCTCTTCTTTTATTTGAGTTGGTTTCAATTTACCTGCACGAATTGCTTCAGCATCTTCTTTTTTCTTAGGTACCCAAATACGCCCGTCGTTACGAAGCGATTCGGACATCAATGTCAGTTTCGACTGAAACTCGCCATGTACAGGGATACATGTAGGGTGGATTTGAGCGAAACAAGGGTTTGCAAAATATGCTCCTCTTTTATAACATTGTATTGCCGATGACCCATTCGATCCCATTGCATTTGTAGAAAGGAAGAATGCATTCCCGTATCCTCCGGTTGCTATAACTACCGCATGTGCGGCAAAACGCTCCAATTTACCTGTTACAAGGTTGCGGGCAATAATACCGCGAGCGCGCTCTTCTCCTTTATCGTCCTTAACAAGAACGACATCAACCATTTCGTAACGGGTATATAGTTTTACACTACCCTTGTTCACCTGACGGCTAAGTGCTGAATAAGCACCTAACAATAATTGTTGTCCGGTTTGTCCTTTAGCGTAGAATGTACGGGAAACCTGCGCCCCGCCGAATGAACGGTTATCAAGCAAACCGCCATATTCGCGAGCAAAAGGAACACCTTGTGCAACACACTGGTCGATGATACTATTTGCTACCTCAGCCAAACGATGAACGTTTGCTTCGCGTGCACGGTAGTCACCACCTTTGATTGTATCGTAGAACAGACGGTAAACCGAATCGCCGTCGTTTTGATAATTCTTCGCGGCATTTATACCTCCCTGAGCAGCAATCGAGTGTGCACGGCGAGGAGAATCCTGAATACAGAAGTTCAACACATTGAATCCCATTTCACCGAGGGACGCGGCGGCCGATGCTCCGGCAAGACCTGTTCCTACCACAATGATATCGAGACGTCTCTTGTTGGCAGGATTCACCAATTTCTGGTGAGCCTTGTAGTTGGTCCATTTTTCTGCCAATGGTCCTTCAGGTATTTTTGAATCTTTTTTTGGATCTAGTATATTACTCATATCTATTGTTCTTTAATCTTTAAACAAAAATAATCACTGTCTACTTAAACAAAGGGACAAAATAAATGTCTTGCGTAAAAGTAGAGGGTTACAAAAGCAAATGCCAGACAAATAACAGTAGCAACCACTTGTGAAACGACTTTCCAACGGTTCATCCATATAAGGTTATTCCAACCGATAGTTTGGATAGCGCTCCAAAAACCGTGAGACAGGTGGAACCACAAAGCTATATACCATACAATGTATGCTACGACTACCCATGCTTGACTGAAGTAGTATTGGATAAATGCAGCACCATCCTGAGGTGATACTAATTTGCCGCCCAATTCGACTTCGTGATGTCCTATTAATTCGGTAAACATCATTTTGTACCAAAATTGGCTGAAGTGAAGTACCATAAATCCGATAACAATCACTCCCAGAACAAACATGTTTTGTGATGCCCACTCCACATTTTTAGGACGCACGCTAACCACATAAGCATCGTGTCCGCGAGCTTTGCGATTCTGAACAGTGAGAATCAAAGCATAAATGAAATGGATGGCAACAAGCCCACCCAAAGCTATAGTACCGGCTACTGCATACCAATTAGCCCCAAGCAAAGAGCAAATTGTGTTGTAAGCATCTGCTGAAAACACCGCTGTAACATTCATTGCAGCATGGAACAGCAAAAACAAAACAAGAGCGATACCGGTAATACTCATTATCAGCTTCTTTCCAATAGAAGAATTAAGTAACCAACTCATAAATCAAAATTGTTTTTAGTTATTTAGAATAGTTAATTTTTAGTTGCAAATTATAGAAAATAACCATATGGTATTACTTTTTTCTATTACTATACAAAAATAGATTAAATTAAGGGATTTTCAAAGGAAAAGCACATCCATTTTGATGAAATTGTAAAATGACAGAACAATCCGTTGAGGCTCTTTTTCAGGGTAAAACAAATATTTTATCTTTATGAAAATCTTTGTGCAAGTTCATATACTTGTTTAGCCGACTTTTCCCACGAATAGTTTTTAATTTGCCCCAAACCTTTTAACCGTAAATCTTGTCTCAACTTTTCGTCTTCCAACAGTTTATTTATCTGAGATGTGATATCCGGTACATTATATGGATCGACATATAAAGCTGCGTCGCCACTAACTTCCCTCAGAGCCGGAATATCTGAATTAATGACAGGACATCCGTATGTCATCGACTCCAATGGAGGAAGCCCGAACCCTTCATATAAAGAGGGGTATACAGAGAGTAATGCATCCTGATACATTTTTTGCAAAGCATCATCGGGTATATAGCCCGGAAGATGCACATTCTCACTTATCAGCTTCTGCATATCGGGTGTATTGAATGCCTTAAACGACATTCCTATAATGTACAACTTAATAGATTTATCGTTTATTTTCTCAAATGCTTCGACCAATCGTATAAAGTTTTTCCGGGGATCCATCGTAGATACGGCAATGATATATTTCTCCCTATCCGGGTCGGGCTGATAATTTAATATTTCGTCTTTAGCCGGTTTATTTCGAAATGGAACATTACTATGTATGACATGTATTTTGTTTACATCCAATCCTAAAGTATCGACAATCTCATTTTTTGAAAATTCGCTTACAGTCAGTACGGCATGGGCTTTACGCCCAATACGAGGCATCATAAAATGATAGAACCGGTAATAGTTTTTTGAAAACCATTCCGGATAACGCTCATGCGACACATCGTGGATAGTCATTATCTGATTGGTATAGTTGAGAGGGCCACACCCTGTAAAGCTTATCAGAAGAGGGCTACCTATACTTTTCAAATAACGGGGCAAAGATATTTGCTCCCACAGATGCGTGTTGAGAGAGCCACATTTCACAGTTCTGAAACTGAATTTATAATCAGGATGAATTTCCTGGGGTATAGCTACATGGAAGTCTACTCCCATTTCGTGCAACTGATTACAAATTTCAAAGGCATAGCGGTGTACTCCTGTCACTTTTTGCGTTAAATATCTTCCATTTACAACAAACATATCTTATTTATTTTAGCCAATCGTTATTTTGTTCTACAAATACGTTTACTAAACTATCTACTTTTTGCAACCTGTAATCTATATCTGACGAATCAAGCGTATAGACAGGATTATTTATATTCTCTAGAATTTTATCCGATATAGCAGGATTAAAATGGGTAATATCCGCATAATAATTCAAATCGGTAATCTCATCTATATCGAAAAAGAAAGCTATTCTTACATTATTATATTTACTTATCGAATGTTCTATATAGCGGGTAAACTCCATAAACTCGTCATAGTAGCCCCGTTGTTTTGCATGATACCAATACAGGGCTGAGTATGGAGGCATCACAAAAATATATTCGGCATCCGGATATTTGTCAGGCGACATTCTAGCCAGCATACTATCGAGACGGTTTTGCATACGCGGTCGCATATCTTCCAATGATTGTTCCGAAACCGTCCAACCACTAAGATATAATTGTTTTACATAGTCAGCGCCATAATGTACATCGAGGCTTGTATTACCCACATTATCGATATTGGTTTTCATATCATACTCAGGGGTAATGTTCTTTTTGTCTTTAAGATAGATGGTAAGTCCAATATCTATTGGAGTAAACCGTACAAATGTTTCATATCCGTACAAGTATTTAAGCTTATTGATAATCCCGTCTTCATACAGATATTGCGGATATCGAACCTCTTCAAAAGTTGTATTAAATGGAGGAATATCGATATTGATGATGAACGTTTTCACTTGTTCCTTCTTTATGAAAGAGTAAATATATTCCATTTCCAGGCAGTTCATCCCTCCGGTTGAGAGTTTTACCGGCTTGTAGTCTGCATTGATATTCCGCAAAATATTCAGATTAAAATTCTGCGTCATAGAAGAGCCTAAAACGACAACATTGTAATCATAATTTTTAGATAATCCTCCTGTTATAAAACGTGGATTTAAAAAGTACCGGGTATCGGGTTTTGCCCTAAATTGGAAAAACGGATCTACAATATAGCTTATCAGACCTATGCACATCAAGGCAACAAGGCATACTATTGTAAAAGTAGTAATAAACCTTTTTGATGAATATTTTTTCTTTGATGTCTGCATACTCTAAAAATTGAAATAGATAAACGCTCCTACCCGGGAAAAATGAACGATAGAAAAGGCCAAAAGAAGAGCCGTAATAACCGCATTCTTTATTGTCGGTCGAAACTCATTGTATTTGTCGATACTGTTTTTAGGATAAATAAAAACAAGAGCGGCAAGTATCACTATAATAGTAATAACGTATATTACAGCCATAATATCAGGGTACGATATATTGGTATTGAAAGCCAGACCGGATATGCCGGCAAAAGAGATATTTCCGGGCAGGAACATTCTTTTGAGAAATACCAATGCTTGCTCTAAACTCGTAGATCTAAACAGCACCCATGCTGCATTGACAAACATGAACGTAAAAAATATACGGATGAAAGACGGGACTTTCTCAATCTGTTTTTCAAATAACTTCTCAAATACGCGGACTATACCGTGTGCAATACCCCAGATTATAAAGGTCCATGCGGCGCCATGCCAGATTCCACTAACCAAAAACACCATGAACAAGTTGAAGCATGTGCGGGACATACCCTTTCTGTTTCCTCCAAGAGGGAAATAAACAAGGACAGCCAAAGAACGCCCTAAAGTGATATGCCATCGCTTCCAAAATTCTGTAATACTTTTCGATTTGTATGGTGAATAGAAGTTTACAGGCAAGTTAATATTGAACATCTTACCTAAACCGATAGCCATATCGGAATATCCGCTAAAATCGAAAAAGATTTGGAATGTATAAGCCAAAGAACCAAGCCATGCAGTGCCAAAGGAAAGACTTGAAGGCTCATAATATGCACAGTATACTAAACCTTCTAAAGTATCAGCTATTACGGCTTTTTTAAAGACACCTATTGCAAAAATGAAAAGCCCTTTGGAGAAGTTGTCCGGATTAAAGAAACGGTTCTTTTCGTCCTGAAACTGAGGCACCACATCCTTTAAGAAGGTAATAGGCCCCATAGCCATCTTCGGAAAGAAGACGACAAATAACGAATAATCCATAAAGTCAGGAACTTTCTCCTGCTTTTTCCAAATGTCTATTAAATAAGCTATTTGCTGGAATGTAAAAAAGCTGATACCTAAAGGAAGGATTATATATTTAAGTGTGAAATGGGTATCAAAAGCATAGTTTATATTCTCCAGGAAAAAGTTGTAGTATTTGTAATAGCCGAGCAATCCTATATTGAAAAGAACACCAAGTACAAACAGAGCTTTTCGGAAAAGAACCTTTTTTATATTCTGAACACCCAGAGAAACAGAGTAATTGATTATAACAGATGAAAGGATCAGCCAGATATACCATAAATGTTTAAACCCCTCGAAAAAGAGAGCTCCGTAAAAAATAAGAGAAGCTATAATAAGAAAACATTGTTGCGTTCTTCTTGTGACATACTTCGCCATGCCAAAGTAGAACAGAAGCAACAATGGCAGAAAAACCAGTACAAAACCATAGGAGGAGAATATCATAAACTTAGTTCTGTATTATTTCTTTATATGTCTTTTTGCTGTACCAACTTCTTTTGAGAAAGCATTTGCTTAACCCTATCCAAAACTTCATTTTGAAACGGTTCCAATATTTATTTTCTGTTTTCGCCTCAGGAAAGAAGTCGAATCCGGCAAGAATATTGAAATATTTTTTCTTCTGCTCCATTCCGCCTTTCAAAAATTCGATATGATGTGTTACTGTCTTCGACTTGGGGAACACATAGAATCGCCCTTCTTTTATATTCGGGACATACGGATATTTATATTTCACGTAACTCGGAACATGCACCGGCATATTTTCTTTTATCCACATATATTTCCGATCAGTATCGCGCAAGAAATTTGCAATATGACATTCGGGGAATAATTCGAAATCGAATATTCCGGGATTAGTTCTTATATAGTCCGTTTTAATTATTGCAAAGTCTGTAGCCAAAGCATAATATTTGTCGTACCAATCGGCACTGGCCCAAACAGTATCGGTATTCTCTGACAGTCGTTTTATATATTTAGATATGATCCCGTCTTTATACATCCAGGTATCGGCTTCCAGTATCAGTGTATACTGACAGTCTTCCGGAATATATTTGCTACCCTCCATCAGCAATTGAGAATTGCCTTTTCTATGTCCGGCATTTTCCTGTAAAATGACGAGTTTATCTATTAAAGGCAATGACTCGGGTAAAATTTCAAAACCATTACTTTTGCCATTGCTTACTACTATGACATAGTAATCGTTGCTTTTCCATGTTTCGGATATAACACGGAGATTATATTTCAGATCGTCAATTCTGTCATAAACACGTATGAGTACCGCTACCTTCATTTACTTTATTTCGTGTGCCAAGTTTCCAAACCTTTCTTCGTAAAGGAATAGGGCTGAATGCTCCCGCCCAAACAGTGAAGAGCCTGGGCTACTGCAAATTTCGTATTTCCCGGGCAATAGAAGAAAATATAACCGCCTCCTCCGGCACCCGATATTTTACCACCGGTAGAACCTGCCGAGATAGCAGTATTATACAATTCTTCGAAGATGGGAGTAGTAATACCCTCAGCCATATCTCTTTTGTAAGTCCAGCCCCGATGTAAAATATAGCCTATCTCATCAAGATTGTTTTTGAGAATGGCTTCTTTTATTTCGTATGCCTGTTTCTTTATTTGATGCATCGCGTCGAGCGATTTCTCTTTTTGGTTCTTGACGTTT
>BNXH01000062.1 GCA_025999435.1 Bacteroidia bacterium | reverse complement strand
TGAGCCAGTCTTCTTTAGACTTGCCGAATTCTTCAATCTCATTCCAGCCTTCTGCTCCACAAATTATAGAGGCTATGGCGATAAATAATATATCTTCAAGATCATGCTCGCGAGTTCTTTCTACACGGGGATCTGTTAAAGACGAAAAATAGTACAGCGGACTTTCCATAAGGCGTTTTCTTCGGAAAGATAGTACTTATTCCGGAATTAATAACAAAAATTTGATGCGTTTGCCCTGAACATGTCCCCCTTTTATAACAGAACTGATATCGCCGAAATTAGCGCCACTTGAAGAAAGTAATAGTTCAGGCTGGAAATACCACTTGTCTGAAAGCCTTTTTTCAAAAGTTAGTCCTATATGACCACCAAAACGATAACTTGCACTTGTATAATTTGTCAACGTAGATAAATTAACTCCACCTTTAATTCCAAATTGGCAGAAAACAGGTAATGTGAATATAAAAACAAGAATGTTTAGTATTATTTTTTTCTTCATGGCTTTATATTGGATTTATTTAACAGATAAATATATGATTTTCAAATTACTTAGGAGTTGTTATCTTCATGCCTTTCCAGACATTTCCAAATCCTGCACAAACAAGAACTTCTCCGTTCGTTAGTTTTGGTTTACTTTCATTGAAGGCTTTACCTATCACATTAATCCATGTTTTCGGTTTGTCTAAATTGCCAGAATTTATTCCATTAATAGAAATACCATTAGTATTACTCCAGTCAATTGTTATCGTTGTAAAATATTCTACAAATGTATGGGTATAAGATTTAGTATTATATTTTTTTACAATTCTATCCGCAGGTAAGAATAAGATTTCTGTCGGAGAGGCAACAACAATTGCTTCTGCTTGGTCTAAACTAGCCCCATCTTTACCTAACTTGTTTTTACCGTATTTGACTACCGCATTCAATCCTTCATTTGCAAATTTTTCCCACCATTTACTTGCTTCATATTTCTCTACAATTAAAGTAGCAGTGTTCAGCCTCTTTCCATCTGCATAGTCAACCCACACCGGGGGACGATAAACCAAACCATTAAAATCAAAACTGACAATCTAAATAATTTTGCTCCCATAAGTTTGAATTTAAAGGTTAATATAAGTGTTTTATTATAAAATAGAATATTATGTAATTTAATATTTATTTTTAAATAAACTGATAAATTAACGAAAATAATGTTTTTATTTATTAAATACATTTTAATAAATAGATTATGAGTCTATTGTATCTTTCGTTTAGTACCTAGCTTCTCCTTATTCTGATATATTTTAATAGCCCGGATTTTGAGGAGTGATACCTAAGCTCGCATAATCTTCATTCAGCGGTATAGGAAAGCGGTAAAATTTTCCATGTAAGTTATCTACTTTAGCGCGCAGATGTTTATATCCACAGGTCCTATCTTGATATGAAACTGAAGATTACCGATCTTCTGGATATATTCAAGACTAATAAGAGCTACTTATCCCACTTTATCAATGAGGTTTATGGAATGAATTTCAGGCAATATGTAAACTCCTGGCGATGGCTGAAATGGAAAAACTCCTGCAAATGGACGAGAACCAGGGGAAAAGTGTCGAGTCATTATGCAAGCTGGCAGGATTCGGAAGTGTAAGAAGTTATTGGAGATGTAAGAAAGACAAGGGAATAAGCGATATATGACAACACCCGATCAGATAATACTTTTGGCAGCCTTTTCTATTTCAATTTTCGCTGCAATATTTTGCGCCATACTATTATCGGCCAAGCAAATCTATTCGTCCGGGGAAAACGGGCTCAGCAGGAAAACGCAAATTTATACCATCTATTTTTACCTGATCCGTGATCCCACAATTCATTTCTTCATTTAATCAACACAGAAATAGGAAGTTACAGGAATGAAAAAAGCGACAAAAAGAAGAAATCTTCAATTTGTCGCTCTCAGTGCGGATGAAGGGACTCGAACCCCCACGCCTCTCAGCACCAGATCCTAAGTCTGGCGTGGCTACCAATTACACCACATCCGCAGCTAAATTGCGTTAGCGGGTACAAAGATATAATAAAATGTTCTGCAAACAACACTTTAAATCAAAAAATGAGAGCGTATAAATTAAATTTGCAATTTATACGCCCTCATTTAAATAGAAATTCCAATAATCCTTAGTCCTTAAAGCCTATTTTAGCATGTGTGTTCCGTCACAATAGGGCTTGTTTTTTGTTCCATACATATAATAGATGATAGTTTTTAGTGATGATATAAATGTAATGAGTAGACTGTTAAAAAAGTTGAGTCTTAACCTTCGGTTTTTCCGTTTTTTCTTTCCGTTTTTTTTCATAGCTTTGTAATGCTAAAGGAGAAAATCAGGATGAACAATTATATAGTTTCAGCGCGAAAATACCGACCGGTTACGTTCAACTCGGTAGTGGGACAAAGGGCATTAACCACGACTCTGAAGAATGCGATTGCATCGGGAAAGTTAGCCCATGCATATCTCTTTTGCGGGCCTAGAGGGGTTGGCAAAACTACTTGCGCCCGTATTTTTGCGAAAACGATAAACTGTTTGTCTCCCGCTGCCAATGGTGAAGCTTGCAATCAGTGCGAGTCGTGTGTTGCTTTTAACGAACAACGCTCTTTCAATATACATGAGCTGGATGCCGCCTCTAACAACTCAGTCGACGATATCCGTTCCCTGATAGAGCAAGTCCGCATCCCACCTCAAATAGGGAAATATAAGGTATATATCATCGATGAGGTACATATGCTTTCACAAGCTGCATTCAATGCATTCCTGAAAACACTGGAAGAACCTCCGCATCATGCTATTTTTATTTTAGCAACTACCGAGAAGCATAAAATATTACCGACTATTCTCTCGCGTTGCCAGATATATGATTTCAGTCGCATCACTATAAAAGATACCGTTGAGCATCTTCAGTATGTAGCCGATCAGGAAAATGTAAATACCGAACCCGAAGCTTTGAACGTACTTGCCCAAAAAGCGGATGGAGGAATGCGTGACGCCTTGTCGATCTTCGATCAGGTGGTAAGTTTTACCGGAGGAAATGTCACATATAAGGCTGTTATTGAGAACCTGAATGTGTTAGACTATGAATATTATTTTCGTCTGACAGACTGTATTCTTTCCAACAATGTAGTTGACGGGTTACTTATTCTGAACGAAATATTATCCAAAGGCTTCGATGGCAACAATGTGATTACAGGGATAGCAACGCATTTAAGAGATTTGCTTTTGTGTAAAGATCCTAAAACGGCGGATTTGTTTGAAGTAGGGGCATCTATTCGCGACAGGTATATTGAAACTGCAAAAAAATGCAGTAATGAGTTCTTGTATAAAGCTATTGATATTGTTAACGAAAGTGATCTCAATTACAGGATTAGCCGGAACAAACGGCTACTCTCCGATCTGACGATAATACGACTATGCCAGTTATCTTCCCCTCAAGCAGGACCGGAAGATCAAAAAAAAAAGCAGGTAATTGATCCGATATTCTCACAACAGGAGACCACTCCTGCTCCCAATACGGCTAATCCGGTCAAAACATCTCCAAAGCCACCACAATCCCAACTTATTGCCGCACCCAAAAGTGATGCTCGTATGCCATCGGCTCCAACCCAAACAAAAGAGCCAACGCAAAAGCCTGTTAATATTCATATAGGTGGACTGGGAGTCTCTATTTCGGCATTCGGTCAGAAAAAGGAAAAGGAGGAGGAACGTCATGAAATGACAATCGAAATATTGAACGAACGCTTTACTCCTCTTCAACTCATTAACGAATGGAAAGCGTATGCTGAAGAAATAACAGAGGAGCACCATTTAAAAAATACGATGCTTAATTGCCTGCCAAATCTTATAGCAAATACTGTTTTTGAAGTAGTGGTAAACAATCCGGTGCAAGAACAGCGTTTGACGGATAGTGGAATGGATATTCTTTCGAGATTACGCGTAAATCTGAAAAATACCCATCTGAAAATGGAGGTTCGTATTAGTGAAGATAATGAGAAGAAGCTGGCTTTCACACCTGCTGAGAAATTCAATCTGATGATGGAAGAGAACGAAAGCCTCCGGAAATTGAAAGACGAATTTGGCCTCGAATTATCATAAAAAGAGAGTGTCTCAAAAGTATTTTTTTTACTATCTTTTTACATACGCTACGCTCCTGTGACCGTTGGTTGTCATGTTGAACGGAGTGAAACATCTCGTGTCCGGAGGACTGAGATCCTTCGTTGCACTCAGGATGACAAAGAGAGTAACACTTTGATAGTGTTGTTTTACTTTTGGGATAGCCCCTTCTTGTTTTTATCAAATATTATTTGGCTGCAAAATACACCTGAGAGTTTTCTACATATTGCTGTAAAGCTAAAACACCTCTATCCGAAAGTTCAACATTTCTTTCCTCTCCATTTGGAAGATAAACAATCGCTCTTTTATTATCATCAGATATAGTTATCAGTTTTGTCGTTTTTTCATTCGCGACCAAGCTCCATGTATTCGATTCTTTGTCATAGATAAATTGGCTTATTTGTCCGGCTTCATCTTCTATCTTATACCCGTTTTCTAACGTTTCCACCGTATATACTCCATTGTCTCCCTGAACTTTTTTCACCACGCCGGCTTCGATTGGATTATCGCCTGTCCAGAACTCAATAGTATTGAATAACAATAAGTCGCCGGTGAGAGTGACTGCATATGCCGGAGATAGTACTACAAATAAAATAGCATTTACAAACTTATCACTAACTGTCTGGTTCCAAGATAACAGTTTATTTGACAAAGCAAATGGACCAATACACGAAGAAAACAGGAAGCTGCATGAAATTGCACCCACCACCACTAGTCTAAAAAATCTTTTATTCATTTCTTAAAAATTTATTATGTTCTTAAAATACCTAAGTTCTATAAAATAATTATTGTCGTATCAAACTCTTTCGTCATTGCGAGTCGGAACCCAATCTTTTGGGCACAATGTGTATATGACAGAATGCTAAATCGCTACATTTTTGATATGTTGAATATGTTTTCATTTCACTCATTATCAACAGTATATAAAAATTTGTCATTGGTAGCCTAAAAGGCGAAGCAATCCGGAAATAAGTGACTGGATTGCTTCACTCCGTTCGCAATGACGAGAATGAGTATGTCACTAATTTTTATTGATTCCTTTTATTACTCACTACTCACTACTTACTACTTATTACTTATTACTTCTCTGACTACTGATTCGCATTCCTTATTGTAAAATGCTGTTTCCTCACTTCTTATTGCGCGGGTGATGTTCGATGATCTCCTGGCGCAGGTATTCCCTGTCCATATGAGTATAAATCTCGGTTGTTGTTATTTTCTCATGCCCCAGCATCAATTGTATAGCCCTTATATTAGCTCCTCCTTCAAGTAAATGGGTAGCAAAGGAATGCCTGAATGTATGAGGACTTATTGTTTTTTTTATTCCCGCTCTTTCAGCATACTCTTTTATAAAATGAAACACCATAATACGTGAGATCGGAGTACCTCTGTTGCTTAAAAATAAAATATCTTCATTCCCTTTTTCTATCTTCATCTCGTGGCGATAATAAAGATATTTATTGATCTCATTTACGGCCGTATGGGATATGGGAACAAGCCTTTGTTTACTACCTTTGCCTTCCACTTTGATAAAGCCTTCGTCAAAAAACAGGTCGGAAAACTTTAGCTTAGTCAACTCTGATATACGCAGGCCGCAACTATATAACGTTTCAAGAATGGCTCTGTTACGCTGTCCCTCTTTTACTGACAAATCTATTACAGACATCAAGGACTCTATTTCGTCAAGCGAAAGTACAGTCGGGAGTTTTAATCCTATTTTAGGCGTCTCTAAAAGCTCCGTCGGGTCGGTTTGTACATATCCATCGAGCATAAGGAAGTTGTAGAACGACTTGATACCCGATATGGTACGCGCTACCGAACGTGCGTTTATACCCAGATCGTAAAGCCGGGCAATAAATTGTTGAAGATTGTCCAGTGTCACATTTTCTACCTTTAGGCCCTCATTCCCTAAAAAATCAGACAACTTGGCCAAGTCGGCCATATACGCATCAATAGAGTTTGGCGACAAAGATTTTTCAAGCAACAAATAGTTCCTGTATTTCTTCTCTATATTTTCTTTAACCATTGGCCATTTAATAATGTTCGGATTAAGATCATAAAATGTAATTACAAATATATATCTTTGCAAGGTGGGTTTATAATCAATCGCCTTTATTTTTTATTGTATGAAATTTCTAAAATCCATATTTAATTACCTCATTACCAGATATACAAAAGTACAATTGCTGATTATATTTGTAATTATTGTATTTGCTTTTTTTATAAGCGAAAGCAATATCTTTGCCAGGATTGGTTATGATGCCCAAATTATGGAACTGGATAATCAAATAGAATATTATAGAAATAAAACCACCGAAGATAAACAGAAACTCGAACAATTGCAATTTGACAAAGATCAAATCGAAAAGTTTGTTCGTGAAAATTACCTCATGAAGAAAGACAATGAGGACGTATATATCATAGAATGAAATCGAACCAAAAACTAAAAAACATTTTATTTCAAGTATCTGCGATTGCTATACTGGCAGCAGCTGTTATGCACAGTTTTGATACTACTATCGCAAAATATATGCTAATAGGCGGAGCTGCCGGATTTGCCGCTACCACATTTACAACACCCTATCCGGGTAAGAGCCTGAGAGGGAAACGGCTTTTCAATATTCAGATATTTTCCGTATTACTTATTTGCGTTTCAGCATATCTGATGTTTGTCGACATGAGAGGTTGGGTCGTAACATTACTTATTTCAGCCCTCCTGACGCTGTATTGTGCTATCGCCCTTCCTATTGCATACAGGAAAGAGCAGGAAGGCGAAAAAGAATAATATAACTACAACCGGAGATATAAGAAACTACATGCTAAATAAAATAAAGTCTTATATGATGCCTATTGCAATGATTTTAGGCATTCTACTCCACAAATATGTAGGAGCTTTAAGCTTTATTACTCCCTATCTGATCGCAATCATGCTGTTTTTCACTTATTGTAATATCAATGTCAAGGATATACGCATTTCCCGTCTACATCTGTGGCTTATTCTGATACAAGTAGTGGGCAGCATATCTGTTTATATGATTCTCTCACCAATAAATGCAATTGTAGCCCAGGGGATTATGATCTGCGTATTGGCTCCTACAGCCACCTCTGCTCCTGTTATAACAGGTATGCTCGGAGGAAATGTGGAAAGCCTCACAGCATATAGCTTATTGTGTAACCTGATGGTAATATTCGTTAGCCCCATATTTTTCGCGGCTATCGGAGAGGTTGGCTCATCTTCGTTTATCGACTCGGTGTGGATTATTTTTCAGAAAGTCTCGCTTCTCTTATTTTTGCCTTTTTTCTGCGCTTTATTACTGCAAAAACTGGCTCCAAAGATACACCATGAGGTAAAGAGAATGAAAAGTATATCGTTCTACCTTTGGTCATTGGCTCTCATTATTATATCAGGAAAAACAGTTCAGTTTATTGTAGATCAGGAAAGTCCTGACTATAAGGTAGAAATATCAATTGCATTTGGAGCCTTTATCGTCTGTATAGGTCAATTCCTTATCGGGCGCAGATTAGGTCGTATGTATGACGATACCGTAGCAGGCGGGCAAGGATTAGGTCAAAAAAATACAATTTTAGCGATCTGGATGGCGCAAATATATCTAAATCCAATATCGTCTTTAGGGCCGGGAGCATATGTGCTGTGGCAGAATCTTGTAAACTCGTATCAGGTGTGGAGAAAAAGAAAAGAGCTTAATTAGCAGGAGTGGTCGGAAGATTTTATAGTATTAGCTATTAGTTAATTACAACTTATTTTATCAGAAAAAAACAGTTACACTGAGTACCACTGAGCAGACACTGAGGTTCACTGAGACTAAAAAAACTCAGTGTTTCTCCGTGTCTGCTCAGTGTATCTCAGTGTCATAAAATATATTTACCGACCTGATTACAAGCTATTGAATTGATAAACAATAATATATGATATATTGAAATCTTCCGACCACTTATGCTTAATTAGCCGCTTTTCCAATGAAATGGGAAGAAGAAGGCATTAATACCATATTTTTTAGATATTCGAATTCCAATTCAAAACATTCGCTGAATATCTCATCCGCGAAACTCTCTTCGATTTGCTTTATAGTCCAGAATTTGCCTGTCATCAGATTGTTTTTCTTTATCTTATCTTCATCATCGATCTCCGCTACAAAAAGAAAGTTTAACCGTTTTGTATTATCATTTTCAAATACGTATTTTAATACAAATTTTATAGAGATATCCAAGTCGTCTCCGACCATTTTGCTGATACTATTTCTGGCAGCCAGGTTTATTTCATGATTAAAAAGCATGTACTTTTCGAAAGGATAATCGAGTTTTCCCGGGCTTAGCACATCCTTTAGATCTCTTTCCTGTAAATATACTTTAGTTTTTGAGGTTAAAGCAACTCTTACAACAGGATGTAAAAATCTGTTTTTCATATTCAATGATACACTTTTCGCTATCTTTCCGGTCACTTCTCCTTTCTCAGTTACGATAGGTATCCACTCTTCTTTTTTCAATTTAGCAGAAAGGCTACTTATCTTATACACCTGATAAATGCCAACAGATAATATTATTAGCACAGGCAGAATTGAAAATAGAACGACATCGAATCCTCCAACGGCATCCTCTTTATGAAAAAACTGCCTATACAACACAATACCAAATATATGAAATGTAAGGCCATACTGTATTATAGATGCTAAATTATAATACTCATTCATCAAAGCCCTCTGACGTAGATTTTTTTGACGGAAGAAGACAGCAGCTATATACGTTTTACTGGCGCGTAACAGCATAAACATGATGACGACAAATACCTCGCAAAGAATAACAAATACCTCTCCCTTGTCAAGATATTTAAAAGTAAAAAACCAAACGAAAAGTGTTGTCAAAAGTGATATCCCCGATATATAAAATGTTATACTTAAACTCCTGTCTTTATAATATGACCTTATCAATATTTCTCCGATAATAGCCAGCAAAATCGATAACGATAATGAATAAACAGTCTCTACACCCAGTGTGTGTAAAAAAATGAAAAGAATAAATGGTAATAGGCCTATTACCGGATTAGACATGTACTTTCTTATTCCTGTACTGAGCATCTTGTTTTATTTTCTGAGTGTAGGCTTAGTTTTATAGAGTTAGAACAAACATACTTTTTATTTGTTCTGGGAAATCAGAGATTTAGATAGATATATGAGCATTTTTAACCTTGCTTAAAGGTGAAAAATTTATTAATTCCAAATTGTATTGCGGCGACAATAAATATTGCTAATACTTTTGACACCATATCGTCTATTTTCATTATACCGATAAACAAAGTGAGGAGTAAGGAGCTTATAACCATCCCTACGACGGCTATACCGGCAAAAGAGGCAAAACGTTTAAGCTTTTGATCTGTTACTTTAAAAGTAAAATAACTATTTAGAAGAAAATTATTTATAATGGCTAACGTACTGCTGATAATATTGGATATGAGGATATCTAACATCCCCACAGACATATTACCCCCCAACATGCCACTAATAAAAGAGGAAAAGGGATAATGAACAGAAAATTTCTTAACCAGTAAAT